>NZ_SCOK01000100.1:0-6966 GCF_005502555.1 Pseudomonas sp. D(2018)
GTGCTGGGGGCGACTCCGGCGCAGCTGGAGAACGCGGCGGAGATCGGCCTGGAGCACAACCTGGGGCTGACCTGCGACCCGGTGGGCGGGCTGGTGCAGGTGCCGTGCATCGAGCGCAACGCGATAGCTGCGGTGAAGGCGATCAACGCGGCGCAGATGGCGCTGCGCGGTGATGGTGAGCACTTCATCTCGCTGGACCGGGTGATCCGCACCATGCGCGACACCGGCGCCGACATGCACGACAAGTACAAGGAAACCTCACGCGGCGGGCTGGCCGTGAGTGCCGTGGAGTGCTGATGCCATGAGCGCCTATCAAGCCCTGCGCAAGCCTGAAACCCGCTTCGAGTCCATCGGCTTCCTGCTGTTGGATGACTTCAGCCTGATCGCACTGGCCGGCGCCCTCGAGCCGTTGCGCCTGGCCAACCAACTGTCCGGAACGGGCCTCTATCACTGGTGCACCCTGACGTGCGACGGCACCCCGGTGCGCGCCGACAACGGCATGCAGCTGACGCCCGAAGGCAGCCTCGCCGAGGCGCGCGAACTGGACGCCCTGATTCTCTGTGGCGGCGACGGCGCTCCACTCGCCGACGCCGGATTGCTCGCGCAACTCCGCGACCTGTCCGCCCACGGCGTGAAGCTGGGCGCACTGGAATCTGCCCGCGCTGTGCTGGCCGACGCCGGTTTGCTTCAGGACGGCGAAAATATTCCGGCCTGGGCCAGTCGGCTGACCCTGCGCGATGCCCTCGCCAGCGCGCAGCCCAAGCTGCAGGAAGTGATCGCGCTGATGGAGGCCAATCTGGAAGAGCCCATCGACCTGGATGACTTGGCCAGCTTCATCGAGCTGTCGCGGCGCCAATTGGAAAGGCTGTTCCAGAAGTACCTGCACTGCTCGCCATCGCGCTACTACCTCAAGTTGCGCCTGCTGCGTGCTCGCAAACTGCTGCGCCAGACCGCCCTGCCGGTGGTACAGGTGGCCTTCGGCTGCGGCTTCCTTTCCGCGCAGAATTTCTCCAAGTGCTACCGCGAGCACTTCGGCATCCCGCCCAGCAACGAACGGCTGGACAAGCCGCAGCTCTGCCGCGCCGCGATGCACTGAGCACCCTTGGCACCACTTCGGGCCCGCCCGTGCCTGGCAGCACGGTCCGGGCCCGTTTTTTTGCCGGGGCAAAAAAGCTCGGGGCTTTCCTTGTAGGGGCGAATGAATTCGCCCCTACACAAGAGCATTCGCGCCTGCCGGCTAGTCCGAGTTAACCCAACTGCCCTCACCCCAGCCCTCTCCCAGGGGGAGAGGGGGCTGTCCGTGCAGACTTCGCACACTGTGCCCGGCATGAGTCACCCCTCTCCCTGCGGGAGAGGGGCCGGGGGTGAGGGTGTTCAAGCACTGTTCGGAGCCCCAGCCCCACCCCAGCGGATCTGACCAACTTGGGGTCGGATTCGTACAAAAAGTGGCCGGTTGCTTCTGTTGCAATGCTGTCCAACGGCCCACCAATCCGGTGTGTCGAGTCAGTGGATAACAACAAGGGTTCACCGCCATGCAAATGCCCAAGACGCTCCGCATCCGTAACGGCGACAAGGTTCGCTCCACCTTCTCCGCCCAGGAATACGCCAGCCGCCAAGCCAAACTGCGCGCGCACCTGGCGGCGGAGAACATCGACGCCGCGATCT
Organism: Pseudomonas sp. D(2018); assembly: GCF_005502555.1. Lineage (NCBI taxonomy): Bacteria > Pseudomonadati > Pseudomonadota > Gammaproteobacteria > Pseudomonadales > Pseudomonadaceae > Pseudomonas > Pseudomonas sp. D(2018). The sequence goes on from NZ_SCOK01000100.1 coordinate 1,666, forward strand.
TCACCTCGTACCACAACATCAACTACTACTCCGACTTCCTCTACTGCTCCTTCGGCCGCCCCTACGCGCTGGTGGTGACCCAGGACGACGTCATCAGCATCAGCGCCAACATCGACGGCGGCCAACCGTGGCGCCGCACCGTCGGCACCGACAACATCGTCTACACCGACTGGCAGCGCGATAACTATTTCGTCGCCATCCAGCAGGCCCTGCCGAAAGCACGCCGCATCGGTATCGAGCACGATCACCTGAACCTGTTGAACCGCGACAAGCTGGCCGCCCGCTACCCCGAAGCCGAGCTGGTGGATGTGGCAGCCGCCTGCATGCGCATGCGCATGATCAAGTCCGCCGAAGAGCACGTCATGATCCGCCACGGTGCGCGCATCGCCGACATCGGTGGCGCGGCGGTGGTGGAAGCCCTGCGTGACCAGGTGCCGGAATACGAAGTGGCGCTGCATGCCACCCAGGCCATGGTTCGCGCCATTGCCGACACCTTCGACGACGTGGAGCTGATGGACACCTGGACCTGGTTCCAGTCCGGCATCAACACCGACGGCGCGCACAACCCGGTGACCACCCGCAAGGTGAACAAGGGCGACATCCTCAGCCTCAACTGCTTCCCGATGATCGCCGGCTACTACACCGCCCTGGAGCGCACCCTGTTCCTCGACCACTGCTCCGACGACCACCTGCGCCTGTGGCAGGTCAACGTCGAGGTGCACGAGGCCGGCCTCAAGCTGATCAAGCCCGGTGCGCGCTGCAGCGATATCGCCCGTGAACTGAACGAGATCTTCCTCAAGCACGACGTGCTGCAGTACCGCACCTTCGGCTACGGCCACTCCTTCGGCACCCTCAGCCACTACTACGGCCGCGAGGCCGGCCTGGAGCTGCGCGAGGACATCGACACGGTGCTGGAGCCGGGCATGGTGGTGTCCATGGAACCGATGATCATGCTGCCGGAAGGCCTGCCGGGTGCCGGTGGTTACCGCGAGCACGACATCCTGATCGTCAACGCGGACGGTGCCGAAAACATCACCAAATTCCCCTACGGGCCGGAGAAAAACATCATCCGCAAATGACCCCGTCCACGCCCGCGCAGAGCCGACCGCCTGCGCGGGCCGTGGTTTCACGCACCACCACAACAAGAATCGACGCGCGGCATTCACGGGGTCCAGACCCCGCGCACGCGCCGCCTTTTGACTACCCGCTGCCGAACTAGCACGACATAACAATAGAGGTACAGGCGATGGTCAGGTTTATTGCAGGAACGCTCCTTCGGGGAGCGGCCGACAGTGTGTCTTTCAACAACGGTCGGGGCGCTCCCGTCCATACTTCGGAAACCCAGGCGCAACTCCCGATTGCAGGGGGTGCCCGATGAGCACATCCAACCAGTCCCTGGCCTACGGCCAGGCCGCGAGCCCAATGTCCAGCAGCGAGCGCAGCACGCTCCGCCGCGCGGCGACCGCCAGCTTCATGGGCAACTTCGTCGAGTGGTTCGACTACGCCGCCTATGGCTATCTGGCGGCGGTGATCGCCGTCGTGTTCTTCCCCGCCACGGACAAGACCACCGGCTTGCTGGCGGCCTTCGCGGTGTTTGCCATCTCCTTCATCATCCGCCCCATCGGCGGCATCGTCTGGGGTCATATCGGCGACCGTTACGGCCGGCGTAACGCCCTTTCCCTGTCCATCCTCATCATGTCCGGCGCCACCTTCTGCATCGCGCTGCTGCCGACCTATGCCCAGGTGGGCATGCTCGCGCCGCTGTTGCTGTTGCTGATCCGCCTGGTGCAAGGTTTCTCCGCCTCCGGGGAATACGCGGGTGCGGCGGCCTTCCTCGCCGAGTACGCGCCGGACAACAAACGTGGCTTCTACACCAGCCTGGTGCCGGCCAGTACCGCAGCGGGGCTGCTGTTCGGTTCGCTGTTCGCGGCACTGCTCTATTCGCAGCTGGACACCGAACAACTGCACAGCTGGGGGTGGCGCATCCCCTTCCTGCTGGCGGCCCCCCTCGGGCTGATCGGCCGCTACATCCGCCTGCACCTGCAGGACACGCCCAAGTTCCGCGAGATGGAACAGGCGATGGCGAAGAAGGAAACCGAGCACAAGGTGCCGATCCGCGAACTCCTCGGCGTGCATCGCAAGAAAGTGCTGGTGGCCATCGGCGTCACCTGCCTCAACGCGGTGGCCTTCTACCTGATCCTCAGCTACATGCCGACCTATCTCTCCACCGAGATGGGCATGACCGAGACTGATTCCTTCCTGGCGTCCACCGTGTCGCTGGCGACCTACATCGGTTTCATCTTCCTGATGGGCAAGCTGTCTGATCGCTTCGGCCGCAAGACCATGCTGATCGCCGCGTCGCTGCTGTTCCTCGCCCTCACGCTGCCGCTGTTCGGCCTGCTGGAAGGGCAGGGCTTCGCCTTCATCCTGCTGATTCAGATCGCCTTCGGCCTGATGCTGGCGATGAACGACGGCACCCTGCCGTGCTTCCTCGCGGAGGTGTTCCCGACTCGGGTGCGCTACAGCGGCTTCGCCTTCAGCTTCAACACCGCCAACGCCCTGTTCGGCGGCACCGCGCCGTTCATCGCCACCTGGTTGATCAGCCAGACCGGCGACAAGATGGCGCCGGCCTGGATGCTGGTGGGCGCGGCAGCCGTGGCGTTGCTGGCGATGCTGACCATCCGAGAGACGGCGCATAAGGCCCTGGCGGACGACTGACGGCTGGCCCCTGGCGATCCTGCCAACTTCGGGTCGGATACGTACAAAAGTCGCCCACGCACTTCTGATGCAATGCCATTAGCGGAAGTCCGTCTGGCGCCGAGAATCCCTGGAGTATTTCGATGAGCAAGAGTGTTTTCGTAGGTGAGCTGACCTGGAAGGACTACGAGGCGCGCATCGCAGGCGGCGACTGTGTGCTGATGCTGCCGGTCGGCGCCCTGGAGCAGCACGGCCATCACATGTGCATGAACGTGGATGTGCTGCTGCCCACTGCGGTGTGCCAACGGGTTGCCGAGCACATCGGCGCGCTGGTCCTGCCGGGCCTGCAGTACGGCTACAAGTCCCAGCAGAAGTCCGGCGGCGGCAATCACTTCCCCGGAACCACCAGCCTGGACGGCGCCACGTTGACCGGTACGGTGCAGGACATCATCCGCGAGCTGGCCCGCCACGGTGCGCGCCGGCTGGTGCTGATGAATGGCCACTACGAAAACTCCATGTTCATCGTCGAAGGCATCGACCTTGCCCTGCGCGAGCTGCGCTATGCCGGCATCCAGGACTTCAAGGTCGTGGTGCTCTCCTACTGGGACTTCGTGAAGGACCCAGCGGTGATCCAGCGTCTCTATCCCGAGGGGTTCCTCGGCTGGGACATCGAGCACGGCGGCGTCTTCGAGACGTCGCTGATGCTGGCGCTGTACCCGGATCTCGTGGACCTGGACCGCGTCGTCGATCACCCGCCTGCGACCTTCCCGCCCTATGACGTGTTTCCGGTGGACCCGGCCCGCACGCCGGCGCCGGGAACCCTGTCGTCGGCGAAGACGGCCAGCCGGGAGAAGGGCGAGTTGATCCTGGAGGTCTGCGTCCAGGGCATCGCCGACGCTATTCGCGAGGAGCTCCCGCCCACCTGACCAGGCATTGCGTCAACCCGAACAGAACAAGCGACTTCACAACTACAACAAGTGACCGCTGCGGCGGTTCGCGAGGAAGTTTCAGCTATGTCGAATTCAGACGCGCACAAAGAGTACGGGCTCAATCAGATCAAACCGGCGGAGCGCAGCTACGGCTTCGGCGACACCGTGTGGACCTGGTTCGGCTCCGGCATCAACACCGGTTCCTGGTTCTTTGGCGGCATGGCCGCCTCACTGGGCATGGTCTTCGTCCTGCAGTACAGCATTCTCTGGCTGCCGCTGATGATGATTCCCTGGGCGGCAGTGGCCTATATCGGCTACCGCTACGGTGCCAGTACGGCCGTGGTGGCCCGTCCTGCCCTGGGCACCAAGGGGTCGCGCCTGACCGGCGTGGCCCAGTTCCTGGTGCTGATCGGCTGGCCCAGCGTGAACAGCTTCATCGCCGCCATTTCCCTCACCCACGTGTTCGGCGCGGCGTTCGGCTGGCCGACCTTTGGCCAGCCCGGCGCGGCGGGACCGATGGTGCTCGGCATTCTGTTGACCGCCGTGGCGCAGGGCATCATCACCTTCCTCGGCCATGAGGCGATTCGCTATCTGGAGCGCGTCGCCGGCGTGCTGCTGCTGGTGCTGGGCGTCTGGGTCAGCTACATCGTGCTGTCGCAGTGGGACCTGGGTGAGCTGATGGCGTTCAAGGTGGCGAACCCGGCCCACTCGGTGGCCTTCTACATAGACCTGGCCTTCGGTTTCTCCTGGACCTGGGCCCAGGTGGCGGACTTCTCCCGCTTCGCCAAGACCGGCAAGGCGGCCACCGTGGGCAGCTGGCTGGGGCTCAACGTGGGGCAGGGCTGGTTCATGCTGATCGGCGCCATTGGCACCATCGGGGTGGCACTGCAAACCGGCAGCATCGACCCCAACAACTCCGACCCCAGCTCCACCCTGGCTACCCTGGGGTTGGGCCTGGTGTCCTTCCTGGTGCTGATTTTCGCCACCGTCAGCACCAACGTCACCGTGCTCTACGGCTCCGGCATGGGCCTGCTGGGCGCGTTCAAGAGCCTGACCCCGAAAAAGGCCCTGGCGATCATCGTCGTGCTGCAGTTGGCGCTGTGCTTCGTGCCCATGGCCTTCGACTCCTTCCTGCATTACTTCGAGACCTTCCTCGGCGTCATCGGCGGCCTGTTCATCCCGCTCTGGACCATCATCCTGGTCGACTACTTCTGCGTGCGCGGTAAGCGCATCAGCGACCGCGACCTCTTTGCCGAATCCGGCGGCGCCTATTACGGCAGCAATGGCTGGAACCCGGCGGGTATCGCCGCGCTGGTCCTGGGCTTTGCGGTGTACTTCGTGTTGGCCCATGTGTTCAAGGACATAGCCGAGCAGATCACCGCGAGCTTCCCCGCCATCCTGGTATCAGGGCTGGCCTACTGGCTGTTGGCAAAAAAGCCGGTAGTGGCCCTGAGCGCAGGGGTTGAACAGGACGCCTGACACGCGAGGTACGGAAATGAAAACGCCGCCCCCGAGAGGAGGGCGGCGTTTTTGTTCGTGAGGTTGGTACGTTCACTTGTAGGGGCGAATGAATTCGCCCCTTCTATGAAGATCTCGGTGTCAAGGCCTGTTCCTCCGATTCATGACTCGGGGTACGCATCAAGGCAGCGGGGCATGCTGCTCGTGAGACCTGGCG
>NZ_SCOK01000101.1:0-6580 GCF_005502555.1 Pseudomonas sp. D(2018)
CCGGAGCAACGATGGAGCGAGGGAACCCCGGCGAAGCCGGGGCCGGATGCAGGGGCAAGCCCTTTGGTTCCTTTCTGGCGTTTGAGAAAGGGACTCGCCTGGGAAGGCGAAACTAGAAACCTCCGCAGAACTCGGCAATCAACTTGGCTCAGAACGTTCTAGCAACACTTAACGCAGACATAGCCAATGAATTCGCCCCCACAGGTGCGGCAACTGAGCGCCAACAAAAAAGCCCGGATCAAGTCCGGGCGTCTTCGTATCCAGCGAAACCTCAACCGATGGTGATCGGCGGCAGTTCCGGCAGTTCCACCGACAGCTGCTGCTTGGGCGCCAGCACTTCGGCTTCGCCATCGACCACCTGCTCGGCGTTCTGGTTGAACACGCGGGTGGCGATGCGCACGCGGTTCTTCGGCAGTTTCTCGAGGATCTCCAGCTCCACGGTCAGGCTGTCGCCCAGTTTCACCGGGCGGGTGAACTTGAGCTGCTGGCCAAGGTAGATGCTGCCCGGGCCGGGCATTTCGCAGGCGATGGCGGCGCTGATCAGGGCACCGGTGAACATGCCGTGGGCGATGCGCTCCTTGAACATCGTGCCGGCAGCGTACTCTGCGTCCAGGTGCACCGGGTTGCGGTCGCCGGAGACGGCGGCGAACAGCTGGATGTGGCGCTCTTCGACGGTCGTGGAGAAGGTGGCTTTCTGGCCGACGTCCAGCGCGTCGTAGGTGAAGTTGGTTACCTGGCTCATGCGGTCTCCTTGGCTTGCGTTTGGTTGGGTCGACTGTGGGCAAGGGTCTGCTCCAGCCAGTCGATCAAGTCGCGGGTCACCTCGTCGCGGTTGCTCTCGTTGAGCAGCTCGTGGCGGGCGCCGGGGTAAATGTTCAACTGCACGTTCCTGAGGCCGGCCCGGCGCAAGGCTGCGGCCAGATCCTGCAGGCGCCGGCCTTCGCTGACCGGGTCGCGTTCACCGCCTATCACCAGCAGCGGCAGGTCGGGGTCGATCTGCGCCAGGTGCTTCGGCGGGGTGATGTTCTGAAGCCCGCCGAGCAGGTCGAGCCACAACTGGTTGGTGCAGCGGAAGCCGCAGAGCGGATCGTTGACGTACTTGTCCACTTCCTGCGGGTCGCGGCTGAGCCAGTCGAAAGCCGTGCGGTTGGGCTTGAAGGCCTTGTTGAAAGAGCCGAAGGAGAGGAACTCGAGCAGCGGGCTACGGCCCTCCTTGCCCTGGCGCCAGCGCTCGAACCGCGCCACCAGTCTGGCCACCCTGTACAACGCCACTGGCTGGTAGTTGGAGCCGGAGAGGATGGCGCCCTGCAGGCTGCAGCTGTGCTGCATCAGGTAGGCCTGGCCGATGTAGCTGCCCATGCTGTGGCCCAGCAGGAGGATGGGCGCTTGCGGATGTTGTTGGCGGATATGGTGGTTGAGGCTGGCGAGGTCGTTGATGACCTTGCTCCAGCCGTCATCCGCGGCGTACTGGCCGAGGACGCCATGCTCGGCGGTGCGCCCGTGTCCGCGCTGGTCGAGGGCATAGAGTTCGAACCCGGCGGCCACCAGGGCCTCGCCCAGGCGAGCGTAGCGGCCGCTGTGCTCGGCCATGCCGTGGGACAGCATCACCACCGCCCGGGGCGGTGCCTCGCCGGACCAGTGATTGACGTACAGGGGCACTGCATCGCTGGCGTCGAGCCAGAAGGCGTCGTGGCGCATGGCCGATCCTTTTGCCGGGGAATCGACGCATTGTGCACGGGTGTGCTGGTGGCGCAAAGCCTGCTCAGCGGGGAGGGGTATTCTGGCGTTCGAGTATGCGCATGTATTCGCCGCTGGCCAGCAGGGTCTTGAGCCCGCGCTCGTACACGTGCGCCCAGTCCGGCTGCCCGGGCTGCGGTGCGGTGAATCCCGCCAACAGGGGGATGCGTTCCAGGGCCGGGGACTGCCATTGGAGCTTGCCGCGCAGGTGCTCGTCCTTCGCGATTAGATACTGGCCCACCACCCGCTCCAGGAGCACCAGGTCAAAACGCCGTGCCTCCAGCTTGCGCAGGTTGGAGATGTCGTCCACCGCTTCCTCGGCGCTGAAACCCGAACGCAGCACGCTGGCCGGGTAGCCGTAGCCCCGGACTACACCTACTTTGCGTCCCTTGAGGTCGGTGAGCTTCTTGAACCGGACCGGCGAGTCGGCGCGCACGAAGAATCCCAGCTCGCTATAGAACAGCGGCCGCGAGGCACGCAGGTTTTCCTCGACCACTTCCCGTGGCCAGAGGGCCAGGGCGCCCTGGTAGTGGCCGCTGTGCAGGGCGGCGCGAACACGGGCCCAGGGCATAAAGTCCACCTGGACCTTGTAGCCCTGGGATGCGAAGGCGCGGGTGGTGAGCTCGACGATGCTGCCGCCTTGCGGCAGGTACTGCGAGCAGTAGGGAGGGTATTCCAGGGTGGCCAGACGGAGGTCGGCCCGAACGCCGCAGCTGAGGAGCAGGCAGCACAGCAACGCCCAGAGGGCCAGAGGGAAACGCATGAGTGATAAGTAATCCAGATGTCATGTTCTTGTTCTGATGCTAGGCGAATCTAACTGGACTATCGGCAAGATTCAAGCGGTCAATGACGCCCGCTCGCATATTTGCGCGTTGCCTAGGAGCTGCTAAGTTCCGGGCAGCCCCGCAGCGCGGGCCAGACTATTTCAGGGCTAAGAGGACAAGAACAATGCAACCTGATTTCTGGAGCGACAAACGCCCGGCCGGCGTGCCCAACCAAATCGATCTGGCCGCCTACAAGTCGGTGATCGAGGTGTTCGAGCGATCCTGCAAGAAATTCGCCGACCGCCCCGCCTTCAGCAACCTGGGTGTGACCCTGACCTATGCCGAGCTGGACCGCCTGTCCGCCGCCTTCGCCGCCTACCTGCAGAAGAACACTGACCTCAAGCCCGGCGACCGTATCGCCGTGCAGATGCCCAACGTCCTGCAGTACCCCATCGCCGTGTTCGGTGCCCTGCGCGCCGGGCTCATCGTGGTCAACACCAACCCGCTCTACACCGCCCGCGAGATGCGTCATCAATTCAAGGACGCCGGGGTGCGCGCGCTGGTCTACATCAACCTGTTCGGCAAGCTGGTCGAAGAGGTGCTGCCCGATACCGAGATCGAATACCTGATCGAAGCCCGCATGGGTGACCTGCTGCCAAGCCTCAAGGGCTGGCTGGTCAACACCGTGGTCAAGAAGCTGAAGAAGATGGTCCCCGACTACCACCTGCCACAGGCGGTGTCCTTCAAGGAGGCGCTGAAGCTGGGCCAGGGCCATGCGCTGAAACCGGTGCGGGTGGGGCTGGAAGATATCGCCGTGCTGCAGTACACCGGCGGCACCACCGGCGTGGCCAAGGGCGCGATGCTGACCCACGGCAACCTGGTGGCCAACATGCAGCAAGTGGACGCCTGCCTGTCGCAGCTCGGCCCGGATGGTGCGCCACTGATGAAGCAGGGCCAGGAGATCATGATTGCGCCGCTGCCGCTGTACCACATCTATGCCTTCACCGCGAACTGCATGTGCATGATGGTCAATGGCAACCACAACATCCTCATCACCAATCCGCGCGACATCGGTGGCTTCATCAAGGAGCTGAAGAAGTGGCGCTTCTCCGCGCTGCTGGGCCTGAACACCCTGTTCGTGGCGCTGATGGACCATCCCGAATTCAAGAACCTCGACTTCTCCAACCTCAAGGTCACCAACTCCGGCGGTACTGCGCTGGTCAAGGCCACTGCCGAACGCTGGCAGGCGATGACCGGCTGTTCGGTAGTGGAAGGCTACGGCCTGACCGAGACCTCGCCTGTGGCCAGCACCAACCCGTATGGCAGCCAGGCACGCTTGGGGACCGTGGGCATCCCGGTGCCGGGCACCGCCTTCAAGACCATCGACGATGCGGGCAACGAACTGCCCCTCGGTGAGCGCGGCGAGCTATGCATCAAGGGGCCGCAGGTGATGAAGGGCTACTGGCAGCGTCCCGAGGCAACCGCTGAGGTGCTGGATGCCGAGGGTTGGCTGAAGACCGGTGACATTGCCGTGATCGACCCGGACGGCTATGTGCGCATCGTCGACCGCAAGAAGGACCTGATCATCGTCTCCGGCTTCAACGTCTATCCGAACGAGATCGAGGACGTGGTCATGGCCCACCCGAAGGTGGCCAGCTGCGCGGCCATCGGCGTGCCTGACGACAAGTCCGGCGAGGCGGTGAAGCTCTTCGTGGTGCCGCGCGATGGCGGCGTCAGCGTCGAGGAGCTGAAGGCCTACTGCAAGGAAAACTTCACCGGCTACAAGGTGCCCAAGCACATCGTGCTGAAGGACGCCCTGCCGATGACCCCGGTGGGCAAGATCCTGCGTCGCGAGCTGCGCGACATCGCCTGACCGAAAAGGGCAGGGCGGGTCCTCCGTCCTGCCCTCGCTCTTCCCCCCGCGTGTGACCCGCCTTCCGCCCCGGACGCCCTGTCCGATTCGCTCATCACGCTTCCCAGAACCCGTGAAAGCCCCGAAATACGCCGTTTGTCGGCGAATTAGAGTCTGGACTCCAAAAGTGACTGATGTGCACTGTTTTGGTCACTTTCATGACTGCATGGGGCTGGTTTGGTGCTGGTGGGCCCTTGGTAAAGCTGTTAATCTCGGCGCGTTTTTTTGCCCGCACGGGCGCACAATTGCACAGAACACAACAAACAACTGCCCCTCGGAGGGTAGTGAAATCAGCTGTTGCTTAGGAGTGGGCCTCCATGACCGATAACTTCTGGAAGGACAAGTACCCAGCGGGTGTTCCTGCCGAGATCAACCCCGATCAATACCCCAACGTCCAGGCGGTATTGAAGGAGTCCTGCCAACGCTTTGCCGACAAGCCCGCATTCAGCAACCTGGGCAAGACCCTCACCTACGGTGAGCTCTACGAACTTTCCGGCGCCTTTGCCGCCTTCCTGCAGAACCACACCGATCTCAAGCCCGGCGATCGCATCGCCGTGCAGCTGCCGAATATCCTGCAGTACCCGGTGGTGGTGTTCGGCGCCATGCGTGCCGGCCTGATCGTCGTCAACACCAACCCGCTCTACACCGCGCGGGAAATGGAGCACCAGTTCAACGATTCCGGCGCCAAGGCCCTGGTCTGCCTGGCCAACATGGCTCACCTGGCCGAAGAAGTCCTGCCCAAGACCGGCGTGAAACACGTCATCGTCACCGAAGTCGGTGACCTGCTGCCGACCTTCAAGCGCCTGCTGGTCAATGCCGTGATCAAGCATGTGAAGAAGATGGTGCCGCCGTTCAGCCTGCCCCAGGCAATCAAGCTCAACGATGCCCTGGCCAAGGGCCGTGGCCGTGCCGTCAACGAAGCCAGCCCGCAGGGCGGTGACATCGCCGTGCTGCAGTACACCGGTGGCACTACCGGCGTGGCCAAGGGGGCGATGCTGACCCATCGCAACCTGATCGCCAACATGCTGCAGTGCAAGGCATTGATGGGCGCCAACCTGAACGAAGGTTGCGAGATCCTCATCACCCCGCTGCCGCTCTATCACATCTACGCCTTCACCTTCCATTGCATGGCGATGATGCTGACCGGCAACCACAACGTCCTCATCTCCAACCCGCGCGACCTGCCGGCCATGACCAAGGAGCTGGCGAAGTACAAGTTCACCGGTTTCGTGGGGCTGAACACCCTGTTCGTGGCCCTGTGCAACAACGAGGACTTCCGCAAGCTGGACTTCTCCGCGCTGAAGCTGACCCTGTCCGGCGGCATGGCCCTGCAACTGGCCGCTGCCGAGCGCTGGAAGCAGGTCACCGGTTGCGCCATCTGCGAAGGCTACGGCATGACCGAGACCAGCCCGGTGGTGTCGGTGAACCCGTTCCAGAACATCCAGATCGGCACCATCGGCATCCCGGTGCCCTCCACCCAGTGCAAGGTGGTGGACGACGAAGGCAATGACGTTGGCCTGGGCGCGCCCGGCGAGCTGTGCGTGAAGGGGCCGCAGGTCATGAAGGGCTACTGGCAGCGCCAGGAAGCCACCGATGAAATGCTCGATGCCGACGGCTGGCTGAAGACCGGCGACGTTGCGGTGATCCAGGACGATGGCTTCATGCGCATCGTCGACCGCAAGAAGGACATGATCCTGGTCTCCGGCTTCAACGTGTATCCGAACGAACTGGAAGATGTGCTGGCGACCCTGCCGGGCGTGCTGCAGTGCGCCGCCATCGGCGTGCCGGACGAGAAATCCGGCGAGGCGATCAAGATGTTCGTGGTCGCCAAGCCCGGCGTCAGCCTGACCAAGGAGCAGGTGATGGAGCACATGCGCAGCAACGTCACCGGCTACAAGGTGCCGCGCGCCATCGAGTTCCGCGACGCGCTGCCGACCACCAACGTCGGCAAGATCCTGCGCCGCGAGCTGCGCGACGAAGAGCTGAAGAAGCTCAAGGCGAAGCAGGAAACGGCCAAGGTCTGATCCCGCCCCGCACGACAAGGCCCCGCACTCCAGGCCGTGTGAAAACTCCCTGAGTGCAGGCCAAGCCAACGCCCCGACTGGTTCGGGGCGTTGGTGTTTCTGGGTAATCGAAAGCGAGGAGCGGGATTTATCCCATCAGCTCG
>NZ_SCOK01000102.1:0-6029 GCF_005502555.1 Pseudomonas sp. D(2018)
CAACTTGAAGGCGGTGTCAAAGCTTCTACGGGTACGTGATGTCATGTCTTTCTGGGTCCTCGTTGGGGATGATCATCCCCTATCGAGGTGTCCACGAGAATTAGACCAGTACAGTCTGCGTTAGCTGTTGGGACGTTGAGAGAAGCGCTCTAGCGCAGGCCTTTTAGGCTTCCGCGCCAGCCTGACAAAACCCTCATCCGAACGCGGCCCGCCCCGGCCCCTCTCCCAGAGGTAGAGGGGTGACTCGCGCCGGCGAGGTACAAACCATCCTGAAGCCCACATGGGCCTGAAACCGGGCTGACGAGGTGGGGCAGCGACTGCGCCCCTTCAGGAGGCCGAGCGGAATCGTTGTGCAGGGGGACGAGCGGCATGGATGCCGCGAGAGGCGTGTGGGGCCATGGATGGCCCCTCTCGCCGTGCCCCCGGAGCAACGATGGAGGGAGGGCAGTCCGGCGAAGCCGGACCCGGATGCAGGGGCAAGACCTTTGCTTCCTTTGGGTCGTCTGCCAAAGGGAGGCGCCTGGGAAGGCGAAACCAGAAACATCCGCAGAACTCGATAATCAACTTGGCTCAGGACGTTCTAGCAACACTTAACGCAGACATAGCCAATTCATTCGCCAAGCAGGCCGAAGGTCTGCCCGGGTTTCCCGTAGGGGGGGTGCGCTGCAGCCCTTGGCGAATGAATCTGTTGTAGGAGCTAGCTTGCTAGCGAATGCGGACGTTTTCGCCAGCAAGCTGGCTCCTACCCGCACTCACGCTCGCCGATTGCCGGTTGCCGTCTCGCAACAGCTAAAACTCAGACATAGCCAATTCATTCGCCCCCCACAGGTCCCGAGCATGATCTTCGCCCTTTGGCTCAGTTCACCCGCTCGACGAACTCCACATCCACTTCGCGGCCCATCAGGTCGCGGTCCACTTCGCCGGTCAGTTTGACGGTGGCCTTGTCGTCGATGGACATGGGCGGCCAGTCTTCGTCGTCGATCTCCACTTTCATGGTGCCGCTGGCGTCCTTGAACTCGTAGATGTCGCCCTTGATGCGCTTGACGATCTGCCCCTGCAGCACCACCGGTGCATCATCGGCGGCCTCAAGCGCGGCCGCGACAGTGGTGATCTGGGACGTGGCGCCGGGGCCGGTGTAGCTGCTGGCCATGACGGCAGTAGAGAACAGCGGCGCGGCCAGCAGGGCGAGGTATTTGGTTTTCATGGACGTGATCCCGTGTGGTTTTGGTTGACGGGATCAGGCTAGGGCGGCTGGCTGAAACGAGGCTTAAAAGCGCCTTAAGCGAAGCTTAACGGTGGGGCGCCCTAACTCGGATCGGCGCTGGCCACCAGCTGCTTGCGGAACACGTAGAACAGGTTCGGCTCGCTGACGACGTAGATGTCGCCGCTCTCGTCCATAGCCACGCCTTCGGCGCGGGGGATGCGGCTTTCCAGGCCATTCATGCCGCCGAGCAGGCTGATGAAGCTGACAGGCTCGCCCTGTTCGTCCAGCTCCAGCAGCAGATTGGACTGGGCGGAGAGCACCAGCAGATGGCCGGTGCGCGGATCGATGCTGAGTGCGGAGAGATTGCGCATACCCAGGCCATAACTGGGGAGCGGTCGAAGTACGTCGCCGTGGGCTTCGCTGCCGTCGCTGCCGAGGCTGAACAACGCAACGGGGCCACGCTCCTTGCCGAGAATTAGCCGGCCCTGGGCCGGGTCCCAGGCGATGCCTTCGAAGCCCTTGTTGCCCGAGTCGGGGAAACCGAGGTCGAACTCAGGCGTACTACCGGCGCTCAACTCACGGGTTTCCGGGTCCAGCTCGAAAATCGACAAGGTGCGGCGGCGTTCATCGGTCACCGCAACATGGCCACCTTCCAGCACGGCTACACCTTCGGGGTTGGAGAAGCCCTTCAGTGGAATCCTGCGCAGCACCTCGCCGTCTCGGCTCAGCTCCACCAGGGTCGGTGACTTGCCGGTGACGGTGAACAGGGTACCGGTAACCGGGTTGTAGGCCAGGTCCGAGGTTTCGTCGTTCTCCAGGCCAGCCAGTGGCTTGCCCTGCAGCACGGCCCTGTAGCCCGGCAGCCAGATGCTGTCGGCGCGCTGTTCCTGGGTCAGTTGCTGCTCACCCAGCCAGACCAGGGCGCGGTCGTCCCAGTGCATGTAACTAGTCAGGGCGGTGGTCCCGGCGAAGGCGGCGACCAGTCCCAGCATCAGCCTGCGGCGGCGGATGAACGGCAGGAGGCGGAGCGGCATCGGATACTACTCGACGAAAGGGTGGCTAAGAGATAGCCATATGCCAGTGAAAGTTCCGTGAAATGCATCTCCGCCGGTCGGCCGGATCAGATGACCCGGCTTTCGAAGCGGCTGTGGCCAACCAGTTCCAGCACCAGGTCATCGCCCTGGTTCAGCGGGCCGACGCCCACCGGGGTACCGGTGAGGATGACGTCACCCGGTAGCAGGCTGAAGTGACCCGCCATGTGCTGGATCAGCGGCAGGATGGGGTTGAGCATGTCACGGCTGTTGCCGTCCTGGCGGACTTCGCCGTTGATGGTCAGGCGAATGCCAATGTCGTCCAACTGTTCGGGCGCGTCGCCCGGCACGAAGGGCGCCAGCACGCAGGCACCGTCGAAACTCTTGGCGATTTCCCAGGGCAGGCCCTTCTCCTTGAGCTTCGCCTGCACGTCGCGCAGGGTCAGGTCCAGGGCGGGGGCGAAGCCGGAGATGGCGTCGCGCACTTCCTCTTCGTCCGGGTGGCGCGACAGCGGCTTGCCGATCAGCACGGCGATTTCCGCTTCAAAATGCACCGCGCCACGGTCCTGGGGAATGCTGAAGCCACCGGCCAGCGGCACCACGCAGGAGCCCGGCTTGATGAACAGCAGCGGCTCGGTGGGCACAGGGTTGTTCAGTTCCTTGGCGTGCTCGGCGTAGTTGCGGCCGACGCAGACCACCTTGCCCAGGGAAAAGTGGATCGAGGTGCCATCGACATACTGATGCTGGTAGCTCATTTACCGACTCCTGAACGGTATCCATACGAAACAGGCGGTGGATCGCTCCACCGCCTGTCTGCTCAATTGAAGATTTTCCCCGGGTTCATGATCCCGTTCGGATCGAACACCGCCTTGATCGCTTTCATCACCGCAATCTCCGGCTCCGAGCGGCTGTAGCCGAGGTAGTCACGCTTGGTCATGCCCACGCCGTGCTCGGCGGAGATGGAGCCGTTGTACTTCTGCACGGTCTCGAACACCCACTTGTTCACGGTGGCGCACTTGGCGAAGAACTCGTCCTTGGACAGGTTGTCCGGCTTGAGGATGTTCAGGTGCAGGTTGCCGTCGCCGATATGGCCGAACCAGACCACTTCGAAGTCCGGATAGTTGGCTTCGACGATGGCGTCGATGTCATGCAGGAACGCTGGCACCCTGGAAACCGTGACGGAGATGTCGTTCTTGTACGGGGTCCAGTGGGAGATGGTCTCGGAGATGTACTCGCGCAGCTTCCACAGGTTCTGCAGTTGCTGCTCGCTCTGGCTCATCACGCCATCCAGCACCCAGCCCTGCTCGACGCAATGTTCGAAAGTGGCAAGGGCGTCGTTGGCGATCTCTTCGCTGGCGGCCTCGAACTCCAGCAGCGCATAGAAGGGGCAATCGGTTTCGAAGGGAGCCGGCACGTCGCCACGGGCCAGGACCTTGGCCATGGCCTTGTCGGAGAAGAACTCGAAAGCGGTCAGGTCCAGCTTGCTCTGGAAGGCGTGCAGCACCGGCATGATCGAGTCCAGGTCGGGCGAGCCCAGGACCATGGCGGTGAGGTTCTTCGGCGCACGGTCCAGGCGCATGGTGGCTTCCACCACGAAGCCCAGGGTGCCTTCGGCGCCGATGAACAGCTGGCGCATGTCGTAGCCGGTGGCGTTCTTGATCAGGTCCTTGTTCAGCTCCAGCAGGTCGCCAGCGCCGGTGACCACCTTCAGGCCGGCTACCCAGTTCCGGGTCATACCGTAGCGAATAACCTTGATCCCGCCGGCATTGGTACCGATATTGCCGCCAATCTGGCTGGAACCGGCAGACGCGAAGTCCACCGGGTAATACAGGCCCTTTTCTTCGGCGAAGTTCTGCAGCTGCTCGGTAACCACGCCCGGCTGGCAGACCACGGTGCGGTCGAACTCGTTGAATTCGAGGATCTGGTTCATGTAGTCGAAGGCGACGACCACTTCGCCATTGGCTGCTACAGCCGCGGCGGAGAGGCCGGTACGGCCACCAGAGGGGACCAGCGCGACCTTGTGCTGGTTGGCCCAGCGAACGATGGCCTGTACTTGCTCGATGCTCTTGGGGAAGACGATGGCGCTGGGGGCCGGGGCGAAATGCTTGGTCCAGTCCTTGCCGTAAGCCTCCAGGGACGCGGCGTCGGTCAACACCTTGCCGGGCTCAACCAGGGTCTTCAGCTCTTCGATCAGGGCAACGTTGGTCATCAGCGGAACTCTCAAATCATTCATGGTCGCCCTGAGAACGATTCAGGTCGCAACCGAGCAAGGGAAAAGGAGATCATGCTAGCATACGCACCCCGCGAATCGTGCTCTCCAGCCGATTTTCCGGGTAGCAGCCAAGTCCCCCCACGGCCCGCTTCTGTCATTTTTACCGGGATACATAGGTACGCAGATGAGCAAGACCTCTCTCGAAAAGAGCAAGATCAAGTTCCTTCTCCTCGAAGGCGTCCACCAGAATGCCGTGGACACCCTGAAGGCCGCCGGGTACACCAATATCGAGTACCTCAAGGGCGCCCTCTCGGGTGATGAACTGAAAGAGAAGATCGCCGACGTCCACTTCATCGGCATCCGCTCGCGTACCCAGCTCACCGACGAGGTGTTCGACTGCGCCAAGAAGCTCATCGCCGTCGGCTGCTTCTGCATCGGCACCAACCAGGTCAACCTGAGTGCCGCTCGCGAGCGCGGTATCGCGGTGTTCAACGCCCCCTATTCCAACACCCGCTCGGTCGCCGAACTGGTGCTGGCCGAAGCGATCCTGCTGCTCCGTGGCATCCCGGAGAAGAACGCTTCCTGCCACCGCGGCGGCTGGATCAAGTCCGCAGCCAACTCCTTCGAAATCCGTGGCAAGAAGCTGGGTATCGTCGGTTACGGCTCCATCGGCACCCAGCTGTCGGTCCTGGCCGAGGCCTTGGGCATGCAGGTCTTCTTCTACGACACCGTGACCAAGCTGCCGCTGGGTAACGCCACCCAGGTGGGCAACCTGCACGAACTGCTCGGCATGTCCGACATCGTGTCCCTGCACGTGCCCGAGCTGCCGTCCACCCAGTGGATGATCGGTGAGAAGGAGATCCGCGCCATCAAGCAAGGCGGCATCCTGATCAACGCCGCCCGCGGCACCGTGGTGAAGCTGGACGCCCTGGCCGAAGCCATCAAGGACGAGCACCTGATCGGCGCCGCGATCGACGTGTTCCCGGTCGAGCCCAAGTCCAACGACGAAGAGTTCGAGAGCCCGCTGCGTGGCCTGGACCGCGTGATCCTGACCCCACACATCGGTGGTTCCACTGCCGAGGCCCAGGCCAACATCGGCCTGGAAGTGGCCGAGAAGCTGGTCAAGTACAGCGACAACGGTACCTCGGTGTCCTCGGTCAACTTCCCCGAAGTGGCCCTGCCGTCCCACCCGGGCAAGCACCGCCTGCTACACATCCACGAGAACGTGCCGGGCGTGATGAGCGAGATCAACAAGGTGTTCGCCGACAACGGCATCAACATCTCCGGTCAGTACCTGCAGACCGACGAGAAGGTTGGCTACGTGGTGATCGACGTCGATGCCGAGTACTCGGACCTCGCCCTCGAGAAACTGCAGCACGTGAACGGCACCATCCGCAGCCGCGTCCTCTTCTAACAAGGGGCCGCTGCGCATCGGCGATACTTCGCCGGACATGAAAAAGGGAGGCTTCGCAGACTGTGTGAAAACCTAGCCGTCTGAGTCGAAGCTGAAGACAATGCCCGTATCGATCGATACGGGCATTGTCGTTTATGGGCTACATCCAGGGAGAGGCGCGCGGTCAGG
>NZ_SCOK01000103.1:0-4975 GCF_005502555.1 Pseudomonas sp. D(2018)
GCTGATGGGATAAATCCCGCTCCTCGCTTTCGATTACCCAGAAACACCAACGCCCCGAACCAGTCGGGGCGTTGGCTTGGCCTGCACTCAGGGAGTTTTCACACGGCCTGATTCGCCGGGCCTTCCTTCGCTAACGATACTCACACTCAGCGCAGGCTTGGCCCCTGGAACCCCATCCAGAGCGCCAGGCGCTCAGCGACGCCGGCACCAAACTTCTTCGAAAATCGATCGAAAGGCGACTCCTGAACGGTATAGTCAACAATCTCCTTTGCACCGACGACTTCACGAGCCACAAAACTGGCATTGCCAAGCTTGTCCACCAACCCCAATACCAAGGCCTGCTCGCCAGTCCAGACCAAACCACTGAAGAGCTCGGGATGAGTGTCAACCTTGAGCCGGTCGCCACGCCCCTTCTTCACGCTCTCGATAAATTGTTGATGCGTGGTGCTCAACACACCCTGCCAGAACTCGGTCTCCTCCGGCTTTTGCGGCTGGAACGGATCGAGGAAGGCCTTGTGCTCGCCTGAGGTATAGACACGGCGCTCGACGCCAAGCTTAGCCATTGCGTCGACGAAGCCGAAGCTCGCCGCAGTAACACCGATGGAACCGACCAGGCTGGCCTTGTCGGCGTAAATCTCGTCGGCCGCGCTGGCGATGTAATAAGCACCAGACGCCCCCAGGTCCGAAATGACGGCGTAGACCTTGATGTCCTTGTGCTCTTCGCGCAGCCGGCGGATCTCGTCATAAACGTAGCCGGACTGCACCGGACTGCCGCCCGGGCTGTTGATGCGCAACACCACACCCCTGGTGTTCGGATCTTCGAAGGCCGCACGCAGACCGGTCACGATATTGTCGGCACTTGCTGCCTCCTCATCGGCGATCATGCCGCGCACCTCAACCAGGGCGGTATGCTCCTGACTACGCGCCGCACTTTTCTGCAGGTCGAAGATCGGCGAGAACAGCGCCAGGGCGGCGAACAGGTAAAGGAAAGTCAGCGATTTGAAGAAAATACCCCAGCGCCGGGCACGGCGCTGCTCCTGAACACCAGCCAGGACCGCTTTTTCCAGCAGCTTCCAGCTCTTCTGTTCAGCCTTGTCGACAGCCGGTTCTTTCCACTCGTCAGACATAAGACTCCACCTCTCGGGATTGCCGGCTCAGGCCACCGCTCAACCAGTGGCTCAGCTCCTCGAAACGCTCGATCGCCAACCTGGGCGACTCCTTGAGCAACTCAGCAAGCGGCTGGGCACCATAGCCCACCGCCACGGAATCCATCCCAGCCCGATGCGCCATGCGCAAATCGAAGGGCGAATCCCCCACCATTACCGCCTGCTCGGCCCCCACCCCACAATGCGCCAGGATTTCCTGCAGCATGCGTGGATCAGGCTTGCTTGCCGTTTCATCAGCGCAACGAGTGACATCGAAATAGTCCAGCCACCCACGCCCGGCCAGCACATGATCCAACCCTCGACGACTCTTGCCGGTGGCCACGGCCAGACGGTAGCCCTGCTCTCGGAATGTTTCCAGGGCCTCAGCCACCCCATCGAACAACGGGGAAGGCTGACGCTCCAGGGCGTTGTAGTGCTCACCGTATCGCTGGCGGAACGTGTCGATGCGCTGCGCATCATCGAGTTCTGGATAGAGGGTAGCGATAGCCTCCGGCAAGCCGAGCCCGATGATACCCTTGATGGCGGCATCATCGCGCCAGGGCAACCCCGAAACCTCCGCTGCCACACGCATGGCTTCGACAATGCGGGCAATGGAGTCAACCAACGTGCCATCCCAGTCGAAGATCAGAAGCTGATAATCAGGCACCTAGTCGCTCCAGGGTTTTCTGCCACATCTCATCCACCGGAGCCTCCAGCTTCAGCTCACCGCCATCGGGAAGGCTGATAGCCAGGGAATGCGCATGAAGGAACAAGCGCTTGCCACCCAGATCACGAATCTCGCGGGTGAAATCCTCATCCCCATACTTGGGATCGCCAGCGATGGAATGACCGGCGTGTTTGGCATGCACACGAATCTGGTGAGTGCGCCCAGTGATGGGACTGGCTTCCACCAGGGTGGCGAACTCGCCAAAACGACGCACGACACGAAATTCGGTCAGCGCCTCCTTGCCCTCGGGATTCACCTCGACCATACGCTCGCCGGAGCGCAGGTTGTTCTTCAGCAGCGGCGCACTGACCTTCTTCTTCGAGGTCGGCCAACTGCCGCGCACCAGCGCCAGATAGCGCTTATCGACGCCATCACCACGCAATGCCTCGTGCAGGTGACGCAACATACTGCGCTTCTTGGCGATCATCAGCAGACCGGAAGTGTCGCGATCCAGGCGATGCACCAGCTCAATATCCTTGGCCTCCGGACGCAACTGACGAAAGGCTTCGATCACGCCGAAGCTGAGGCCGCTGCCACCATGCACCGCGATGCCAGACGGCTTGTTCAGCACGATCAGCGCCTTGTCTTCGTAGACGATGGCGCTCTCCAGACGCTCCAGCAGCCCCTGGGCCACCGGTGCCGGCTCGTTCGGTTCGGACAGGCGCAGCGGCGGAACCCGCACGATATCGCCAGCTTGGAGCTTGTACTCCGGCTTGATTCGCCCCTTGTTGACGCGGACCTCGCCCTTACGAAGGATGCGATAAATCAACGTCTTGGGCGCACCTTTCAACTGGGTACGTAGGAAATTGTCGATGCGTTGGCCGGCATATTCCGGCGAAACCTCAAGCAGCTGGACGCCGGAGGTTGGAGAGGCAGGAGTATTCATCTGGGCATCATAACAATTTTTTATGGATTTGAAGCACTTAATGATTACTGCTATAGTCGCGAACGCCGCCAAAAGCGGCCTGGTTTCGGGGTGTTCGCCAAAACTGCCACCCCCCAACCGCTGCAACCCTTTCAGGACGTAAGGCCGTCCGACAGAAAATTCGCCGCATTGACCGCGATATTTCCGAAATCAAAGCCTCGAGCCATGACGCGTGATCACCCCTTCCAATGGGAGATCACGGTAAATGCAACCCGCTACGGATTCAGCGAGCGGCACCCGATTTTCAAGGGATAAGTGTAGGGTGGAGATGCATAACCGTCGGACTGCGTAGTTTCAAGACGCTTCATTTCGTCCGCTACCGACCGTTGATTCCTCCTCCTGAACAAGTGCTTCTGTCACGACACAGCAAGCAGGAGACGTAGTCGCGATTCCGGCCCCTTTGGCTGGAGTTCGCTGGACACTGGGGTGGCCCGCCGCCCCTGACACGCACCTGACACCGACCGCGAGAGTCGTGTGCGCCAATCGCCGTTTCCGGTAGCCCGGAAACCTATTGGTACCACATGAAAAGAATGCTGATTAACGCGACTCAGCCCGAAGAGTTGCGTGTTGCTCTGGTCGACGGCCAACGCCTGTACGATCTGGACATTGAATCGGGTGCCCGCGAGCAGAAGAAAGCCAACATCTACAAGGGCCGAATCACTCGCATCGAACCCAGCCTCGAGGCTGCCTTCGTCGATTTCGGCGCTGAGCGCCACGGTTTCCTGCCTCTGAAAGAAATCTCCCGCGAGTACTTCAAGAAGTCCCCCGAAGGCCGCATCAACATCAAGGAAGTGCTCAGCGAAGGCCAGGAAGTCATCGTCCAGGTCGAGAAAGAAGAACGTGGCAACAAGGGCGCAGCCCTGACCACCTTTATCAGCCTCGCCGGTCGTTATCTGGTTCTGATGCCGAACAACCCGCGCGCAGGTGGTATCTCCCGCCGTATCGAAGGCGAAGAGCGCAACGAACTGCGTGAAGCGCTGAACGGCCTCAACGCTCCGGCCGACATGGGCCTGATCGTCCGCACCGCCGGCCTCGGCCGCTCCAGCGAAGAGCTGCAGTGGGACCTGGACTACCTGCTGCAACTCTGGAGCGCCATCAAGGAAGCCTCCGGTGAGCGTGGCGCGCCCTTCCTGATCTACCAGGAAAGCAACGTCATCATCCGCGCCATTCGCGACTACCTGCGCCAGGACATCGGCGAAGTGCTGGTCGACAGCGTCGAAGCCCACGAAGAAGCCCTGAGCTTCATCCGCCAGGTGATGCCGCAGTACCAGAGCAAGATCAAGCTCTATCAGGACAGCGTCCCGCTGTTCAATCGCTTCCAGATCGAAAGCCAGATCGAAACCGCCTTCCAGCGCGAAGTGAAGCTGCCGTCCGGCGGTTCCATCGTCATCGACCCGACCGAAGCCCTGGTGTCGATCGACATCAACTCGGCTCGCGCGACCAAAGGCGGCGACATCGAAGAAACCGCCCTGCAGACCAATCTGGAAGCGGCCGAAGAAATCGCCCGCCAGCTGCGCCTGCGTGACATTGGTGGCCTGATCGTCATCGACTTCATCGATATGACCCCGGCCAAGAACCAGCGCGCCGTGGAAGAGAAAGTCCGTGAAGCCCTGGAAGCCGACCGCGCCCGTGTGCAGATTGGCCGCATCTCTCGTTTCGGTCTGCTGGAAATGTCCCGTCAGCGCCTGCGTCCGTCCTTGGGCGAGACCAGCGGCATCGTCTGCCCGCGCTGCGACGGCCAAGGCATCATCCGTGACGTCGAATCCCTGTCCCTGGCCATCCTGCGCCTGATCGAAGAAGAGGCCCTCAAGGACCGCACCGCCGAAGTCCGCGCCCAGGTCCCGATCCCCGTTGCCGCCTTCCTGCTTAACGAGAAGCGCAACAGCATCACCAAGATTGAGCTGCGTAGCCGTTCGCGCATCGTCATCCTGCCGAACGACCACCTGGAAACTCCGCACTTCGAAGTCCAGCGCCTGCGCGATGACAGCCCGGAAGTGCTGAGCAGCCAGTCCAGCTACGAAATGACGCCTGCCGAAGCGGAAGAAATTCAGCCGGTCAGCTCCACCCGCACCCTGGTTCGCCAGGAAGCCGCGGTGAAGACTGTTTCCCCTGAGCGCCCCGTTCCGGCCCCGGTTGCCCCTCAGGCCCCGACACCCGCACCCGCACCGACCCCGGAAC
>NZ_SCOK01000104.1:0-4900 GCF_005502555.1 Pseudomonas sp. D(2018)
GGGCGGCAGTGCTCGCAGGGAGTGGACCGGGAGGGTGCGCTGCCCGCCAGTTCGCGACGGGACCAGCAGACAGAGCAGTCGCAGTTGGCGGCGTGGGTGAGGTGTGGATAAGTCGGTTGCATGGTTCATGCCTCCACCTCGCAGCGTCGTCCGTGGTTCTGGACGAAGGCGTTGAAACCGAGCAGGTCCAGGCGCTTGATGGTGTCCGCGTCTACGGCCTGGAAGTCGCGCAGGCCGTCGAGGTAGCCGGCGAAGTGCATGAAGTGACCGAGCTTGGTGGTGTGGTGGCTGTAGCGAACGTTGCTCAGCAGTCGGGACAGTTGGGTGGAGAGCAGACTATTCATCGGCGTAGTCCCCCTGGCAGAAGACCGTCTTGCCCCGCTCCAGGTCCTTGCGGATGCGGTGCAGGTTGATGACGCGGCGGCGGCCGATCTTCACGGTGGGGACGGTTGCCGTCTCGACCCAGCCGCGCACCACGTCCTCGGTGATGACTTCGATGCCCAGCATCTCGGCCAGGACGAGCTGTGTGCAGAACGGTGCGTCGCGGAAATCGGTGATGCGGACGGGATTCCCTTCGAAGGTGAGCCCCACTACTCCAGACTGTTCCATACAAACTCCCTATAATCGGGCCAGGTTAACTCGACCCATAAAGAGTAAAATTTACTCAATGAGTAAACCTTACTCCTCACAGCAAAATGAGTAAAGGTTACTCTGGCAGAGAAAATTCCATGGATGCTGTAAGAAATAGAGCACTCCAACTGATCCGGACGGTTGGACCAAAGCACCTAAGCGAGCTCGGAGGTAAAAACTACGAGCGCTGGAGGAATATCAGCGGCGGGAAGATTAGGATCAGCACTGAAGAGGTGGGCATATTGGCGGATGCTTATCCCCACTACGCCCTCTGGCTGATCTCCGGGAGGATTGAACCAGAGCATGGGCACAGCAGCCCCGAATACGACGAGGCCAATCGAAACTTGCCCGATCAGAACGCGGGATAGCGATCACCAAGGAAGTGACTAGGCGCTGGTACGCCTGGGAAGATCAGGGAGGGAAGAGATGAAAGTAGAAAGGGAAGACCGATCAGCTCGCCTTCATAAGAAGCAGCGAAACCCATTGTTGGTTATAGACATCATCACTAGTATCGCTGATTGCTGATTGCTGATTGCTGATTGCTGATTGCTGATTGCTGGGAAATTAAAGCCAGAGCAAAACCAGACCAACCCAGAATACGATGAGGCCAATAAAAATTTCACCGTTCAGAGCACGAGGAATTAATCACAGCATAGGCAGCTAGCCATGGGATCTCCAATGAACGTCAAAATAAAAAAATAAAGCCCCAGCAAGGGGCTTTATTTTTAGTCAGGTCGACGCGTTGGCTCGTACTCATTAATACCTGGCATATGAAGACGGCTGGCAATTTTGCTTGCTAGCCGTTGAGCTTTATCTTTCCTAAGATCACCCACCCAGTAGAATCTCGAGCCAGCAGAGTCTTCGAAATACCACTTACCCACCTGCGCATCCAATTGAGCATAAATAGCAGGCACAGAAGCCCCCCCACCAAAAACATTAATCCTAATGTCAAACAACTTTTCACTAGAGGACAAAGACTTATATGAACCAGCCCAGCTTAAGTGGACATTTGGTTGATCTGAATTTTCAAGAGAAATAAAAGGAAAGCTCCGAGGACGATCTATACGAACACTATCGCACCGCGGCTGAATACACATTTGATAATCAAAACTCTCTCCACGGCAAAACGCAACGACCGTCCCCATGGTTAATCTTGGTGGATTATCATCAGTTCGCTTATGCAGATGTGTCCGAGTAAAATCATGAAGAAAAGCCATTTCTTTTCGACGAGACTCCGCCTCCCCAACATGTCCGTATAGTCTTGCTATAAAGCGTCTCTCTGGATTTTTCTCCTCAATGCCAAGCCCCAACATTTCGCGTATGACGCCAACCTTATCAGAACCATACGCACTCACACATTGAGCGACTAGATGCATTTGCTCCTCTGAAAATCCATGCTTATCTTGCAAAGTTTCAAGCCGAGCAATACAAAGCTGGTCCGAAAGATGATCACGCACGCCCTCGGACAACATGAGATGATAAAGGCTATCCGCAACAAGCTCCAGTAGATGCATCTCAGCGTCATCGGGCTTAGGAATCAGTGCCCGATGCGCAATAAATGCCGCATCTAATCCTTCATGGAACTGCCCCAAAATCTGATGAGTGTGCCCACGAAGCGTGCCTATTGCGGAAATAGCGGCAGCAGGCAAAAGTCCTGAGGAGAAACTAGCATGATGTTCCAAAATTGCATCAGGAAGTTCATCTAACGGAACTGCTCCTGAGTTTGCGTGAGAAGGCTTATTCAACACCACAACACAGGCATGCTCAATTTTTATGAGATGCCCATCAAGCTTTACAGCATCAGGATTAAACCTCTCTTTTAGCGCCGCCTTTATAGTGTTTTTTACTATTCGCTGCCTAGCAGCAGTGTAAACCACAATGAAACGTAGGCGACCACCGCTCGCAAAATCATTATCAATTATCTGCAGAATCGCCTCTAGACTAGCAGTATGATCCCCTGGGCGCAGCTCCCAATCGAGAACCAACACGTCTGCAACTTGCGCAATAGTTTCGATCTCATCAACAAGCGCTTGTGTTTCTTGGTTACTCGGAGGTTGGATAATTGAACACACAACTCCTTTTTGGGCGAATAGACGTACCAACCCAGGCCCATCAAGCTCATGAGCCTCATCCTCAACAGGCTCTTCTTCAACAGGCACTTCATCAACCCCTGCGGATGAAGTATCGCCAAATGCCAACTCCCCTAATGGGTTGACAGGCAAAGCCTCAATGATAGTAGCTTCTTGAGGACTTTCTGGCCTATATGCACGATCATCAACGACCACAACTGTCCTAAGAAATTGTTGGATACATTTCTTATAGTGAGCCCGCAATGGATTCTGATCTGCTTCAACGAGAGCAGCCGGTACAGCTTCACTCATCCGTAAGTACCTCTTGATCAAACAGAGAACCTTCTTCAACCACGAAGTTAACCTTAACGAGGAACTTCGGCTCATTTTCTTTTCCGGGATTCAAGAGCTGAATATCAAGCCCGTCCCTTCGCAAGGACTTGCGAGATATCGCCAGCCCCATTCCACGCCCGTCTTGCTTCTCGCTAAAGCCGAACTCGAAAATCTGCTCCGCATAACGACTTTCAATGCCAACACCGCTATTCTGAATCCAGATGCCATCGGCAGTTCTACCGAGCCTTATCCAGCGGGATCCCTCCGGCCGCTTGGAAACCCAATAGCATGCATTATCAACAATATTAATTAATACAGGGTATATGGTAGACGGATAAGCCAAAACCACAGCCGACAACAAGCTTGAAGCCGACTCAAATTTTATAGAATGCCTATCAAATCTATCCGAGAAAACATTCTCAATATAGCTTACTATCTCTCCACCACTGAGTTCCATCTCAGATCGATACATCCTTCGATCCAGGGGAGTAAACAGTGATAGGTATTCTTCTAAGTGGGTGAAGCCAGAATGCAACCCATTAAAAAGCCCTCTCAAAGCAGGCGTTTTCTCTGCCCAAGGACGCAAATTACGTATATCCTTTTTCACGCCACGGGCTACAGCATCGAATTCATGCTGAACAACACCTAAGGCCATCCCTATTTGAGCCCAATACATGGCATCACTTAGGTCCTCCCGAAGGCTATTATTCTGACCTTCCAAAGCGGCGCTGAAATCATCTGGGAGAAGGCCATCGCTCACATCTTCACTCAGAGACTCTAACTGTTGTCTCATATGAGAAAGAAAGTCGCGCTCTTTGGTCGCAGCAAGCTCGATTTTTTGCTGCAAGGAGGACTGGAAGTCAATCAAGTCTAGATCACTAAAGCTGGCTATGTCGGTTCGATCAAAGTCAGAAATAGCATCTTGAACAGAATTATGGAACCGCTGTAGGCTCGTATCAATTCCCCGCTGCAGGGCATTAGCAGATTGAGCCATGCTTTCTCGTGCAGACTTCCCATCCACACGAACCAGCTTCTCCATCTCTTCTTTCCTGCTATTTATTCCATTACGCAGCAACACTCTTCTATTTATTACACCGCCACGCTCTCTGAGTACATCGGCCAGGTGTCCTTGCAAGCGATCCTCTAGAGGAGAGTAAATAGTTGCTTCTAGCTCGTCCTGCAAAACCCTATATCTAGCCCAATCTGATTCGCTACTCTTTGACAAGCCAACGCCTCTGGGTCGACTTATTCTAGACTTGTCTCTAAGGTAACTTAGCCCTTCTCTCAACTCCTTCTCCACCTTCTGAAGCTCACGCCCCATAAGGTCTGGATCGTCATACTCCATAATAGATTTGAGCCTAGAGGATAGCTTCTCCTCCAGCTCTTCCGCCCGCCTCTTTGGCGAACCTTCTTCTACTTCTTTAAAGAAGCCATCAAGCGACTCTTGAAGCTTAATTTTCTTTTTTGAAACCTGCTTCTCTCGCTTTTTCAGCAATTCATTTTGCCGATCCATTTCCTCTCGAATGCGATTAAATTCATTCCCAAGAGGAGCATCTTTCCTGAAAAAATCCTTAGCAAGTGACATTAAGAGATTTTCTAAAATCGCCCTAAACTGACGAAATGCAGCATTTTCCTGAAAGCCCTCTCGACCAGCCTTCTCTCTCAAAGATTGATTACTGGTGTTGTCCAGCATAATAGCGCCAAACATCCGGCGAAATGAGAAAAACCAGTCTTTAGCTGCTTTATTTCTCCGCTGTGTTGCCGCTGACCGAAAACTGACCCAGTAAAGCCCGTTGTGCTGACTGAAAACTGACCCAGGTGTTCCACTGCCCCTGCTCAATTTTTGAGCAGGAGAACACAGGGGTGAT
>NZ_SCOK01000105.1:0-4783 GCF_005502555.1 Pseudomonas sp. D(2018)
GTGGCCCAGGCCGAATCCCTGGCGCGCACCCTGCTGGCCCAACCGGAAGTCCAGCCCATTGGCCTGGGCGCCCGCGACTCCCTGCGCCTGGAAGCCGGCCTGTGCCTCTACGGCCATGACATGAACACCGACACCACGCCGGTAGACGCGAGCCTCATCTGGGCCATCTCCAAGGCCCGCCGCGCCGACGGCCTGCGCGCCGGTAACTTCCCCGGTGCCGGCAAGGTCTTTGCCCAACAGCGCGACGGCGTGCCCAGCAAGCGCGTCGGCCTGCTGCCCCAGGAGCGCGTACCGGTGCGCGAAGGTGCCGAGATCGTTGATGCCGACGGCACCGTGATCGGCCGTGTCTCCAGCGGCGGGTTCGGCCCGAGCCTCGGCGCCCCGGTCGCGATGGGCTACGTCGCGGCCAGCCATGCTGCCCTGGACAGCGAGGTCTGGGCCCTGGTGCGCGGCAAGCGTGTCGCCATGAAAGTGGCCAAGACCCCCTTCGTACCACAGCGCTACTACCGCGGCTGAATCAGAGTCCCTCGACTGCCCCGTTTCGGCGGGGCCTTGAAGGGTGGAGACGACAGTCTCCACCCTTTTTCTTTGCACCCGCGTCGTGCACAGGCCGCCTCTTAAGAAATCACGATAAACCACTGAAATAAATAGCCTTTCGTAATTCATTCGAGCGACACAATCCCGTCATCAACCGGTCATCCGCCACAGGCAGATTCTCTGCTCCACTTTCCTGGGGAGGACCTCCGATGAACGACAAGAAGAACCTGATCAAACCCCTGGTTGCCGCCCTGCTGGCCGCCACCCTCAGCGCCTGTGCCATTCAGGCCCCGGCCCCCGCCAAGGCGGTAGCCCTGGATAACGAAGACTGGTATCAGATCCGCACCGAGAAAGAACTGTTCGTCTTCGACGACTACGCCACCTACCGGGAATACGTGAAGAGCGGCACTGCGCCGATCAAACAGAACACCGGCAAGCAGGACGGCTTCGGTCGCAACATCGTGCTGGTCCTGAAATCCGCCGACCAGGGCAAGGATGCGAAAGCGCTCTCTGCCCAGCGCTTCCTCGATGTCAGCCTGCCGCCCGCCCAGCCCTTCTATGGCGAGTTGCGTGACGAAGAAGGCGTCATCTTCGTGTTCAGCCGCTACGGCGACATGATGGACATGTACAAGATCGGCGAACCGACCTTCAGCTACGTCGACATCGGCGGCGGCCCCGAGGGTCAGCGCGTGGTGTACGTCCTTGGCAAGGAAGAACCCAAGCCGGTCAAGCAGATCGCCCTGTTCCACGACAAGTACAAGTAACTCCCCCCGGAGCGACCGGAACTCACCCTCCTTTCCGGTCGCTACCACCCTGCTCCAACCGCTCTACCGCCTGCCCTCCAAAGCGGGCCGCCCGTCTTCGTGAAATATCTTGATACATTCAGCGCTGTACCTAGTGCCAGAAGCCACTAGCCACTACTAGCGGCGAATTATTGTCATTTCGACAATTGCGCTCGCCAAGTGAGAGGTCTTTAGTCGAGTTATTGGCGCTTGGGCCGCGCGAGCAATTTCTTTTGCGGCCTGCACCTTCGTGCAAACGGATGGGGAAAACGAGCTTTGGAGCACTGCATCCAAGGCAGGCCGTTTGCGCGGGTTCGTGGTGGGGAGGTGGAGCACACCCATGAAAGGTAAAAATCCTGAGAAAGCCAAAAACAAGAAAGACAGGCTGGCGGACCTAAGACGGCGCGACTTTCTCAAGCTTTCCGCCGCCGCTGTAGCCGCACCAGCCCTGCTACGCACCTCTCGAAGCGAGGCTGCGGCGCCGATTTTGCCGCCCAGCCCACCCACAACCCCCTGGGTGATGCAGCTACCCAAGCAGATTGTGCCCGCGGCCAGCGTGCCTTACCTCAATCCCGCACCTACCGAACTGGCCAATGTCGCCGGTGGCGAAGCCGGGAGGGGACCGCACCAGTTCTGGGCTCGGTTCAGTCCCAACGCCGAGTACTACGAGCTGCGCGCCAAGGAAACGCCCAACTGGGTCTTCAACCCGGCCTATCCGGCGCAGAAGGTGTGGACCTATCGCGCGGCCAATACCCCGGCGAACGAGTTCAGTGCGACGGTCATGACCCACTACGGTCACCCGATGATCTGCCGCATCTACAACGACCTGCCGGCCAACCACACGGGCTTCGGCACGCCGGAAATCTCCACCCACTTGCACAACCTGCACGCGGGCTCGGAGAGCGACGGCTTTCCCGGTGACTACTACAGCGCAACCAAGGCCGGGCCAACCCTGACCGCCAAGGGCAAGTTCAAGGACCACCTCTATCCCAACGCCTATGCCGGCTTCAACACCCCGCCCAACAGTGTGGGTGACTACCGCGAAGCCCTGGGCACGCTCTTCTACCACGACCACACCCTGGACTTCACATCGTCCAATCTCTATCGGGGCCTGGTGGGTTTCTACCTGCTCTACGATTACCTGGATTCGGGCAATGAGGCCGACCCGACACCAGGCGCGCTGCGCCTGCCCAGCCATCCCTACGACTACCCACTGGCCTTCGCCGACCGTCGCTTCGACGCCACCGGCAGGCTCTATTACGACGAGATAAACCCCGAAGGTGTGCTGGGTGACAAGGTACTGGTCAACGGCATGATCGAGCCGGTGCTTAAAGTGGCCGCGCGACGCTATCGCTTCCGCTTGCTGAACGCCGGGCCGAGCCTTTTCTATGCCTTCTCGCTGGTCAACCCGAACAACATCAAGCAGAACTTCACCTACATCGGCAACGACGGCAACCTGCTACCCAAGCCGCTGCTCAACCAGCAGAGCATTACCCTTGGCGTCGCCGAACGCGCCGACATAGTGGTCGACTTTTCCAAGTACGTGGTGGGCACCACGCTCTATCTGGTGAACCGCATGCGCCAGGAAGAGACCCGCGGCCCCAAGGACATCAAGGAGCCCGGCGTCCGCGTGCTGAAGATCGTGGTGGACCGCTGGCCAACCGCCCAGGACCTCAGCCAGGTACCCGCCAATCTGCGCCCTCTGCCGCCAGTGACCGCCGCTGACATCGCCGCCGCCCCGGTGCGCCGCTTCGTCTTCGAGCGCTCCAACAACATGTGGGCGATCAATGGGCAGTTCGTCAACGTCAATGCGCCCCGATTCAATGTGCCCCAAGGTCGTGGAGAGATCTGGGAGCTGATCAATATCGACAACGGCTGGTCACACCCCATCCATATCCACCTGGAGGAAGGCCGCATCATCTCGCGAATGCGCAACGGTCAGCAGCTGCCGATCCCTGCCCATGAACTGGGTCGAAAGGACGTCTACACGATCAACAAGAACGAGACCATTCGCGTCTTCATCCGCTTCAGGGACTACAAGGGCAAGTACGTCATGCACTGCCACAACCTGATCCATGAAGACCACGCGATGATGCTGCGCTTCGACATCGTATGACGGCGGAGGGAGGACTATTTCATGAACACACGCAGAAACCTTATTGGCGGCCTGGGTGCCGGCCTCTTCGGGCTAGCCGCCCTGGGAGCCATGGGCGCCTCCACCGAGCGCCAGCCAATGGCTCGCTCGGGCAACGCCAGGTTCCCCAACCCAACGCTATTCACTCATCAGGGCAGGAAGGTTCAGTTCTATGAAGACCTGATACGCGGCAAGGTGGTAGTGCTCAACATGATGTACGCCAGCT
The DNA here is from genome assembly GCF_005502555.1 of Pseudomonas sp. D(2018). Lineage (NCBI taxonomy): Bacteria > Pseudomonadati > Pseudomonadota > Gammaproteobacteria > Pseudomonadales > Pseudomonadaceae > Pseudomonas > Pseudomonas sp. D(2018). The sequence goes on from NZ_SCOK01000105.1 coordinate 3,680, forward strand.
GCGGCCGGAACTGCCCTACCGCAACCGCCAACCTGCGCAAGGTCCAGCAGATGCTCGGTGAACGGGTGGGACGGGAAGTCTTCATGTACTCCATTACCCTGCAGCCCGAGCTGGACCAGCCGCGCCACCTGCAGGAATACGTCGACAAGTTCCACATCGGCCCTGGCTGGGAATACCTCACCGGTGACCCACAGGACATTCTCGACCTGCGCTACGCCCTGGGCTTCTACGATGTAGACCCGTTGGTGGATGGCAACCAGCTCACCCACACCGGAATGGTGCGAATCGGCTACGAGCCCATTGGCCGCTGGACGATGGCGCCGGCACTGACCGATCCGGAGCACATCCTCTCGGCGATCAACCATGTCGACCCCCGGGTCGAGCTCACCGGCTGGGGCATGCAACCCCAGGAGTCCTGAGCACTCCGGCGGCCTCCGGGAGCACCTGGAGGCCGGGTGGTGTATGATGCGCGCCTCCGGCCCGCTCGCGGGCCAAGCCCGCACAGAGCAGAACCAGCATGACCAGCCAAGACCTCGATCAGGCCGAAGCCCAACCCCAGGAAAACCCGGCCGCAGCCGCCAGCACCGCCGAGCCGGCCAAGCCGAAGAAACAGAACGTCCCCTACTACCAGACCCTCAAGGGTTACGACCGAGGCCAGCGCCCCGGTCCCGCACCACGCGGCTCCCGCCGCTCCATGGGCAAGCGCTGACACTCGACTCATCAGTCTCCGCTCGCGAACCGAAGCGTTTCGCGGGCGGAGTTAGCTCCCACCAAGCCCCGCTCACTCCCGCCCCGCTCTAGAACGGACCTTTCGGCCCTACGAGGCTTATCCGCTCGCTACGTCACACCCACAAACATCGAATAAATCGATTATGCCAATTTTGGGAAAAAGCCTTTCCACCTTGCGCAATGGCACTCTCAAAGAAGTACTAACTCATTGTTTTTAATAGACAACAAATAACTATCATTGGCGTCGATGGCAACCATCACACAGGATCACTTCTTGATCGAAAACGTATCAGTAACATGGGCCCCGTAGACGAATTCCACCCCCCTCACCGAGGTGCCCGAAAATGAAAAAGCAAATCCTTGCCAGCCTGTTCA
>NZ_SCOK01000106.1:0-3708 GCF_005502555.1 Pseudomonas sp. D(2018)
CAGACTAACAATGCCAGCCCTGCGTCGCTGCGCTCCGACTGCCTGTCCGAATGAGCGTGGAACAGGTGTCCGGATCAGTGTGGGCTGAGTGTCCGAATGGCGTGGAATCCGCAGTCGAGCACGTCATCAGGCGTGAGCCCTTCTGGAGTTCCGTTGATGGAACGCGCGATCATGTCGTAGCTCTTCGGATCGTGATCGATCATGAACGCCGCCAGGCCCACTGGCGAGTCGGTCAGGCCCGTCAGCGACTGCGGTCGATCGCCCATCTGGACCGCGTAGCCGATGTGCTTGTAGGTGAAAGCCACCTGGTCGCAAGCACGTTTTTCTTCAGCACTGAGTCCCGCAGGCAACGGATCGCCGCGAAAGAGCGCCTTGTCGATGTCCGGCGGTATCACGCCGGGCATGTTCGTATGTATTCCAACCATGCCCGGAGGTGTCTTCAACGCCATCAGATCGACAACGATGGCGCCCCAGTCGCCGCCTGAGGCAGCCCACTTCGTGTATCCGAGGCGCTTCATCAACTCGTTATACGCATCGGCGATGCGCGGAGGGTTCCAGCCGGTAGTAGTCGGCCGGGCCGAGAAGCCATAACCCGGCATCGATGGAATGACGAGGTGGAAAGCGTCTGCGGCGGCGCCGCCGTGCGCGGTGGGGTCGGTGAGCGGGCCGATGATCTTCATCTGCTCGATGATCGAGCCAGGCCATCCGTGCGCGACGAGCAGAGGAAGAGCATTCTCATGCTTTGACTTGATGTGCATGAAGTGAAAGTCGAGGCCATCGATGTTGGTGATGAAGTTGGGCACGGCGTTGATCTGCGATTCGATCTTCCGCCAGTCGTACTTGGTTGCCCAGTACTGGGCGAGCTTCTGGATCGTTGCCAGCTGGACACCCTGCGTCGAGTCGTTGACTGTCTCCTTGTCAGGCCATCGCGTCGACTCGATGCGCCTCTTCAGGTCGGCAAGGTCGGCATCGGATGCTTTGTACTGGAACGGTCGGATCTCGGCCGAACTGCCGCTCGCTTTCTTCTCAGCAGCTTGTTTCATGGCGTTTGTCCTTTCAGTGAAACTCAGCAGGACAAGTGGTGCCGCGGCAAGTGTTGTCGCTGCGGCGCCACAGAACCTGCGCCTAGTCAGGAAGATGTATTAATCTGGAACTTGCATATGAGCTCCTTCGGCGCATATAGCCGTCCATTCACGCGGCGAGCACCCCGCATGCCAACTAAAAACACCTACGCCCATCGCCGGGGTGTCGCAACTGCCGATTGTCGGTCGCCCCATCACGGAAGATTTGGTCATGGCAATCAGCTGTTTCACGAATTTTCTGCCCGAACCGTAAAAAAGGGCGTGAGGTCGAAGTGCGCTTCGACACGCTCCACCATCGTCCTGGTCGACTCGACCTCGGCGGCCTGACCGAAGGGCGCCTGGCGCAGTTCCCCGGTGGCCCGCTGCCGGCACTTAACTTGGTGAGGTTTAGCTGGACCTAAGTGGCAGACGCCGATCCATGGTGTCCGCTTTCGGCTACGGTCCTTCAGGCTACTGGCCGATGCCGACTGCAGATCAAAGCCCCGTGGAGCGCGGATGCTAGCCGAACCTGGCGCCCCTACCGATCCTGTCTGGCTCCTAGACGAGTTGCCGACTGAATCGCCAGCAGGCGGATAGATGGGTAGGAGGAGCGCATCACGCGGAGAAAAAGTGGGGGAACAGATGGGTGAACAAAGTGAACCAAGCAGCCAACACCCTCATCCCACGAGCCACCCACCGAAAACAAGGCGGCGACAAGCTGGCTTTTTTTATTGTCCGGAAGAAGGTTGCCCACTCAGTTTCATGGCCAATTCGAGAACCTCGCTACGCGTCTCCGGGGACAGTCTGTGGAACAGTTGCAGCAGCACTGCCATGCCGTCATCAGAGGCGTAGAAAAAAGCTTCGGGCAGGTCTAGTGCGTCGGCGATCTGGCGCACGACCACGATGTTGGGCTCGTGTTTGCCCTTCTCGTATTGGTTCATCCGAGCACTGGCGGACATAGGATCTATTCCCGCAAGAATGCCCAGCCGCTCCTGGGAAAGTCCTGCGGCCTTGCGCGCCTCCTTCAGTCTTCTGGCGAAAACCGACATTTCCTAGCCCTCAAAAGGCTAAGAGAGTCTTAGATTCCACTTGATCAAATACTAAGACATGCTTAGTTTTCTGCATTCGTAGCGATTCAGGAAGCAAACGCGATGAACGATTTCCGCCCCATGCCCCAACCCTGCAAGGACGTACTCTTCTTCAACGCCTCCGCGCCAGCGGAGGATCTGTTCGATACCGCAGAACTTCGGATGAGTGCAGCCCTCAATCTGCTGCAGCTGGTGGAGTTCAGCGACTGTCAGGACCTCACCCAGCACCAGGCGGCGCGCTTGTCCGCGTCGATCGGGGTGTTGCTGGCGGATGCGCGCGTGCTCTACGAAGCGGCCCACCACCGGCTGATGCGGACGCACGCAACCCAGGATGCCTGCGCTTTGCCACAGAATCCTTGAACCATCAGGCCGTCTCGACTCCCTGCTCAAGCACCCACTCCAACCAATGTCTGCATGCGAAGCCACGGCATTCCGCCGTAATGCTCGGGTTAGAATGCCGCCCCGCTTTCCGTGAACTCCCGCCATGAACCACGACACCATCGCCACCCTCGAACAGCAACTGATCGCCGCCCTGGAGCATCTGCCGGACGAGATCCGTCGCATCTTCCATGGCCGTGGACGGCGCTGGGCGGGGTTGGAACATGTCACGGTCGACTGGCTGCAGGGCGTGGTGCTGGTGTCGTTATTTCGCGAGGTGGGTGAAGACGAACTTGCTGCGCTGAGGGCCATGTTGCTGCGCCTCACAGAATCGCCAACGTGGCAGCGCAGTGGCGCTTGCACGCTGCTGTTGCAGCATCGCTACCTGCTGGAAAGCACGATCGAGTTGCTCTGGGGCGAGGCGGTAGAAGAATGCGTGGTCAGCGAAGGCGGCCTGCGCTTCAAACTGGACCTGGGCAAGAAGCAGAACAACGGCCTGTTCCTCGACATGCGCTACGGCCGCGACTGGGTTCGGGCCAATGCTCAGGGCAAGCGGGTGCTGAACCTCTTCGCTTACACCTGCGGCTTCTCGGTGGCGGGCATCGAGGGTGGTGCGGAGCATGTGGTGAACCTGGACATGGCCAGCTCGGCCTTGAGCCGGGGGCGGGACAATCACCGACTGAATGGCCATGACCTCAGCCGCGTGAGTTTCCTTGGTCATGAGCTGTTCAAGTCCTGGGGCAAGGTGAAGAAGCTCGGTCCCTATGACCTGGTGATCATCGACCCGCCGTCCTTCCAGAAAGGCAGCTTCGCCCTGACCCGCGACTACCAGAAGATCCTGCGCCGCCTGCCGGAGTTGCTGACCGAGAACGGGGTGGTGCTGGCTTGCGTGAATGATCCGGGGATTGGGCCGGAGTTCCTCATTCAGGGGATGGCGGCGGAAGCGCCGGAACTGCGGTTTGTGGAGCGGCTGGAGAATCCGCCGGAGTTCGAGGATATTGATGCGGATGCGGGGTTGAAGGCGTTGGTGTTTCAGCGGGGGTAATTGCTGGGGCCAAGCGGGGCTCCGTGTAGTGGTCAAGTTTTGGTGGACACCGGGATAAGGGATTTCAGGTAGTGGCCTTCTCGTAGTCGGCTGGCGATCGATAGCCGAGGGTGGAGTGCAGCCGGTGGGTGTTGTA
>NZ_SCOK01000107.1:0-3704 GCF_005502555.1 Pseudomonas sp. D(2018)
GCCCACATGCGCGAACTCAGCGGTGTGCTACAGGCGCCGCCCGCCGGCAGCGAGGTGGAACTGGCGCTGATGTCGATCGATTCCCGCGACCGCCCGCAGCGCCTGCTCGGCAGCCTGGTGTTGAATGGCAATGGCGGCCCCCTGCCCTTCCGCCTGCTGTTCAACCCAGGGTCCTTTCCCCGCGGTGAGCGCGTGGAGCTGCGCGGCCGCGTCAGCCTGTCCGGACAGTTGATCCTCAAGATGCAGCCGCGCCTCATCCTGCAGCCTGAAAGCCAATCCCTCGGCCCTCTGCAGATGGTGCCGGCACCATGAACGCCCCGGAATCGCTACAGCAGGCGCTGACCCAACTGCTGGGCGACGCCAGCCTCAGTGCGGAAACCCTGCCCGGCACCGATCTCAAGCTCTGGCTCATCGACGCCAACAACATGGACCGCGCCTTCAGCCCCGAAGAGACCCGGCGCATCCTCGAAGAACCGCCTTACTGGTGCTTCTGCTGGGCCAGCGGCCTGGCCCTGGCACGCTGGCTGGCCGAGAAGCCCGAGTGGGTAGCCGGCAAGCGCGTGCTGGACTTTGGCGCAGGCTCCGGCGTTGCCGCCATTGCCGCCGCCAAGGCCGGCGCCGCCGAAGTGGTCGCCTGCGACCTCGACCCACTGGCCCTGGACGCCTGTCGCGCCAACGCCTCCCTTAACGGAGTGGAGCTAAGCTACTCGGCGGACTTCTTTCAGGAAGAGGACCGCTTCGACCTGATCATCGTCGCCGACGTGCTCTACGACCGCGCCAACCTGCCCCTGCTCGACCACTTCCTCACGCGCGGCCGCCAGGCCCTGGTGGCCGACTCACGGGTCCGCGACTTCCAGCACCCGCTCTACACGCGCCTCGCCATTCTGGACGCCTGCACCTGGCCGGACCTGGCTGAGCCGGCGGAATTCCGCAATGTGAGCCTGTATCACGCGATTCGGTAAGGCAGAGCACCTTGGCGGGGGAGACGTCGTGGGGGCGAATTCATTCGCCAAGGAGCGCACAGCGCTCCCTCGTATCGCTCCGGCTAGGTATTAGATCGTCCCGACCTGGCTCGGAGTCGGGGCACCCCTGCGGGGTGCTTGGCGAATAAATTCGCCCCCACAGGTGAAGCAGGCCGTGCCATCTGCAAGCTCCGAGCTCGTGCAGGCATATTCATCCCCCGCCGCCGGCCTTATGATTCGCCCATCCTTTCGCGCTTTCGAGAGCCCAGATGAGCGACATTCCCTACATCTTCGATACCACCGGCGCCGACTTCGACCAGGCGGTGATCCAGAACTCCTTCCACAAGCCCGTGCTGGTGGATTTCTGGGCCGACTGGTGCGCCCCCTGCAAAGCGCTGATGCCGCTTCTCGCGCAGATCGCCGAGTCTTACCAGGGCGAACTGCTGCTGGCCAAGGTCAATTGCGATATCGAGCAGGACATCGTCATGCGCTTCGGCATCCGCAGCCTGCCGACCGTGGTGCTGTTCAAGGACGGCCAGCCGGTGGACGGCTTCGCCGGCGCGCAGCCGGAATCAGCCATCCGCGCCATGCTCGAACCCCACGTACAGATGCCGGCTACGCCCCAGGGCAATCTGCTGGACGCCGCCCAGGCCGCGTTCAATGAAGGCCGCATCAGCGAAGCCGAGAACCTGCTGAAGCAGTTGCTGACCGACGACAACACCAACGCCGCCGGCCTGATCCTCTATGCCCGCTGCCTCGCCGAGCGCGGCGAACTGGGCGAAGCGGAAACCGTGCTCAATGCGGTGAAGAGCGACGAGCACAAGCAGGCTCTCGCCGGCGCCCGTGCCCAGCTGACCTTCCTCCGCCAGGCCGCCGACCTGCCGGAAGTGGCCGACCTGAAATCACGCCTGGCACAGGATGCCGGCGACGACGAGGCGGTCTACCAATTGGCGATCCAGCAACTCTCCCGCCAGCAGTACGAGCCGGCGCTGGACAGCCTGCTCAAGCTCTTCGTGCGCAACCGCAGCTATTGCGAGGGTTTGCCCCACAAGACCTTGCTGCAGGTGTTCGACCTGCTGGGCAACGACCACCCGCTGGTCACTACCTACCGCCGCAAGCTCTACAACGCGATCTACTGATCGAGCATCCGTAGGTTGGCGCAGAGCGCAGCGAAGCCCAACGAGCAGAGTTCGACTCTGCTCGCTGCGCTTCGTGAAACTCGGCCCAACCTGCAAGGGCAGCTCGGCGCATCGACTGCTCACCCCTTCCAGATATAAAGGGGTGCATCCGTCCCTGCTTCCATATGTACCTGGTCACAGTGGCGCAGGCGCACCAGCAGGCGCTTGCCCGCCGCCACGCCGCCGGCCAGCGCTTCCAGTTCCGCCAACAGGCGCGGCCCCTCCATCTGCCCGGCCTCGCGCAGAAGTTGCTGGGCGGTATCCCAAAGGGCGTCATTGTGCTGGCCGCTCGAAGCCTTCGCCGCCATCGGAGCCTGGGCCATCACGTCGGGCGACAGGCGGCTGGCCAACTGGTCCCAGTCTTCGGCATCCATTTCCACCGTCAGGTCCACCGGCCAGTCGCCGATCTGTCCGCGTATGCGCAGCATGTCCAACTCCTCCAGAAACGAATACGCAATGCTCCCACGGCGCTGGCGGGCTGCCTACATTTGTTATAACGTAACGAACATTTTCCCATCCCGGAGACCCTCCATGTGCCGCCTGCTGCTTGCCCTGCCCTTTGCCTTGCTGCCCCTGGCCGTCGCCCAGGCCCAGCCCCATGAACACGAGCATGACCACGAGCAAGGCAGCCTCAGCGCCCACGAGCACGGCGTGGCGCAATTGAACGCCGCGCTGGACGGCAAGACTCTGGAGCTGGAGCTGGAAAGCCCTGCGATGAACCTGGTCGGCTTCGAGCACGCAGCCAAAAGCGACGCGGACAAGGCCAAGGTCGCTGCCGCCCGTGCCGAACTGGACAAGCCCATGGAGCTCTTCGCCCTCCCCGCAGCGGCCGGTTGCAAGGTCGCATCCAAGGAACTGGAAAGCCCGCTGTTCGGTGATGATCACGATCACGACGAGCACGCCAAGGGCCATGACCAGGAACACAGCGAAATCCACGCCCACTATCGGTTCGACTGCGCAAGCCCCGAGCAGTTGAAGTCGCTCGACCTGGCAGAGCTGTTCAAGCGCTTCCCCGCGACCGAGAAAATTCAGGTACAACTGATCGGCCCGAACGGCCAGCAAGGCGCGGAACTCTCCAGGTCCAGCACCAGCCTGAGCTTCTAACTTCTCCTGAACCGACCGGGGCAACCCGGTCGTTTTCCCATGAGCCAGACACTGATCGAACTCCAGGGGCTGGGCTTTGCCTGGCCCGGCCACCCGGAACTGCTGGATATTCCCGAGTTCCGCCTGCAACGGGGTGAAAGCCTCTTCCTCAAGGGCCCCAGCGGCAGCGGCAAGACCACCTTGCTCGGACTGCTCGGTGGCGTGCAGAAGCCCGGCCGCGGCAGCATCCGCTTGCTCGGCCAGGATTTGACGAAGCTATCCGCGAGCGCCCGCGACCACTTCCGCGTGGACCACACCGGCTACATCTTCCAGCAGTTCAACCTGTTGCCCTTCCTCTCGGTGCGGGAGAACGTCGAACTGCCCTGCCGCTTCTCGCGCCTGCGCGCCGAGCGTGCCCGTCAGCGCCACGGCAGCGTCTATGCAGCCGCCGCCACCCTGCTGCGTCACCTCGGTCTAAAGG
>NZ_SCOK01000108.1:0-3289 GCF_005502555.1 Pseudomonas sp. D(2018)
GCGGAGCCGCCCCAGGTCTCGGAGCAGACCTTGGTCAGAGCAGCAGTCAGAGTGGTCTTGCCATGGTCAACGTGACCGATGGTGCCAACGTTGACGTGCGGTTTGTTACGTTCGAACTTTTCTTTAGCCATCGAAAACGTCTCCCATCAAGAGTTGAGCGAGTTACGCAACCATTAAAACAAAGGCAGATATTTTCATATCTGCCTTTGTTAAGATGGAGCTCATGAGCGGATTTGAACCGCTGACCTCACCCTTACCAAGGGTGTGCTCTACCAGCTGAGCTACATGAGCCAAACACATTACGACAACAGCAAACCTGGAGCGGGTAGCGGGAATCGAACCCGCATCATCAGCTTGGAAGGCTGAGGTTCTACCACTGAACTATACCCGCGGAGCCTGCAGCTCTCGCTTTGAATCTGGTGGAGGGGGAAGGATTCGAACCTTCGAAGTCTATGACGTCAGATTTACAGTCTGATCCCTTTGGCCGCTCGGGAACCCCTCCAAGGGAGGCGGCATTCTCATCTTCTGCCACCCTACTGTCAAGCTTTTTCTCATTAAAATCTTGAGGTTAGCTTCATTCGACAGCAGCTTCGCAACCCAGCCTTTTGGGCCATCCTGCGAAGCGGGCGCCATTCTATTCAAGCTAACGAGGAGATGCAACACCTTCGCACGGCATAAGTTGATGTTTTAATCCAAAAAAATTTCGGGACAGTTGCTCGAGCAGCGGATCACCAACCAGCCTGCGGCTTTCAGGTGCTACGCGCACCCAATAATCACGGTGCGCACGGGACAATTCCCGCATAAAAGGCTCATAGCCGGCATCGCGCAAGCGCTGCATAACGCTCTCTGCAGAATCCATGCGAGGGAAGATTCCTAGAGAAATCCCATTGACCAGATCGCCCTGGGTCACGATGTAGCTATCGATTTTCCGCGCCTGAAGCTCCTTGAGCTGGCGCAAGGAGGCCTCCCTCGAAGCCAGCGGCGCGAGATAGACCCAATAGTCAGTACCCGCAGCCGCATCTACAGGCTTTACCGTCGAACGCACGTCCAAACTGATCAGGCGCTGCTCCAGCTCGCGAGCTTGCTCCTCACGCTCGAAGCCTCCAAGAAAAAGACATACGGTCTCTTCGGCTGGCGCCGCGAGCGCAACGCTACGCTTTGGTTGAACGTCACCGGACTCACTGAGCAGACGAATGTCCTGCTGCCCACCCTTGTATAGCGAAAGCGTCTCCACTTCCTTCGGCCGCAACGGTGCCTGCTGCTGATGCCAGACGTAGTAGAAGAGATTGAGAACCAGGAGAAACAGAAACAACCAACGCATGGATCAACCTCAATGCAATGGACAGGCAATAGCCAAACCAGCAAATACCAAGTCAGGCATCACTCTTGCGCGCGGCAGCACATCACGCACCAACAGCGCGTCACCGCCGGTGAGAAAGACTTCGAACTCCTCGCCAAGATACTCAGCCGCCAATTGAACTTGAGCCTGGACAAAGCCCCGAAGCATCAAAAGACAGCCCCGCTCTACCGCCTCGACGGTCGAGCGCCCGGGAGCCATATCAAGCAAGGCCCGCTCCGCAGCCTCGTCGTCATAGCGAATGCGCCGAGTATGCGTGCGCAGCTGATTGCGCATGAGGGGCATCCCTGGACAGATAAACCCTCCGAGATGATCTCCATTCCCTGCGACCAGATCCGACGTCACCGCCGTGCCAAGATCAAGAACCAAGCAAGGCTTGCGAGCAATATGGTAAGCCCCCAACACGGCAAGCCAGCGATCCAAACCAAGGCGCTGATACTCCGAATAGCCGTTGCGCACCCCGGCCAGTTCGAGGGCCGGCAACGCAGACACGCAAGACACTCCGAATGCACCCTGCAGCCGAGCAGTCAGCAAGCGAGTTTCCTCATCGGAACGAACACTGACCAACCGGCAGTGCCGAAGCGCTAATCCAGGCGTCGCCCGCAGCACCGACACCAGCTCTTCGTCCGAACCGACAACACCGCCAACCAGGGTGACCACTTGCGCACTGTCGATCACGCGCCATTTGATAAAGCTGTTACCGCAGTCAAGCTCAAGAATCATCACTCAACCTCAAACTGAGCTCTCCACCGCTATAAGCTCGTTCTTCACCGTCGACGCTGAGTCGCAAGGCACCCGTGACGTCTATTCCCACGACCCTTCCCTGGATTTTCTGCACACCGGCAATCAGATTGACCTGCATCCCCTGCCACAGGTGACCAAGCTCCCACTCCTCTCGCAGAGCAGAAAAACCTTCCTTCTTATGACGCCCAAGGTAATCCTCGAGACGGGCACTCAAGCAACTGACCAACGCGTTTCTGTCTACCAGGGCACCCGTTTCGATTTGCATGGAAGTCCATGGCTGATCGATTTCCTCAGCAGACTGCTGCATGTTCACGTTGATTCCAATACCAACGACAACATGACAGATATCAGCCGGATCCCCCAGTAGCTCGAGGAGAATACCCGCGACCTTCCGGTTGCCGACCAGCAGGTCGTTTGGCCATTTCAGGCCGGCCGCCGTCAATCCGAATGAATGCAACGCGCTTAACACCGCCAAGCCAACCACCAGGCTCAACCCCTCAAGCTGGCGCGCACCGCCATCAATACGCAAAGCCAGGCTGTAGTAGAGGTTTTGAGCATAAGGACTGACCCATCGACGCCCTCTTCGCCCCCGCCCCTCCGTCTGCCGCTCTGCAACGACCGCGAATGGCGGAGCGAGACCTGCAGACAAGCGCCGCATTACCTCTGCGTTGGTGGAATCCAGTGACTCGAGCACATGATGCGACCAAGGCGCACCACTAGCATTCAGAATGCTTCGATCAAGCAGACTCAGCGGACTTTGCAGTCGATAACCTCGACCGCGCACCTTGTATATAGGAAGGCCAAGGTCCACCTCCAGTTGCTGCAACTGCTTCCAGACTGCACTTCTGCTCACACCGAGGATCTCCCCCAGGGCTTGCCCCGAGTGGAAGCGCCCATCTTGCAGAAGTTTCAATAGAGTCAGCATGCGCTGGATCCGGCTCACAATGAGGCAGGCATCATATCGATGCACAATCAGGTTGCATAGAAATCCGAGCCAGTCTAGTAACCCAAACCGCCCTGGGGGGGGGGGGGAACGCGGACAACGCCAGCCCTGTCCGAGCGATTAGCTTTCTTTGGCGCAAAGACAAACCCCCGAACCGTTGTCACGATTCGGGGGTTTGGGATAGAAGCTTGACGATGACCTACTCTCACATGGAGAAGCTCCACACTACCATCGGCGATGCGTCG
>NZ_SCOK01000109.1:0-3216 GCF_005502555.1 Pseudomonas sp. D(2018)
ATCACCCCTGTGTTCTCCTGCTCAAAAATTGAGCAGGGGCAGTGGAACACCTGGGTCAGTTTTCAGTCAGCACAACGGGCTTTACTGGGTCAGTTTTCGGTCAGCGGCAACACCTTGACCCGTGCGACCTGCGCCTTGGTCAGGCCATCGCCGTGCTCGATGCGCAGGTTCCGCTCTGCCCAGTCCACCGCGTGGTGGGAGGTTTCCAGGGCATCTAGCACGCTTTCCAGAGTGTTGGCGCCAATGGCATGCAGCAGCAGCTGTTCGTCGGCGCCCAGGCTTTCCCGGAGCATGTGGGGGATTTCCGACGGCGAGAAGTTCTCCCGGCCGACGTTATCCGAGTCTGGAACGTAGGGGCGGCCGATCGCCGCCGCGCCTTCGATGGGCGTTCCGTCGAGGATCCACTTGGTGCCATGTACTTCAAGCCGGTCGCCAATATGGCGGGCGAGACCGCGTCCTTCGCTGAGGATCCGCCCCTCGGGGCCGGTGGGCGGAAAGCGGATGACGCGCAGCTTGATCGGCAGGTCGGCGGCCTTGGCCATCTCGACGTAGCGCTCGGGAGGCGTCCAGGACATGTTCTGCACGCTGGTGATACCCCAGCGCACGCATTCCGCGGCGAGGTTGTGCAGGCTGGCCACGCCTTCCTCGAGGGTCGCCATCGAGGCGAAGCAGCGTTGCGGCGACCATTGGGCATACTCGTTGATACGCCCCGAGAGCCGCCGGGAACCCGGAAGGCGTTCGAAGAACCCGCCTAGTGGATCGGGCTCTTCGTCGCGGATGCCCAGTCGCTCCATCGCCGCGCTGTTCACCACGTTGGTGTGGTTGGTCATCCCCAGGAAGATGATCGGATGCTTGGGGGCTATCGGGTCGAGAGACAGACGGTCGAGACGCTTGTCGTTGATCAGACGCTCGCCCATGGTCGCGTAGATCCAGGTGCCTACCGGCGTACTGGCGACCGCTTCCTCGATCCAGGGGCGGATGTCCTCGAACGAGGGATTGGCAACGGGATCGACCGGCAGGCGGACGCCGTAGGGATCAGGCGTATGGTGCATGTGCGCATCGTTGAAGCCAGGGATGACCGTGCGCCCACCCACATCGATGATATGGGTTTCGGCGGCTGCCAGTTCGGCCATGGCTTCGTTGCTGCCAGTTGCCCGGACCAGGCCATCCCTGATCGCCAGTGCTTGGCACCAGGGGTGGTCGGAATCGCCGGTGAAAATACGTCCATTGAGGATGAGCGTGTCGATGCCGTCGCCGTTTCGGGTCCGGTCTTTCCTGGACTCCGCCCGGCCCTTTCGCTCGTTGGAGTCATGTGCGGGTGCCGTGAGCAATGAACTTTCAATAAGTTCTGAAGTTGTGCCTTGCGCCTTCTCGAGAATATGTCGTTGATAGGATGCGGCACCACAAGTCCAGTGGAATGGTTGAACTAGGCGGACGGGAACTTTCCAGTCCACAGCTTGCTTTCTGAGCTTCGCGAACTCTTCCACCAACATCAGAAAGTGGGATCTATTCATTCGGCAACCACAGCCTTCGGGATGAATGACCTGTTCATTCCAAATGAAACTTTTCGACTTATTTTTCTTTGAATATGCCTCTGTTAGCATGGGGCAAGTCTCCTGGCTGTCTTGGCCTGGAAACTCTACAAGCGGTTAAGGCCATTCCTCTGACAAAAAACGGTCATATGCTGCCAACCAACACGCCTCGGCTGATCATCATCATGGCGTTCGATGGGGTCACCCTGTCGGATATATCCGGCATAAGTGACGCACTCGATATCGCCAGTACCTATCAGGTGTCGCCGCAACTGCAGGGCTACAGGATCGTCGTGGCCTCCATGGCGGGGGGGGTGGTCCGTACATCCTGCGGCATTTCCATCCTCACCGATGTCATAAACCGCTACGCCGCCGACGATATCGACACCCTGGTGGTGCCCGGCGGCGGCCCGCCCAACAATCCGCCCGTGCCTGCCGACGTCGTTCAGTGGTTGCGGGTCGAGGGCTCGAAGGCTCGTCGGGTGTGCGCGGTATGCACGGGCGCTTTTCTGGTTGCGGAGGCCGGACTGGCCGATCGGCATCGCCTGACCACTCACTGGAAAGCGACCTCTCTGTTGCAGGATCGCTATAACGAGGTGCTCGTCGAGCATGAGCCGATCTTCGTGCGTGACGACGCGCTTTGGAGCACCGCAGGCTTCAGTGCCGGGGTCGATATGGCGCTGGCGCTCCTTGAGGAAGACCGGGGCTACACCGCCGCGATGGAGATCGCGCGGCTGCTGGTGGTGTTCCTGAAGCGCCCGGCCGACCAGGCGCAACACTCCGCGCCGCTTTCCAGCCAGTGTGGGGTGAGCGCGGACTTTGGCAAGCTGCACGCCTGGATACTGGACAACCTTGCCGCCGACCTGAGCGTCGAAGCGCTCGCCGCCGAGGTCAACATGACGCCGCGCACCTTCGCCAGACGCTATGTCGAGCGCGTGGGCCGCACACCGGCGAAAACCGTCGAGCTGTTCCGGATCGAAGCGGTCAACCGTCGCCTCGGCGAAGCCCATCTCTCCCTCAAGCAGATCGCCAGGGAATGCGGCTTCAGCAACGAACAGCAGTTACGCCGCGCCTTCATCCGGCATTTCGGCTTCCCGCCAAGGGCGCATCCGGCCCTCGACGATCACTGATCCGATTCGCTGGAGCGGGCCAGTGGGTTGTCCTGGGAAGGCGTGATCTGCAGCCATCCCGTCTCCAGCGAGCGTAGCAGCTGGCCCAGTTCATCCACCTGGCCGGAGTCGGCGTCGAAAAGCGCCAGGCACTTCGTGCTGGACTCCGCCAGGCGGGTGATGGCGATGTCGACGAGGCGCATTCCCTCTTCGCTCAACTGGATCAACTGTCCGCGACGGTCCTTCGGGTCGGGAATCCGGTTGGCGACGCCGCGCTCCACCAGTTTGTCGGCGCGGTAGGTCGCGGCGCCCGAGGTCACCTTGAGCAGTCGGAAGACATCGGTGGGCCGCATGCAATAAGGCTCGCCGCTCCGGCGCAGGGCGAACAGCAGCATAAGGTCTTTGAGGTCCAGCTCGAGTTCGTCGGCGAGCTCTGCGATATAGCGATCGATGAGCATGGCGAGGCTGCGGATGCGCAGGGTGATCGCCAGGCCTGCATGGTCGAGGTCGGGGCGCTCACGGCGCCAGGCGGCGGCGATCGCCTCCGGGCTGGCCGTGGGGGGGAGGGTTTCGTT
>NZ_SCOK01000010.1:0-130054 GCF_005502555.1 Pseudomonas sp. D(2018)
TCCTGACCGCGCGCCTCTCCCTGGATGTAGCCCATAAACGACAATGCCCGTATCGATCGATACGGGCATTGTCTTCAGCTTCGACTCAGACGGCTAGGTTTTCACACAGTCTGTAAAGAGCGGCCTTTTCCAAGGGGTGTCGCGGAATCAACGAGTACCGCGGCGACGCAGGGCAGACGGCTTGAAGTAGCCATCGTCCGGCACGGCCTGGGTGAAGTCGATGGTGGTCGGCTCTTCGTTGTCCAGGTTCTGCACGTGGTAGCGGCGGGCCTGAAGGTCGTGGAACACATCCAGCGCGGACCAAGTGGTCGGCAGGTCGTAGTAGTTCTTCAGGTAGGCCACCGATACGCGCCACAGTTCGCCACGACCGTCGTACTGGTCGACGACAGCGGCTTGCCAGCTGTCCTCATCGAGGTACAGGGTGCGCTTGGAGTAGATGTGGCGGGCGCCCTGCTTCAGGGTGCCTTCCACGACCCACACGCGGTGCAGTTCGTTACGGGTGACGGCCGGGTTCAGGTGGCCCGGTTGCAGCAGGTCCTTGTACTTAACCTCCGGGCTGGAAACCTTGTAGTTGTTGTACGGAATGTAGATTTCCTTCTTGCCCACCAGCTTCCAGTCGTAGCGGTCCGGAGCACCGTTGAACATGTCGGTGTCATCGGCGGTACGCAGGCCGTCAGCGGCAGCGATCGGCGTGTCGTAGGCGAGGTTCGGCGCACGGCGCACGCGACGCTGGCCGGCGTTGTAACCCCAGGCCTGACGCGGCTCCTGCACCTGATCGAGGGTCTCGTGGACCAGGGTGGCGCCACCGGCCAGACGAGCCGGGCTCTTGGTGAAGGACAGGTAGTAGAACAGGGTGTTGTTCAGGTCAGCGTACGAACCTTTCGGGTTGTAGTACTTGAACAGGGCTTCCTGCTGCGAAGTCACCAGGGAGTAGTCGCCATTGCGCTGCACGGCCACTTCCGAGGCGCGACGCACGATGTAGCTGCCACGGTAGCGGGTGATGTGGTTCCACAGGGCTTCCACGCCGTTTTGCGGGATCGGGAACGGGATGCTGCCGTAGGCATCGGCAAAGCCGTTGCCACCGTCCAGCAGCTTGGCGGCAGAGGCGTTCTTGATGGCGTTGTCATACACCCACTGCGGCGCGGAGCCGGAGCGGCGGGTCTGGTAGACCGGCATCTGGAAGCTGCTCGGGTAGGCGTTGAACAGGGCGATCTGACCAGGCGTCAGGTTGGCCTTGTACTGGTCCAGGTTGGCCTTGGTGATGGTGAACAGCGGCTTGTCTTCCGGGAACGGGTCCGGATGGTGCTGACCGGACTTGTAGCCGGCCGGCGCCTGGGTGATGCCACCGGTCCAGGCCGGGATGGTGCCGGCGGCGTTGCCGGCTTTCTCGGCGCCGAAGGGGGTGAGGCTGGCGCCGAGTTTGGCGACATCCTGGGCCGAAACCGACGCCAGCGCACTGCTGGCGGACAGCGCCAGGGCAACCGCGGCGCTAATCAGCGAAAGCTTTTTCAGCATGGGGTTTCTCCGTGATGAGTCTGTATCGGGCGCCTAGGGACGCCCGTGTAGTTCTTGTTGGGCTTAGAAGGAGTACTTGACGTTGACACCGATGTTGTCGCGGTCACGAACCGAGTTGTTCTGGCCGCCACCGTAGAACTCGGTGTACTGCAGCTCGGCTTCCAGGCTGTTCAGGTAGCTCGCCTTGACGCCGACGGTGTAGGCCTTGCGACCTTCGATGAAGTTGCCGGTCTGGTAGGAGTTGCCTTCGAAGTCGTCCTTGTAGACGACATAGGGCGAAACGTTGACGCCAGCGTAAACGTCGTTCCAGGTACCGGACATCAGCAGGGTGTAGCCATAGGCGTTCTTGTTGACCTGGTCGTCGCGATCGCCACCGGATACGTAGGAGCTGTTTCCGCGGCCGGAGTAGTAGCGGGTTTCGCCGTTGTACGCGGTGTACTGCAGACTGCTGCCGCGCAGGTGCTCGGACGCCAGCTCGGCAACGCCGAACAGGGAGTCGAAGGACAGCGACGGACCGAAGTTGTAGATGGTACCCAGGGAGGTGTTGAAGGCCTCCACGCGCTCGGAGTTGTGGATCTGATCGGTGATCTGGACCGGCCGGCCACCGATGTTGACGGTCTGCCCACTGGCCAGCGGGGCGGCCTGGCCGAGCAGGTCGCCGAGCAGGTCGTTGGTGGTAGCGACGCCAATTGGCAGGTTCGGACGGTAGGCCAGCTCACCGAAGACCGAGGCTTCGCCCAGGGTCGTGTTGAAGCTCAGGCCGTACATGCGAATGTCTTCGGCGTATTCGCGACGGGCGTTGACCTGGTTAGCCACGTCCACGGCCGCCGCGCCGTTGACCAGGCCAAGCACCTGACCGGCCGCCGCGTTGCCGCCTGCCGCCGCTGCAACCAGATCGTTGTACGACGCGAAGCCTCCGAGACCGGCCAACTGATCGATGTCCAGGCCGGCATAACTGGAATTGAGGTCTGCATAAATGGTCGGCTCCTTCGCGTGGTAGTTCACGAAGTAGAAGCCGAACTCAGTGGAGTTGAGCTCTTCGGCGATGTAGCGGAACGCCACGCCGAACTGGCCGTCGTTCTTGGCGTTGATGTCCTGGCCGACATTGGCGACCTTGAACACACCATTGGAGTCCAGGTAGCTGGTGCCCTGCAGGCCGCCGAAATTAGCCCCGGCCAGTTGCGGATAAAGGGTCTGGAACAGCGGGTTGGCCAGTGCGCCGACCGTGGTGTAGGCAGTATTGCCGCCATCGGCAAACAAATCGGTCTCGGAGTAGTAAGTCCCCACCGGGTCGATGGCCGACTCCTTCCAGTTCCACTGGTAGAAGGTTTCCATCGACAGGTTTTCGGTCAGGCCGAGGTTGAAGCTCAGGGCTTCCACCGGCACCAGCACTTCCTTCAACTCGGAGCCCGGCAGGCGGAACTTGGCGGCGTCCACCGGGTTGGTGGTGTTTACGCCACCGCGGTAGAAGATGCCCTCACCCCAGTTGAACACCTGCTTGCCGATACGGCCGGTGACCGGCATGTCGGCCACGTCCCAGTTGCCGTAGAGGTAGGCGTCGAGGATCTGCGCGTCACGGCCGGCCTTGTGGCGGGTTTCGTAGGTGAAGCTGTCATCCTTCGGGAAGTTCTGGCTCGGCTGCACCGGGTTGTTGTTGTCGTAGTAGTCATTGCGCTTGTCCATGATCTGAGTGTCATAGAACGCAGTGCCACGAACGAACATGCCGTAATTCTTGTAGGTCGCTTCCAGGTCGGAAGTGATCTTGTAAACCTCGGAGACCAGGCCGGTATCGAAGTTGCGGTTACCGTCGTTGGTGTTGATGTCGTTGTTGGTCTTGTCCTGGCCCTGTACGCGCCAGAGTTGGCCGTAGGAGACCGTGGTATCCAGGGACCCGGAAATTTCGTCGTTGGCGAAGCTGAACTCCACCGCCTGGGACTGGGCGGCCACCAGAAGGGGCAGGATGCCGGCAAAGGCGAAACCTGCCTTGGCCGGAGCGAAATGCAACATGGGCTTATGAGACTTGAGCTCCATCGAGTCTTACTCCGTGGACTGATCACTTTGTTATTGGCAGCCCGTCGGGCAGGCTTGTTTGTCCGGCCGCTCTTGGCAGCCTTTGTTCTTCGGCAGGAAATCCCCAGCGCAGAGCGCACCCCGTTCCCGATGCACCGAAACAGGGCCAAATCGTCAGCGCCGCTGCAACCATGGTGCCAAGTCGCAAATGAGTGTCAGAAAAATTCCACAAGCCACGCGACAATTTTCAGTCAAACAAGTGACTGATCATCCAGTGATCAATTTCAATTTTTCTGTCCGATCTTGTCTGACGATCTGGCTCGATTTGTCACTCAAGATCACACTTGCAGGGCATGTACGCTCATACCAAAAGCTGTCTGGTCAAGGCCTCTCTGGCCTTTTAAGACTGTTCGCGCATAACAACGGTCTGATGCATTTCTTTGGGTAACAAAAAAGTGTTACCATCGCTAACCGGTAACACTTTTTGAAGGAGAGATTTCGGAGGGATGACAGCCCGCTTTCACGGGCTGCTGGAGGGCGTCAGGCGAGGCTCTTGCTGACCACTTCGAAGACGTCGCTGGACAGCTCGCCAGAGGCGAGGATGCGCTCCAGCTCGACCTTCATCAGTTGCTGGCGACTGGCGTCGTACTTGCGCCAGCGCGTCAGCGGTGCCAGTTGGCGGGAGGCGATCTGGGGGTTGAACGCGTTCAGCGTGATCACGTGATCGGCGAGGAAACGGTAGCCAGCACCATCGGCCCGGTGGAAGTTCACCAGGTTCTGGTTGGCGAAGGCGCCGATCAGCGCGCGTACCTTGTTCGGGTTCTTCAAGGTGAAGGCCGGATGCTCCATCAATGCCTGGACGCGCTCGAGGCCGCCCGGCAGGCCGCAGCCGGCCTGCACGCTGAACCACTGGTCCATCACCAGCGGGTCATCCTTAAAGTAGTCGGCGAAACGCGACAGGGCGTCGGCCTTTTCTTGCTCGAAACCAGAATTGACCAGCACAGCCAGGGACGACAGGCGCTCGGTCATGTTGTCGCTATCGTTGAACTGCTCCAGGCAGGCCTCCAGCACTTCGGCCTTGCCGCTCTGCATCAGGTACGACAGGGCGATGTTCTGCAGGGTGCGGCGGGCGATATGCGCCGCTTCGGCCACATAACCGGTTTCTCGGGAAAGCGCGCGGTTCGCCTGGAAACGGGCCAGCAGCGGCTGGAACAGGGCTTCGCCGATGGACTGACGAGCGAATTCGCGGGCGGCATGGATGGCATCCACATCCGCGACTTCACTGATTTCGGTGAGGTAGGCCTCGCTCGGCAACGAGAGCATCTCGGCAACCATGGCCTGATCGAGGGACTCGTCCTCCAGCAGAGTGCGGAAGGCGGTGATCAGGCGCGAGTCCAGCACCAGCTTCTCGCCACGCTGATGCTGTGCAATCAGCTCCTGCAGCACCTGTACCGACAGTTGCTGACCCGCTTCCCAGCGGTTGAAGCCGTCGGAATCGTGCTGCATGAGGAACATCAATTGATCGCGGCTGTAGGGGAAGCTCAGCTTCACCGGTGCCGAAAAACCACGCAGCAGCGAAGGGAGCGGACTTTCGGCGACATCGACGAAGGTGAAGCACTGCTCCGCCTCGCTCAAGGCCAGTACGCGACTGCCGCCTTGCGCGGCGTCTTCGCCTTGCAGACGCAGCGGCAGCTCGCGGCCCTGGCTGTCCAGCAGACCCAGCTCCACCGGAATGACGAAGGGTTGCTTGTCCTTCTGCCCCGGGGTCGCCGGGCAGCTCTGGCGGAAGGTCAGGCTGTAGGTCTTCGCTGCCGCATCATAGGCCTCTTCCACCTGCAGGCGCGGAGTTCCGGACTGGCTGTACCAGCGTTTGAACTGACCGAGGTCGACGCCGTTGGCGTCTTCCATGGCCTTGATAAAGTCATCGCAGGTCACCGCCTGGCCGTCATGGCGTTCGAAATAGAGATCGGTGCCTTTGCGGAAGCCCTCGGCGCCCAGCAGGGTGTGGATCATGCGCACCACTTCCGAGCCCTTCTCGTAGACGGTCAGGGTGTAGAAGTTGGAGATCTCGATGAAGGAGTCGGGACGCACGGGGTGGGCCATGGGGCCGGCATCCTCGGCGAACTGGTTGGTGCGCAGGAAGGCCACGTCCTCGATTCGCTTGACGGTGCGCGAGTTCATGTCAGCGGAGAACTCGGCATCCCGGAACACGGTGAAGCCTTCCTTCAAGGACAGCTGGAACCAGTCGCGGCAGGTCACGCGGTTGCCCGACCAGTTGTGGAAGTACTCGTGTGCCACCACCGCCTCGACCCGCTGGTGCGCGGCGTCGGTGGCGGTCTCGGCCTTGGCCAGCACACAGCTGGAGTTGAAGATGTTGAGCCCCTTGTTCTCCATGGCGCCCATGTTGAAGTCGTTCACCGCAACGATCATGAAGATGTCCAGGTCGTACTCGCGACCGTAGACCTCTTCGTCCCAGCGCATGGACTTCTTCAGGCTGTCCATGGCGTGCTGGACCTTGTCGATGTTCTCGGGCTCGACATAGATACGCAGTGCCACGTCACGCTGCGTCATGGTGGTGAAACTGTCTTCCACGCACCAGAGGTCACCGGCCACCAGGGCGAACAGATAGGCCGGCTTCTTGAAGGGGTCTTCCCAGGTCGCCCAGTGCCGACCGCCCTCCTCTGCCCCGCTGGCCACCGGGTTACCGTTGGACAGCAACACCGGGTAGCGATGCTGCTCGGCGCTGACGGTGGTGGTGAAGGTGCTCATCACATCCGGGCGGTCGAGGTAGTAGGTGATCTTGCGGAAGCCTTCGGCCTCGCACTGGGTGCAGAACATCTTGCCGGACTTGTACAGCCCTTCCAGCGCGGTGTTGGTTTCCGGATGGATGCGCACCGTACTGTCGAGGGTGAAGGCCTTCGAAACCGGCTGAAGAGTCAGGTGGCTGTCATCCAGCTGGTAGTCGGCGGCGCCCAGTTCGCGGTCATCCATGGACAACGACAAAAGCTCCAGTTGCTGGCCGTCCAGCACCAGGGGCGGCAGGCCCTCGCCGCGCGCCGGATTGCGGCGCATCACCAGCTGGGCGTGGACCAGGGTGTGGTCCTCGTACAGCTCGAAGGTCAGGTTGGTCTCGTCAATCAGGTATTCCGGGGCCTGATAGTCCTTGAGGTAGATGACTTTCGGTTGCTCGGTGCGCATGGTCGTCTCTTCGCTTGCGGGGCGGCCCCGAAACCCTGGGCCGCGCATGATGAATGGGTCAAGGTCGGAGTATGGACTATTCCCCTACCGACCTTCTGCCAGAACCTATGCCGCGCTGATGGCCAACTGGTAGGCCGTGTACTTGCGCAGGTTGATCACGCCGGTATCGAGGATCAGGTACTGGCCCTTGATCCCCCGCAGCGTACCCTCCACCACCGGCGTCTTGTCCAGATCGAAGCTGACGACCTTGGTCGGATAGGCATCCACCGGGTAGCTGATCTCGACGGTCTGGATATCGCTGACCGGCTGGATCGCCTGCAGGCCAAAGCGGTCCTGGAGCGCGCGGATACCCTCGGCGCAATGCTCGAACAGCTCGTCGCGAACGCTGGGCAGATCCAGCGACGGCGCCTCGCCCTTGAGCATGGCACGCCAGTTGGTGCGATCGGCTACCCGGCTGCGCAGCAGGTCTTCGACGAAGCCGGACTGCTGGCGGGTGGCCACACGCATGATCGGCAGCGCTTGGCTGGCGCCCTGGTCGATCCAGCGAGTCGGCACCTGGCTGGCACGGGTGATGCCTACTTTGATACCCGAGGAGTTGGCCAGGTAGACCACGTGGTCGGTCATGCAGAAACGCTCCCCCCACTCCGGCTCGCGGCACGTGCCCTGACCGAAGTGGCACTTCTCCGGGCTGACGATACAACTGTCGCACTGGGCCAGCTTGGTGAAACAGGGGTAGCAATAGCCCTGGCTGAAGCTCTTCTTCGTCTTGCGCCCGCAATGGGTGCAGTGGATGGCCCCGAGGAACTCCAGGCGAAGCTGCTTGCCGATCAGTGGGTTCGCCGCGATATCCGCTTCGCCGAGGCGAAAGCCGTATTGCACGGGCGTTTCAAGGCGCACCGACATCTTGCTGAGTGCACCGCGTCCTAGTTCCAGCATCAGTGGGCCGAATTCGACTTGAACAGGATGTTAGGGATGGGATCGGACTTGGAGCTGCACTCCTGCGGCCCCATGTAACCGGTGCGCTCTTCTTCTGGAAGGTTCTTCAGCTCCCAGGCGATCACCGCCTGCAGCGACAGCTCCTTCTGCTCCTGGGTCAGCTTGCGGCCATCCGGCCACTTGCCGATTTCCACGGCCAGCTTGAGGCTTTCGTAGACATCCTGGGTGATGTTGCTGATCAGATGGGCAAAAGACGACATGGGCCGCTCGCAGGAAAATGGGACAGGCCGCGCATTCTAACGACCCAGGCGCGCCAAGGCACCTCCAAGGAGGCCAGTGGCGCAACCGACCAGCAATCCGCCCACATGGGCACCGTTGGCGATGGCGCCGAAACCCAGGGCGGTGATCAGCCCGGACAGGCACACCAGCAGCCAGATCAGCATCATCGCCATCACCCCGGGCGGCAGACGGTAAGCCGGGCACGGTGCGAGGCGCTGGAACACCCAGCAGTGGCCGAGCAGCCCGTAGAGCACGCCGGAAAGCCCGCCGAACAACGTGGGGCCACTGGTGAAGTACTGGGCATAATCCGACACCAGGCTGAAGCCGAGGGTCAGTACCAGCAGCACCGCCCCTCCCTGCCGCGCCTCGATGCGCCGCCCGAGTTCCCAGAACCACATTCCGTTCATCGCAAGGTGGAGGATGCCGAAGTGGATCAGCATAGGCGTCACCAACCGCCACCACTGCCCGGCTGCCAGTCCCTCTTCCAGGGACGAGAAGTAGATGTAGTCACCCTGGACCTGGAAGTCCTGGAAGCTCAGCCAGCGGATGGTGGAAAAGTTCTCTCCCAGACCGGTGAGCGCTGCCACCGCCAGGGTCAACAGCAACACCAGGCTGGTGATGGGACTGGCCTTTAGCTGCGCGAGGATGCCAGGGCGCGGCGCTTCGGTCGGCGCCTCATGGGGCAACTGGAAATGCGGGTCGCCATCAGGAAAACGCTGGTAGAGTCCGCGCACCGTCTCCGCCAATTGCGGCCCCGGCACCCAAAGCACCTGCTCGCCGGATTCCTCGCTGACCCGATAGGGCACTTCCAGGCGCTGCAACAGGGCCACGAAACCGGAAAGATCCACGGTCAGGGGTAAACGCAATACTTCAACCGCACTCATCGGGGCTCCTCGGGGCGCTCCACTTCGACCCAGACGAACTTGTCCGGGTCCAGCCGGGTTTCCTGGTCAAGCCGGTAGGCCACCAGCTTGCCGTACATCACTGCGCTGTAGTCCAGGCAGGCCAGGTTGCCGCGAATCGGCGCCGGACGGCCGCGCCGCCAGTAGTGGCCGACGAACAGCATGGGCTCTTGCGGGCCGTAACTGAGCAGGCGCGACTTGTGTGCCTGGGACAGCGGCTGGCTGGCCACCTGCTCGGGCAACGCGTCGGGCTGGAAAACCACATCACCGTATGTCTGCGGATCCTCGGCCCAGAACTTGGTGCGGAACGCCGAGCGGGTGAAGCCGTCGCTGCCGGTCAGGGTCATGCCGCCGGGCAGTGGCAGGTCGGTGCCACGCAGCAGCCTGTCGAACACTCGCGTGGCGAAGCTGGACGGATCGACCGCAGCCTTGATGAAAGCTTCGTTGATGCGCCCGTCCGGGTGCATGTCGCGCAATGCAGCGATCATATGGCCATCCCAGCAGGCGTGGACCATGCGGAAATGGCCGCCATCGAGGAAAAGCGGCAGCTCGTAGAACCAGCCGAGGAAGTCCCTCCAGTCGGCCGGATGGCCTTCGAATTGCTCCAGGGTTTCCTTGATCAGCCGGGCATGGCGCGGGGTGTGCTCACGGACAAAATGGTGCCCGCTACCGGGTGGCGCCGGAGTGCTCCAGCCAAGGGCGTTGTACTCATGGTTACCCATGATGCACAGGGCCTGCCCGGCTTCCACCATGGCGTGAACCAGGTGCAGCGCTTCGCGGATGCGCGGACCACGGTCGATGATATCGCCCAGGAACAGCGCCATGCGCTGCGGGTGCTGCCAGGTGCCATTGTGCTTGCGATAGCCGAGGCGATCGAGCAGGCGCTCCAGGGTATGGGCGCAGCCGTGGACGTCGCCGATCAGGTCGTAGCCACGGCCGGGATCGAGGCTCATCAGTCGCCTCCGCCGAGTCGGCTGCCCCAGCCCAGCTTGGTCCGACAGACCTCGTAGTAGTTGTGGTCCAGGGGGTGGATCAGGCGCAGTTTCTGCGGCTTCTTGGCCACCGTGATCGTATCGCCGGGGGCGCAGGTAAAGTGGTTCTGGCCATCGCAGGACACCAGCGGATAGATCTGCAGGTTGGGCGAGACCACAATCTTCAGCTCGCTGGTGCTGTCCACCACAATGGGCCGGCTGGACAACGTGTGCGGATACATGGGCACGATGACGATCGCATCGAGCTTGGGATGCATGATCGGACCACCGGCGGACAGCGCGTAGGCCGTGGAGCCAGTCGGCGTGGCGATGATCAGTCCGTCGGCCTTCTGGCTGCAGACGAACTGGCCATCGATATGCAGCTCGAACTCGATCATCCGCGTCGATTTGCCAGGGTGCAGCACGACGTCATTCAGCGCATCCCCCTGACCGATGGCCTCACCATGGCGGCGCACCTCCGCCTCCAGCAGGAAGCGCGTCTCGACGCTGTAGCGACCATCCAGCACCTCGGCCACCTTCACTTCCAGCTCGTCAGGACGGATATCGGTGAGAAAGCCCAGGCTGCCGCGGTTGATTCCCAGCACCGGCACGTTGTGCCGCGCCAGGGCCCGGGCGGCGCCGAGCATACTGCCGTCGCCGCCGACCACGATCACCAGGTCACAGACTTCGCCGAGGATCTTGCGCGACGAGGTCTGCAGGCCATGGCCCGGCAGCACTTCGGAGATGGTGTCTTCGAGAATCACATGGAGGTGACGGTCCAGCAGGAATTTTTTCAGCCGGCGAATGGTGTCGAGCACATGGGAACTGCCCAGGCGACCGATTATGCCGATATTGCGGAATTGCTCCATGGTGCTCCAGGGCGGCATTGGCGGGTGAGGAATGGCGAAAGTATGGGGGATAGAGACGGACAGCGGCAAACCACTGTCGGCTATGCTCGCAGCATGCAAGCCTTCGAATCGCTGACCGAGCTCCCCCGCCAGCTTCGCCACCCCGGCGTGCGCGATCTGGCCTGGGTCCTGCTCTCGCCTCCGCTGCTCAGCCAGCCGCCCTGGCGCCAACGCCATCCGCTCAGCGCCAGCGGATGGGCCAGCCGGCCCGAGCGCCTGGCCGACTGGTTGCATCGACTGGATCAGCACCCCTTGCCACTGGAGCACTGGTTGGCGCAAGCCTCCAACCGTCGCCTCGGCCTCTACTACGAGCGCCTCTGGCAATTCGCTCTGGGCCAGGCGCCGGATGTGGAACTGCTGGCGGCCAACCTGCCGATCCGCATCGCCGGCCAGACCCTGGGCGAGCTCGACTTGCTCTTGCGCGATGCGGAGGGCGTTCACCACCTGGAGCTGGCAATCAAGCTCTATCTGGGCCCACGCCATGGCGATGGCGGCAAATCCTCCGAGTGGATCGGCCCGGGCAGCCACGACCGCCTCGACCGCAAACTGGAACACCTCAGCCTGCACCAGCTCCCCCTCTCGTCCAGCCCCGAAAGCCGTCATGCCCTGGCCCAGCTGGATGCCCAGCCGGCCAGCGCCGAACTCTGGCTCGGCGGCTACTTGTTCTATCCCTGGCCGGGCAACTGCACCGCACCGCTCGGCGCCAACCCTGCTCACCTGCGTGGTCGCTGGTTGCGCCACAACGAGCTGGAGGACTTCCTGGGACAGACCAGGGACGGCAACTGGCAGCCGCTAGCAAGGCAATCCTGGCTCGCCCCGGCAGCCTGTGATCCCGACGACCTCTGGACAGAGGAAAGCTTCCGGCAATGGCGCCAGCAGTTGCAGCCGGACAGCCCGGCGCGCCTACTGGTGCGCCTGGCGCCGGACGCGGATGGACGCTGGAGGGAAGTGGAGCGTGCATTCGTGGTCAGCGACCGCTGGCCGCTTGAGCCGCTGTAGACCGCAGGGCGGCCATGCACGCTGAAGCGCCGGCCCCCACGACCCCTTGACCAGGCGATCCCGCAGAGCCCGAAAAACAAAACACCCGCAGCCCTGCCGGCCTGCGGGCGTTCGTCAAATCCCGCCTACCGCACAACCACCGGACTGGTCCGCACGGTCCCGAAGGCCGAGCGCGCCGTGGCGCTGGGGTTGTTGCTCGGCGCAATGCTGGAGTTGGTCACCGCCACCCGCCAGGTGCCATTGGCTGCCGGAGTCACAGTACCCAACAGGGTGACGCCGGCGCTGCTGGTCACCTCCACCCGGATGCTGTTGCCGGCCGGCCGCGAACTGGTTCCGCTGATATCCCAGTCATAACGCCGCGCCGACGGCGACAGGATGCCCAGGATGCCCGAGACCAGGCCGCCCAGACCGCCCGTGGCACGCACCGTAGCCGAGCTGATGCCGAGGGTTTCCGCCGGCACCTGCGCAGGCGCCACCGCCACGCTGACCGTCGCCACTGCGGACAGGTTGCCCTGAGCGTCCTGGGCGCGATAGCTGAAGCTGGCGTTCAGCGGGCTGGCCAGGGTAGCCGGCGGCGTGTAGGTGACGCTGGTGCCATTGCTGGCGACACTGCCCTGCCCGGCCGGTGGCTGGGTCAGGCTGGCGACGGTCAGCGCACCGCCTTCCGGATCGCTGTCATTGGCCAGCACATTGACGGTCACCGGATTCGGCGCCGTGGTACTCGCCGAGTCATTGCCCGCCGTCGGTGGCTGGTTGCCGGCCACTGTCACGGTCACCGATGCCGGCGCCGAGAGCGCGCCCAGGCTGTCCCGCGCCTGGTAGCTGAAGGTGGCGGTCAGCGGGCCACTGAGTCCGGCCGGCGGCGTGTAGGTCACCGAAGCGCCGTTGGCGGTCACGCTGCCGCTACCGGATGCCGGCTGGGTCAGGTTGGCAATGGACAACGGCACGTTGCCGTCCGGGTCGCTGTCGTTGGCCAGCACATTGATGGTCACCGGCGCGCCGAATGCGGTACCGGCGGCATCCGCCACGGCCACGGGCGACTGGTTGGCCGACCCACTGGGGGTACCGACCACCACCACAGGCTCGGTATCGACGCCACCCGCAGCGGATTTCACCGTCACATAGGCCGGCGGCTGCGCCACCTCACCGGCCACCAGCCGCTGCTGGCTCCCGGCAACCCGGATCAGGGCCCCGAATCCTTCGGCGGCCAGCACAGGCACCAGCACCTCATCGCTGGAGCGCGCCTCGATGGTCAGGGTGCGATCAGCCGCGACGTAGCGAGCCGAGCTGATTTCCACCTGATCGGTCAGCGGTTGGCTGAGGGTAGTGGGAGCCGTGACGCCGGAACTGTCGCTGGCGGTCACCACCACCAGCGGCGGCAGGCTTGCCGGGCTGCTGTCGAGGCCAAAGAACGTGCCGCTGCCGCTTCCGGTCATCTGGAACTGGCAAGGCGACGGCGGATCGCCCACCAGATCGATGGACTCCCGAAAGCACAGGTTGGCGCCGGCAGTGGAATTGCCGAACACGGAGATCCAGGTGCGCTCGGCGCTGCGGCTGTAGCTGGCCCGGGAAACCTCCAGCGAAGTGCCTGCGCGGCTGCTCAGGACCTTGCCGGACAAGCTGAACAGGTTGGTCTGCGCAACGCGGCCGCCGGGGCCTTCGATACGCACGAAGTTGGTCCCGAAGGGACTGCCAATGACCTGCTCGGTCAGGTTGGGGTCGCCGATGAAGGTTTCCACCAGGCCGGTCTGCGGGTCGGTTTCCCGATAGGGGCCGTTGCGGCTCACCAGGAAGGGGCCAACGTTGCCGGCCATGGCGCCTCGGAAGTCACCCGGCGCGCCGATGCCGATGTCACGGGTCATGTTGATGGCTCGGCGACCCGGCGCGGTGATATTGAAGGTGTCCACGCCATAGGGGTGGATGACCCGGTAAGTACCAGCCACCGGCACATTCACCCGGATGCGGATGCGCGCGAAGCTCTGCTGGTCGCCCTGCCGCGGCACCTCGCTGGCGAAGGCCGCCTCGATGCCGGCGACATAGGCTTCCAGCTCGATGCCGTTGCCCGGGTCGTCGATTTCCGCTTCGGCGAGCATCCAGAAGCTTTCATCCGGGAAGTTGCCGGGGAAGGCGATGGGCTTGGTGTCATCGAAGATGCCGGGGCTGGGCAACAGGGTACACATATAGCTGCCCGGCGCCCTGGAGCTCAGCGCCTTGGACAGGCACAGCTCCAGTTTCAGCTTCGCCGCATCCGACTCCGCCCGGTCCTGGTACCACAGGGGAAAGCCGCCGGTTGCCGCGGTGTAGGGTCCCGGGTCGACAGCAGCGAGCTGGGCCTGGGCGCTAATGGCGCCAAACCCCAGAACCATCGCAAGAACTACTGGCCACTTGTGCATGACAGTCTCCATAGCAATCAGGGATTGGCGCTCAGGGAAGGATTCGCACGTCTTCGGTGTCGCGGCCGCCGCTGGCGGAAACCACCGTGACCCGTGCCGGGGGAATGGGCGTGACCACTTGCTGCAAACGACCTCCCACCAGTGCCCCTACACCGTCCACTTCGAGGCCGGGTTGGCCGGTGCGGTCGCTGGACTCGGCCTCCACAGTCAGCGTGTTGCTGGTCAGGCTGTACTCGGCGCGGCTGATGCGCACCACGTCGACCAGCGCGCTGCTCTTGCTGGTGGGCAGGCTGCCTGGCACCCCGGCGGAGTTGTCGGCGGTGATGCTCACGCTGCCGGCACCGCCGGGGTCCCGCACGGACTGGCCGTACCAGGCGCCCAGGACGGTGCCCTGCATGGCGGTAGGCGTGCCGCCGGCATCGGTGAAGCTGGCGCTGGCCCCGGGCGGCGGCGCCAGGACGAAGACATCCTGCTGCGCCTGTCCCGCACCATTCTCGCCACGGGAAAAGGTGCTGCGGGCCACCTGGAGGGGCGTGGGCAACTGAACGCTGGAAAGTTTGCCGGAGACGGAGAACAGCCGGGTTTCAACCCGCAGTCCGTTCGGCCCCTCGATGCGCACGAAGTTCGTGCCGAAGGGGCTGCCGGTAACTTCCTCGGTCAGGTTGGGGTCGCCGACGAAGCTCTCCACCAGGCCGCTCTCCGGGTTGGATTCCTGGTAGGGCCCGTTGACGCTGCGCAGAAAGGGGCCGACATCGCCCGCGAGGGCACCCCGGAAATCCCCCGGCGCACCGATACCGATATCGCGGGTCATGTTGATGGCACGGGTACCGGGCGTATCGACCTGGAACACATCCACACCATACGGATGGGTCACGGTGTAGGTCCCGGCGGTGGGCACCGTCACGCGAATGCGAATACGAGCGAAGCTGACCTGGTCGTTCTCGGCGGGCAACTCACCATTGAACGCGGCTTCCAGCGCCGACACAAAGAGCAGGTCGATGCCGCTGGCGGCGTCCGTGACGCTGGCTTCACCGGTGAACCAGAAGGCTTCGTCGGGGAAGTTGCCGGGGAAACTGATGGGCTGTGTGTCATCGAATACGCCGGGACTGGGCAGCAGCGTACACATGTAGTTGCCGGGTGCACGGGAGCTTTGCGCCTTCGACAGGCAAAGGTCCAGTGCTCGACCGTGGGTGTCCTGGTACCAGGCGGCAAAGAAGCCGTTGGCGTGGGTGGGGGCGTCCTGGTCCACCGCGTAGAGCGCTGCCCGGACCGGCTGCAAACCCACGCCCAGGATCAGTGAAACTGCGACTGTTGTGGCTGTTTTGCGCATGACATTGCCCTTCTATGCTGGTGCGTTTTCAGCGGTAGAAATGCCTGGGCAGCAGTCGCGAGGAAGCCCCTCGGGAAATTGCCCAAGTGCGGACGAAGTAGCTGGGAAACGCGGCGACAACAGCTTGAATTGCAGCGCCCGATCCTGAGCCGGAGCGCGCTGCAACGCCTGGGACGATGGCGCCGCACCAACGGAAGCGGCCCGTCCGGGGGAACGGTGCATCCGCGTCCTCAGCGTTGTTGAGGGGCCAGGGGCGCGCAACAGTATCAAGTCGATAGTCGGAAAGTTAAACCGACTTTGGTGACCCGGAAGTGGGTGGCGAATACTCTCCGCGAACTTCCGCTCGAACTTCAGGGAAGTACGGATATAGAGGCCGACAATAACTTTCGTGAACTTCGGGTTGACGCTGGATACATGCGTCGGGGAACTTCGATACCCCCGGACTTGGGGTCATGACCCGACCCTTCCAGGCCGACGAAGGGATCAGCGACTGCGCTCTATTCGGCCGCCGGACCGGGCCAGGTAGCCAGCACCGGTTTCGCTGATCAACGCATCCCGCTGCAACGCCGGCAAGGCATCCAGGCCGTCGCGCAAGGCGTAAGCGCGAAAGCCCAACTGCGAGAGTGTGAACACCGCACTGGCGCTGCGCTTGCCACTGTCGCAATAGCAGAGGTAGGTGCCTTCGCCGTCCAGCAGCCGTGCCTTCAGACGCAACAGGTGCAGGGGCATGTTCAGCGCCTGGGGCGCATGGGCGCGCTCATACTCGTCCTGCAGGCGTACATCCAGCCATTGGCCGCCATTGCCCAGCAGGCGCACCGCCTCCCCCAGACTGACTTCATCCACCACCGGCGCTTTCAGCAGTTCGAGGAAATCCACCCGGTCCAGCCGCTGCAGCACGCTGTCTTCCAGCAAGGTGACACTGGCGTTGCGCGGGCAATCCCCCAACAGGGCTTCCTCGCCGAAGCAGGCCCCCACCTCCAGTTCGGCCAGCAGTTGCTGCTCGCTGCCGGCGCCACGTATGACCTCGGCCCGGCCGGACTCCAGGAAGTAGCAGCAATCGCCCTCCTCCCCTTCACCCATCACCTGGCTGCCCGCAGGCAGCTCCACTCGCCGCAGGCGTTCCAGCATGCTGCGCACATTGGCCGGCGGCACCTTGGCCAGCAATGGACTGGCCAGCAGTGCTCCAAGCCATTCGCTGTCGCCCTCCAGGCTGTTCTCCAGCAGCAGGTCCTGGTGGGCCGAACTCCAGGTCAACTGACGCGCCAGGGTGGCGCTGTCGATGACCAGCAATGAGCAGTCTCGCAACGCCAAGGCTTCATGCAGGCGCGGCAGGCTCGGGGAAACCGGGTGGCAACTGGCTTCGCTACCCGCCTCCAGGCGCGTCTCGAACCCTTCGACATCACGCAGGAGCAGCGCGCCGGATAACAGGTACCAGGTGAGGCGCGCCTGGTCGCCCCGCCGGAAAAGCAGTTGCCC
Source organism: Pseudomonas sp. D(2018) (assembly GCF_005502555.1). Classification (NCBI taxonomy): domain Bacteria; kingdom Pseudomonadati; phylum Pseudomonadota; class Gammaproteobacteria; order Pseudomonadales; family Pseudomonadaceae; genus Pseudomonas; species Pseudomonas sp. D(2018). Next base: position 16,918 of record NZ_SCOK01000010.1, read on the forward strand.
CGCCAGCAGAGGCTGAGGCACCAACTGCGAGCGCAGCTCACGCCACTGCGGATCGGCCAACGCATTGAGCGGAACCAGGCTGCGCAGTTGCTGGGGATTCAGGGGTTCGCTCATGGAGTCATCCTTGTGCATCCACTGCCCGGGCAGTGTAGTTGGCCAGCCGCAACAGTTCGGTTTGCAGGGCCCGCCGTCCCTGCAGGCCACCGGTATGGAGCAGCACCAGTCGACTACCGCGCGGTATGCGACCGCCTTGTGCCTCCGCATGGATGGCCAGTAGGGCCTTGGCGGTGTAAAGGGGCTCCAGGGTAAGGCCTCCGTCCCTTTCGCTGTCCAGCATGAAGCGCGCGAGGTCAGCATCCAGTCGAGCGAAACCAGCGCGGCTGGCATCGATCAGCCGGTATCCCTGGTCTGCGCAACCGGCCTCACCGAGGATAGCGCTCACCTGCTCAGCGACGCCGTGGTCCGAGGGCACCGCGAGGGCTCCAATCACCGGGTGCCTACCCGCCTCGCCGAGCACCAGCCCGGCGAGGGTGGTGCCCGTACCGGCGGCTGTCCAGAGGCTGTGGTAGTCATCCCAACCAATGGCCGCTAACTGTCCGCGGATCATCTCCACCAACCCGGCACAGCCTTGTGCGCCCGTCAGACCACCACCGCCCTCGGCCACCGGCTGGTAGCGTGGGTAGCGCTGCAGCCAGGTTGCCCAGAAACCCGGCTGGTGGCGCGCGCGGTAGCCGCCATAGCCCAGCCAGTGCAGGGTCATGCCGAAATGCTGGAGATCTCGAATCGTCGGCGTGTCCTGGCACTCGCCGCGCAGCAGGCCCACCGTTGGGAAATTGAAACGGGCACCGGCGGCGGCCAGGGCATGAAGATGGTTGGAATGGGCGCCACCCAGGCTGATCACGCCCTCAGCGCCCGCTTGCGCGGCCTGCGCCAAATGGGGAGCCAGCTTGAACCACTTGTTGCCGGAGACCAGCGGGTCCAGGGCATCCAGACGCAGTACGGCCAACTCAAGCCCGGCAGCGGCCAGCCATGGCAGGCGCAACGGTTCAAGGGTAGCGCGGGGGTTCCAGTCAGGCAGGGTCAGAGGCAAGGTCGGGTCCGTTGGCGTCCGTTCGGGGGCGCAAGGATAAGTCAGGCGCGTACGCGAGTCCGCTCAGCCAGCAGTGCGCAGTCGCCCTCCCGCCCGATGCCGGGGGCAGCAGTTGGATTCACCGGCAACGAAGCGACTGGGCGCCTCGACCCGATCGATGGGCATGCTGCAACGATCACCATTGGGCAAGCTGGCTTCGCAGGTGGGTTGCTGATAGTGGGCCAGCCACTGGCGGTACTGGTTCTCGGACACGAAGCACTTCGCCGCAGCGTAAGCCAGGGGGTTGCCCTGATAGCGGGAGATATCGGCCAGCGGAATGGTCAGGTGACCGGCTCCCGGGTGATAAACCACAAACACCACACCCAATTGGGCCAGGCGCTCCAGTATCAGCTGTCCCGACTCGCCTTCCAGCGCCTCGCACTCCTGGCGCAGGCGATTGACCTCAGCCTGTAACTGGGCGTCCAACTGGTCGCGATAGGCCAACTCGACATCCCGGATGGCGAGCTGCTCGCGGTACTCGGCCACGGCCAAGGTGACCCGTGCCTGGAGCTCGCTCTCGAACTGGGCACGAAGGATATCCGCCTCGGTGCGCCCGTGGCGCTCAAGGGCGCGCAATTGCAGGTTCATTTCCTCGCGGCTGGCCTGGAAGCGCTCCAACTCGCCATCGAGCTGAGCCTGCAAGCCGGCATTGGCTTCTTCCTGCTGACGCAGCGCGTGTTGCAGGGTGCGAATCTGCTCCTGCAGCGCCGAGTTGTTCTGGTCAGCGGCCTGGCGTACCTGTGCGATGGCTTCTTCGTTCTGCTGGCTGAGGGAGCTCAGGCGCAGGCGCTGCTGGCGGACCAACTGGGCCGTCTTCAGGCGGTGCTCCTTTTCCATCTTTTCCGCGAGCTGCTCGGCCATCTCCTTGGTGATCTCCGGCGGGGCGTACCAGCGATCTTCCGACGCCACCTGCAACCGCTCGGCATCCAGCACCTTGGGCAGCTCCTCCTCCACCAGCAAACCGAGACTGTTGCCCTTGATGGCATCGCGCAGCAGCGCCAGGTCGTTGCGATCGGCGTTGAGGCTTGGGTCCCAGAGGTGCATTTGCTGCCAGGAGACCGGGCACTGGCTGCGGCAGGCAAGGCGAATGGGGCCGGCCCCCAGGTCAGGACCCCGTCCGGAGCGCTCGGCCAATTGCCGCAGCGGCAGGTTCCAGCCGGTATCGGCACGACCGTCTTCGTCGAAGTCGAGGTAGAAGAAAACCACCGCACGCACCTGCAGGCGCGGATTGATCATCACGTAGGCCAGATGCATCTGGCAGTCGGCGAACTCAGGCAGGCCGACCACGCCGTCGAGAATGGCTTCGAACTCCGAGTAGAGCATCTGCTTGCAGATGCCGCGGTCGTTGAAGAACACGACGGCTTCCGCCTGTTGTGGCTTCTTCAGCATGCTCATCGCTCTACCTCTGGTTCTGCGCGGTGAATCACAGCGGGCATTGATGGGGCCTGGCGGCGTACGGTTTCCGTCCGCACACACTGATCCGGACTTTAGAAAAGTCTAGGGGATATTAGCCGACGAGCAATGTGACTGGGTTGGCAGTGCCCCGCCGTCGCGGCCAGTCGGACCAACGGCAAGGCAAAAGTGTGACGTGGTTGGAGCGGGCGGGAGCACCGCCCGGTGCAGAACCGGGCGGTGGAGAGGGTCAGAGTTCGGCCGCCAGGCGCGAGCCCTGGTTGATCGCGCGCTTGGCATCCAGTTCAGCGGCCACGTCGGCGCCACCGATCAAGTGCACGCTCTGGCCGGCAGCCACCAGGCCGTCATGCAGCTCGCGCAGCGGGTCCTGGCCAGCACAGACGATCACGGTATCCACCGGCAGCACCTGGGGCTCGCCCTCGGCAACACGGATGTGCAGGCCGGCGTCGTCGACCTTGAGGTACTCCACCGAGTTGAGCATCTGCACCTGCTTGTTCTTCAGACCGGTGCGATGGATCCAGCCGGTGGTCTTGCCCAGACCGTCACCCACCTTGGACTTCTTGCGCTGCAGCAGGAACACCTGGCGGGCCGCCGGATGCGGCTGGGCCTTGATCCCGGCGATGCCGCCACGGGCCTTCAGCGCGCCGTCAATGCCCCACTCCTTCCAGAAGGCTTCGCGGCTGAGGCTGGTGGCCTCTCCCTGATGCGTGACGAATTCGGACACGTCGAAACCGATACCGCCGGCACCGATCACCGCCACCTTCTGGCCCACCGGCTTGCGCTCGAGGATGGCGTCCAGATAGCTGATCACCTTCGAGTGGTCGATACCGGGGATTGCCGGCGTGCGCGGGCTGATGCCAGTGGCCAGGATGATCTCGTCAAAGCCGCCGCTGGCCAGATCGTCGGCCGAGACGCGGGTGTTCAGACGCAGGTCGACACCGGTGGTTTCCAGCTTGCGCTTGAAGTAGCGCAAGGTTTCGAAGAACTCCTCCTTGCCCGGTACGCGCTTGGCCACGTTGAACTGGCCGCCGATTTCGGCTGCAGAGTCGAACAGGGTCACGCTGTGGCCACGCTCGGCGGCAACGGTGGCTGCGGAGAGGCCGGCCGGGCCGGCGCCCACCACGGCGATCTTCTTGGCCTGGGCAACCGGGATGTAGTTCAGCTCGGTCTCGTGGCAGGCACGCGGGTTGACCAGGCAACTGGTCAGCTTGCCGCCAAAGGTATGGTCCAGGCAGGCCTGGTTGCAGCCGATGCAGGTGTTGATCTCGTCGGCGCGACCCTCGGCGGCCTTGTTGACGAAGTCCGGGTCGGCGAGGAACGGACGCGCCATGGACACCATGTCGGCATCGCCCTCGGCCAGGACCTGCTCGGCCACTTCCGGCGTATTGATGCGGTTGGTGGTGATCAGCGGAATCTTCACCTCGCCACGCAACTTGGCGGTGACCTTGGTGAAGGCCGCACGCGGCACCTTGGTGGCGATAGTGGGAATGCGCGCCTCGTGCCAGCCGATGCCAGTGTTGATGATGGTGGCGCCAGCAGCCTCGATGGCCTTGGCCAGGGTAACGATCTCGTCCCAGGTGCTGCCGCCCTCCACCAGGTCGAGCATCGACAGACGGAAGATGATGATGAAGTTCGGACCTACGGCCTCGCGAACGCGGCGGACGATCTCAACCGCCAGGCGCATGCGGTTCTCGTAGCTGCCACCCCAGCGGTCGGTACGCTGGTTGGTGTGGGCGGCGAGGAACTGGTTGATGAAGTACCCCTCGGACCCCATGATCTCGACGCCGTCGTACTCGGCCTGCTGGGCCAGCGTCGAGCAGGTGACGAAGTCCTGGATCTGCTTCTCGATACCCTCTTCATCCAGCTCGTTGGGCTTGAAGGGGTTGATCGGGGCCTGGATGGCCGACGGCGCGACCTGCTTGGGGTTATAGGCGTAACGGCCGGCATGGAGAATCTGCATGCAGATCTTGCCACCTGCCTCATGCACGGCACGGGTGACGATCCTGTGCTTCTCAGCCTCTTCCACGGTCGTCAGCTTGGCAGCGCCGGCATAAACGCCACCTTCGGCGTTCGGACCGATACCGCCGGTGACCATCAGGCCCACGCCACCACGGGCGCGCTCGGCGAAGTAGGCGGCCATGCGCTCGAAGCCGTTGGGTTTCTCTTCCAGCCCGGTGTGCATGGAGCCCATCAGGGTGCGGTTGCGCAGGGTGGTGAAGCCCAGATCAAGGGGGGCGAGCAGATGCGGGTAACGGGCGGCGGTCATGATTCCTCCACAGCAGGCGGTGCTAATCACGGAATGCCCCTGACCTCAGAGGGTCGGGATCGGTTGTGGGGCAGACGATAAAGAGCCGCCACCGCCCACTCAATGATCAGAACTGACAAGTTACTGATCCAAACTGACAGCCACCCTTGGCAATCGGCAGCCTGTCCCCTACCCTGATCGGCATTCCTCCGCCCCGGACATTCCATGCGCAAACTGTTGACGCCCTTGATCGCCGCCATCCTGGTGAGCTGCCTGACCGCCTACGCGGTATGGACCGGTGAGCGGCCTCGCGCCCACTACCTGTCCGATCTACGCGCCAGCCTGGCCAGCGACGTGGGCACCGCCAGCGCACGGGGCAATCTGCTCGCGATTCGACCGGCGCTCTACCCAAGCGATTACCGCGACCCGGACCTGCTGCGCATGAAGCTGGTCGCAGCCCTCGACCAGGCCCGTGCCCAGGGCCTGCTCAACGACAAGACCGTTGTCGCACTGCCCGACCATATCGGCACCTGGTTGCTGCTGCGGGACGAGAAGCACAACCTCTACCAGGCCCGCACCTTTGCCGAGGGTGGCCGATTGCTGACGCTCAGCCACCCAACCCTGCTCGGCCGCCTGTTCCTCCAAGGCCAGGACCTGGAAGAAGCCCTGTTGCGGGCCAAGGCCCGGCGCATGGCGCGGGATTACCAGAAGCTGTTCAGCCGCCTCGCCAGTGAGTACCGGGTGACCATCCTGGCCGGCTCCATACTCCTGCCCTCGCCCTACCTCAAAGAAGGCAAGCTGCGCAGCGGCCATGGCGCCCTCTACAACCTGGCACTGGCCTTCTCCCCGGACGGCCTGCTGCTGGACGAGCCGTTCAGCCAGCCCTGGCCGCAGAGCGCCCGGGGTGAATCGCGCCAAAGCCTGCAAACCAGCAGCGGCCTGGTAACCATCACTCGAAGCTGGAGCCAGGGTTATCCGCACAGCCGGGTGACCCTGAGCGACGGTCAGACCACCGCCAGCGAAGTCCTGTTCCTGCGCGGCCGCCTCTGGCCCCTGCACAACTCACCCGCCGGCAGCGAGCTGACGCCCAGCAACACACGACAAGCCAGCGAGGCGCCGGGCAGCCACCTGCTGAATGCCTGGCTGGAGGAGAAATGAAAGCGCAGCGGGTCAAGCTGGGCGACCTCTCCGTGAGTTTCGTCCACGGCATGGCGGCAGCACTGGAACAGAGCGGCCAATCCCCTGCGGAACTGCTGGAGCGCTTCGGCCTGGATGCCGCCCGATTCGCCGAACCTCACGGCCGCCTGTCAATCCCGCGCTACATGCGCCTCGGTCACGCCGCCATCCAGCTCAGCGGCAATCCCGCACTGGGACTGAACATGGGTCGACTGAGCCGCCTCGCCCACTTGGGACTTGCCGGCGTCTGTGCCGGCCAGGCACCGAACCTGCGGGAGGCCGCTCGCGCCCTGACCCGCTTCGAACTGCTCTACGCCAGCAACTACCGTGGCCAGTCGAGCTTCCACGAGGACAGCAAGGGCGCTTGGCTGCGCTTTTATTCCATCAGCCCCTACAACGCCTACAACCGCTTCGTGGTGGATTCGGTACTGGCGGGCTGGCAGAGCTACCTGAGCCAACTGGTTGGCGCCGACATTCGCATAGAGAAGGTGGAAATCGAGTTCCCCGCGCCGGACTACGCCGAGCGCTACGCCGAACATTTCGGCTGCCCGGTGGAGTTCGAGGCCGGCGCCAACCAGTTGCGCCTCTCCCAGGACACGCTGGCACAACGTGGCCGAGAACACTGCCCGAGTACCTGGCGACAATTGCTGGATATCTGTGAAGGGGAGCTGCAGCAGCTGACGCGCACCCGCAGCCTGCGCGAGCGCATCACCCAATTGCTGGGGCCGCTGCTGCACGGGCGCGAGCCGGACCTGGAAGAAGTGGCAGCGCGCCTACAGATGCCCAGCTGGACCCTTCGCCGCAAGCTGGCCGAAGAAGGCACCCAGTTTCGCGCCATCCTCAATGAAACCCGCCGCGACCTGGCCATGGCCTACATCCGCGACACCGAACTGGCTTTCGGCGAAATCGCGTACCTGCTCGGCTTCGCCTCGGCAGAAGCCTTCCAACGCGCCTTCAAGCGCTGGAGCGGCAGCACGCCAGGCGAGTTCCGCCGCGCCCAGCGCCAAGCGGGCTGATCACATTTCGGTGGCGTCTTCGGCTGGCTCTACCGGGTCTTGCTCGGTAGCGTGGAAATCGAGAATTTCTTCCTGGTAATCGTCCATCTTTAGTTCCTCCTGACGTCAACAGGCGTATTGGAAACAAAGAACATGCCAAGAATGTAACGATTCCAGGTGACCGAAAAATTAATTTGGGGCAAAGAAAAAGCCCTCAGGTATTGCTACCTGAGGGCTTCTCTATATGGCGCAGCGGACGGGACTCGAACCCGCGACCCCCGGCGTGACAGGCCGGTATTCTAACCGACTGAACTACCGCTGCGTGTCGGTTGGACTTGCGTCCGGTGAAACTTTTGCATCGTCTGGCGACTTGGCCCTGTGGACCTTGCCGCCTCATGCCCGAGCATCTCGAACATGGGGAATATGGCGCAGCGGACGGGACTCGAACCCGCGACCCCCGGCGTGACAGGCCGGTATTCTAACCGACTGAACTACCGCTGCGCGTCGGCCGGACTTTCGTCCGAAATTTCACAAGGAATGGTGGGTGATGACGGGATCGAACCGCCGACCCTCTGCTTGTAAGGCAGATGCTCTCCCGGCTGAGCTAATCACCCATCGCCTTGCGAGGCGCGCAATTTACGCAGAGGCCTCCGCTAAGTCAACACCCTGTATGGAATTTTTCTTCAGCCGGACCTTTCGGCCACTTCCGCCACCCCTCCGGCGAGCACCCGCTCAGTGCGCACGCACCAGGTTGGGGCTGGATCAGCTTCCAACCTTCAGGGATACCCGCGCCGTCACCCGACCGTCCTCGTTGCGATCCATTCCAGCCTCGTCGATTCGCACCCCCTGCCCTTCCAGTACGCCGAACCAACTCAACAGGCTGGGAAAAGCCGCCGGCTGCAGGTTTACCTGCACCGTGCCCGGCGCATCGCTATCGATACGTTCAACGGCCAGCCCCTGCTGGGCAGCCGTGGCGGTGACCAGCCCTTGCAGCCGCTCCGGCTCCACCTGGCTCTGCGGCTGACTCTGCACCGATCGCGCTTTGGGTGCATGCAGCTGCAGATAGGCATGCAAGCTGCGCTGAGTCTCGAAATACTCGCGGGCGCTGGCCAGACGGCGCTCTGCCGGCAACCAGAGCAGCAGGTAGAGCAGGACCAGGCCGAGGAACATGCCGAGCCCCAGCAAGGCCATGCGGTCCCTCGCCGGCATGGCGCGCCAACGTACGCCCAGGGAGGAAGTCTGCCATTGCGCCTGGAGCGGTACCTTGATCGTGTCGAGCATCTTCATCCCCCTATCACCAGGCGCGCGCTGACGCCGCTCTGGTCGCGACTGGCCGACCCCATCTGTACGGATAGCCCGCTACCGATCAGCCGCTCGCGCAAGCGCTCCAGGGCATCAAAGCCCGGTGCCTGAACCTGCAGCGCTAGATCACCCCGCGTTTCGCTGAAGTCCAACTGCTGCACCCGCACCTGCGCGCCCTCGGCGATCAGTGCCTGGGCCGCTTGACCGAGCAAGGCCAGCAAGCGCCCCTGCCCCGAAGAGGAGGCTTCCGCCAGGTGCTGGTCGAACTGCGCCCGCAGGTTCACCAGCTTGTTGTCCTGGGGAAACAACTCGCGGTAGAGCGCTTCATTGGCCGCTGCGTAGGTATCGCCCTGACGTTGCAGCTGCCAGGTCTGAATCAGGTTGAAGCTCCACTGCAGCAACAACCACAGGCCCACCAACCCCAGCAGCGGTTTCCAGCGCGACCAGCGCTGACGCTCTTCCTTCAAGGTGAACTCACCCTGGGCCAGGTCGCTGCCCTTCTGCGCCGCCAACCAACCGTAGGCGTCGCTTGTTTCATGCCATTCATCCACGCCGTCCAGCGTATTGCGCTCCGCAGGCGCACGAGCACTGCGCGGTGCCGGACAGGCGTCCCGCAGGTAAGTCCAATCCTGCTCATCGAAACCGAGCCGGGCGCTGCCTTCACCACCCAGCAACCAACGCTGCTCCAGCCAGAGCAACTGGGTTCCCTGCTCGGGCAACAGGTCAGCGTCGATCTGGATGGCCGCAGGCCTGGGGCCGAGCTTTCCGGCCAGTTCCAGCCAGCCTGCCAGCCAGCTGCGGCGCACTGCGAATACCCGGTGCCGGCCATCGGCCAAGGCACCACCGAGGGCGAGGTGGAAGCTCTCCACGTCTTCGGCGAGCAGTTCTTCCACCGCGAACGGCAAGGCCTGACGCAACCAGCGGCCCTTCTGGGTGGGCAGGCGGACCGCGCAGCAGGTCACCGCCTCCACCGGCAAGATCAGCCGCCAGGGCGGCAACACCTCTTCCAACGCCCTGGCGAATGGCAGGCGACGGCCCGTGCCTCCTTGCCAGAGCAGCACCTCCAGTTCGGCGTCCAGCTGATTGCAAGCGGCCACCGGGAGGAAGATGCAAGCCTGTGTCATGAATGCGGCTCCTTGACGGGCGCCGGCGGCAAGCCGCCCTGCCCGAGATCACGAGAGAGAACGCGTACCCTGCCGTCGCTACCGCGCTGCAGGGTACTGACTAGAACCTGGCGGCGACCGGCGAGACGCACCTCGCTGATCACCTGGAAATACTGGCTGCCGACTGCCAACCCCTGGGCCTCGAGCCCCATACCCGCCAAGGCGGGCTGGCCGAGAAAAGCATCCAGGCTGCGAAAGCCGGTGGCACCCCGTGCTGCCATCAGCAGCCCCCCCGCATCGGCGTCCAGATTGTCGGCCAGGGTGGACAGCACCATGGCACTGGCGGTGTTGACGTTGAGCGCGGCATCCTCCGGCAGCACGGTGATGAAGGGCAGCAACTTGCGGTAGTCCAGCTCCGTCATGCCTAACACTAGGCGCAACTCGGACACATCGCTCATGGCGTGGTTGGCCGCACGGTATGGCGGCTGCAGCAGCAGGTACTGGTTATCTTCCGCGCCGTTGGGACCATAGGGCTCCTGGTCAGGGTCGAGCCAGTCCACCAGGCGCTCGGTGTACGGCGCCTCGATTCCCAGACGCAGCAGCAGTCGACGGAACTGACGGATACCCGGTTCGCTCAATTGGCCATCTCGTACCAGGCTGTTGAGATTGAATCGGCCACTGGGGTCCTCGATGCGCACACTGAGCGACCCACCATCGTCCAGCTGGAAGGTACTCAAGGGACGCGCCCAGGCTTCACCCAGATGATCCACCGGCGTACGCGGATCGCCCTGGCGCAGGTCACGCACGAGGATCGCCTCGGCAAGTGCCTCGCCGCCCAGCGCGTACTGGGCCACCTGGCGACTGTGAAGTTCATTGCCGCTGGAACGGATGGACAGTTGCGTCCGGGCGATCAGTCCAGCGCAGACCACAGTGGCCACCGCCACGACCAGCAGTACGGTCAGCAACGCAACGCCCGCCTGCCGCTTCATTGCGCCTGCTCCTCGCCGTCGGCCTGTTGATTACCCTGCGGGGCCTGTTGCTCCCCGTCTGGCTGGTTTTCTTCCGCCAGGGGTTGTTGCCGGGGCGGCGTTTCCACCAGGCGCAAGACCCGACGCAGCTGGCCATAGCGACGGTGCTGCAGGGTCAACTCCAAGGCGCGCGGCAGGCGATCCAGGCGCTCGTCTTCCGACAGGCCAGCTGGCGGCCAGCTTTCCTGCCAGTCGCCGCTGTCGTCCATGTAGCGCAGCTTCATGGCCGTGACGCCATCCAGGGCGTTCTGCACCTGCGGCAGGCTGTCCTGGGCCTGGTCCAGCACCGTCCAGTAGCGCCGCTCCAGGCGCTCGCCGGAAAGCTGCCAGCTCACCCGCTGCAGGCGGGAGCGCTGCCCGCCCGTCGGGTTGCGCCAGCCGGCGCGGGTCATTTCTAGGCTGTCGTTGTCGCCCTGGCGCTCGCCCAACAGCGCGGCTCGAGGCTCGCCGTAGGCATCGCGTATCGGTCGCGAAATCACCTGGCGAAGGTCGCGCTCGAAGGCCGAAATAGCGCGGACCAGCTCCCGCAGTTGCTGCTCCTGCACGCGCGTCGCCTCGTCACTGTCGATGACCGCCCCGAGCATGCGCCAGGTGCCCATGGCCAGCAGTGCAAAAATGGCGATAGCAATCAACAGTTCAAGCAGGGTGAAACCCGCCGCACGCTTCATGGTGCGCTCCCCAGGAACCCCACCAGACGCACCGTCGCACGCTCTTCCAGCTTGCCACCGGCTCCACGGGTCGGGCGCGGCGCCACCCAGAGCGTGACCCGCCGCAACGCCGGGTCGCTGGTGCCCTCGACCTGGCTTTGCCACTGCCAGCGTCGCCCACCATAGTCCAGCTCTCCCTGGTCACGGCCGTTGCCGGGAGGTGCCTGGCGTAACTGAAGCTCAGTCAGGCGGTTGTCGGCGATCCACATCGCCAGGGTCTTGTCTTCCAGGCGGGAGGCGATCTGCAGACTGCGCGCACTGGCGGTGAGCACGCTGGCGGCGACCACGGCGAAGATAGCCAGGGCCACCAGCACTTCGATCAGAGTGAAGGCCCGACTGGCTCTCATCCTGCGCGCCCCTTGCCACTCAGGCTTTCCACGCGCGGCAGACGGAAGCCATCGCTGGAGAGCTGCAGGCGCAGTCCATCCTTGCGCCGCTCGCCCATTTCCAGGCGAAACGGACTGAGTTCGCCACTGGAAAGAATGATCAGTTGCGGCACGGGCCGCGTCTCCTCAGCCTTCTTTTCTTCCTTGCCCGACGTGGGCAGCGTGAGAGGTTCACCCTCCAGCTCGATGCTCAGCTCAGCCCACTCGGGCAATTGTCGGGCCCCATCGGACAACGCCTGCCAACGGTTGCTGGATTCGTCGTAGAAAAACACCTGGTAGCCGTCGCGTTCCACGCGCACGCCATATTCCCGGTTGTCCAGCACGGCCTCATCGGCAAGCACGCCGATAAGCCCGGCAAGGCGTTCGGCTTCGTTCCTGAGCTCCCGAGCGGGGCCGGCGACGCCGGAGCTGATCAGCGCCAGGCCGGCGAGACAGGCGATGACGACCATCACCACCAGCACTTCGATCAAGGTGAACCCCGCGGACACCAAGGCACCGGGCTTCCGGCCAGCGCCGCCCTGCCGTCCGCCGCTCATCAGTTGTCCCAGTTGGCGATGTCGGCGTCGTTTTCGCTGCCGCCTTCCTTGCCATCGGCGCCCAGGGAATAGAGGTCGTAGGTGCCTTTGCTACCCGGAGACAAGTACTGGTACGGGTTGCCCCATGGGTCCACCGGCAGTTTTTTCAGGTAGCCATCCTTGTTCCAGTTCTTCGCTGGCGGATTGCCGGAGGGTCGACTCACGAGCGCCTCCAGGCCCTGCTGGGTGTTTGGGTAGGTGAAGTTGTCCAGCTTGTACATGTCCAGGGCAGCGCCGATGGCCTTGATATCGCCCTTGGCTACCGTGACCTTGGCCTGGTCGGGACGGTTCATCACCTGCGGCACCACCAGCGCGGCCAGGATACCGAGGATGACCACCACCACCATGATTTCGATGAGCGTAAAGCCCGACTGACTACGGCGCAGATTCACGCGATTACCCCACGAGTTGGTTGAGAGAAAGAATAGGCAGCAGGATGGCGAGCACGATCATCAGCACCACCGCCCCCATGACCACCAGCATGAACGGCTCGAATAGGCCGACCAGCAGGGCGATCTGCGCAGCCAGGTCGTTCTCCTGGTTGCGCGCGGTGCGGGCGAGCATCTGATCGAGTTCACCGGAACGTTCGCCGCTTGCAATCATGTGCAACATCATCGGCGGGAACTGCCCGCTGCCCTCCAGGGCGCGGGTCAGGCTGCCGCCTTCACGGACCTTCTGCGCCGCCGATACCACGTGCGCACGGATGACCCGGTTGGCTATGACCTCGGCGCCGATGCCGAGGGCTTCCACCAGCGGTACGCCGCTACGGGTGAGGATCGCCAGGGTGGAGGCGAAGCGCGCGGTGTCAGTGGCGCGCACCAACCGCCCTACCAGCGGTATACGCAGTACCACGCCGTGCCAGCGCTGGCGGATGTCCGGATCACGCAAGGCCCAGCGCGCACCGAAGAGCGCAGCGATCAGCACCAGCAGCATCAGCCAGCCCCAGTCCTTGACCAGGTCACTCAGGGCAATCAGGCCACGCGTGAGCAATGGCAGGGTTTGCCCGGAATCGATGAACACCTTGACGACGTCCGGCACGACGAAGCCCAACAGGAAGGCGACGATCGCCAGCGACGCGCACATCAGGATCACTGGATACAGCAGCGCCAGCTGGACCTTCTGCCGTGACTGCTGACGCTGTTCGGTGTAGTCAGCCAACTGCTCGAGCACAGGCCCCAGATGGCCAGCATGCTCGCCGGCAGCCACCGTGGCGCGATAGAGCTCGGGGAAGGCCGCGGGGAATTCCCGCAGGCTGCTGGCCAGGCTGTGCCCTTCCAGCACGCGCGCGCGCACCGCCAGCAGCATCGACTGGATGCGCGAACTGCTGGATTGCGCGGCCGCCGCCCGCAGGGCCTCCTCGATGGGCAGTGCCGCCTGCACCAGGGTCGCCAGCTGGCGCGTCAACAGCGCCAAGTCGCGGGCAGACAAGCCCCGCACAAGGCTGAAGCGACCGCGCTCGGCCTGCTCACGAACACGCGTGGCGCGTACTTCCAGCGGAGCCAGCTGGCGTTCACGCAGCAGCTGGCGCACCTGACGGGCGCTGTCCGCCTCAAGCACGCCCTTCTGCTGGCGGCCCTTGGTGTCGAGAGCGAGGTATTCGAATGCGGCCATGTTCAGGTTCTACTCATTCTTCCTGGGTAACTCGCAGCACTTCTTCCACCGTGGTGACGCCCAGCAGCACCTTGCGCCGGCCATCCTCGCGAATGCCCGGACCGGACAGGCGCGCATGGCGGATCATTTCCTGCTCCGACGCGACGCTGTGAATCAGACTCCGCATGTGGTCGTCGAACACCACCAGCTCGTAGATGCCGGTCCGGCCGCGATAACCCTGCTGGTGGCACTCCGCGCAACCACGGGCGCGATACAGGATGGGAGCGCTGTCGGCGGCGACGCCCAGCAACTCGCACTCCGCCGCATCCGCCTGGTAGGCCTCCTTGCAGTGCGGGCAGAGCACCCGAACCAGGCGCTGGGCCAACACCCCCTGCAGGGATGAAGACAGCAGGAAGGGTTCGACCCCCATGTCCACCAGGCGGGTGATGGCACCAATGGCGCTATTGGTGTGCAGGGTGGAAAGCACAAGGTGGCCGGTCAGGGATGCCTGCACGGCGATTTCGGCGGTTTCATGGTCGCGAATCTCACCCACCATCACCACGTCCGGGTCCTGGCGCAGGATGGCGCGCAAGCCACGGGCGAACGTCATGTCCACCTTGGGATTGACCTGAGTCTGGCCGATGCCCTCGATGTGGTACTCGATCGGGTCTTCGACTGTGAGGATGTTGCGCGTGCGGTCGTTGAGGGTGACCAGGCTGGCGTAAAGCGTGGTGGTCTTGCCCGAGCCGGTGGGGCCGGTGACCAGCAGGATGCCGTGGGGCCTGCGGACGGTACCTTCCAGCAGGTGCCGATCACGCTCGCTCATGCCCAAGTGCTGCAGGGTCAGGCGCCCCGCCTGCTTGTCCAGCAGACGCAGCACCACGCGCTCGCCATTGGCCGACGGCAACGTGGAAACGCGAATGTCCACTTCGCGCCCGGCGACCCGCAGGGATATGCGGCCATCCTGGGGGATGCGTTTTTCGGCGATATCCAGACGCGCCATGACCTTGATCCGCGACACCAGCAAGGCCGCCAACTCGCGCTTGGGTTCCAGCACTTCGCGGAGAATACCGTCGACGCGGAAACGCACTACCAGGCGCTTCTCGAAGGTTTCCAGGTGGATATCCGAGGCGTTCTCCTTGATCGCCTCACCGAGGATGGCGTTGATCAGGCGGATGATCGGCGCGTCGTCCTCCTGCTCCAGCAGATCCTCGGTTTCCGGGATTTGCTCGGCCAGGGCCGCCAGGTCCAGGCTGCCGCCCAGGTCCTCGGCCAACTGCATGGCTGCGGAAGAATCATGCTGGTAGGCCTGCGCCAGAGCCTGCTCGAAGGCCTCGCCGCTAAGTGACTTGAGCGGCAAGCTGCGGCCGGCGAAGCGACGCGCCTCGGCCAGGGCCACCAGTTCGACGCCGGGACGGTGAGCCAGGCACGGCTCCAGGCCATCCAGCAACAGGACGCCGTGGCGCTTGGCGAAACCGAAAGGGAGACGCCGCAGGGGGGCTTCAACGAGTGGTGGATTCATCCGTGGGCGCCTATTTCAGGTGGGTCCAGAAGGAAGTATTGCAGCGCAATCTGACGATTGTGCAGAGCCGCTGTCTGATTCTTATGATGTGTGTGAACAAAACCACCTAAAGCCGTAAAAATTCACAGATATCTTTAGCACAGCGTCCGCGTATCAACATCATCCAGACGGCCGACCCGGGCACTCGAAGGCGCTGCTATGATCAAGGCAGTTCTGCCAACATAAAAACAGAAGAATTACACCGCATTAGGAGTTCGACCCACTTGCAAGCCTCGGATTCCGCACATTGGCTGCAACGCCACGCGCCAAGCATTGTCGGCGCGCTTCTGGTTCTGGTCATGGGTGCCAGTTTCGCTTGGCAGACCCGGGAATGGTTGCGCCTGGTCGACACTCCTGCCGAAGCACCCGAGCAGCAGGGAACGCCTCTTGCGACCAGCCAGCCCCTGCAGAACCTCGAACCGCTGTTCGGCCCCGCGCCGAAACTCCAGCCTAGCGGCCCGCCGCCCACCACCAACCTGCGCCTCACCCTGCTGGGCAGCTTTGTCCACGCAGGGCCGGACAAGTCTATTGCGATCATCCAGTACGAAGGCGGCAAGCCCCGCCGCTACATTGCGGGCGACGAGATCACCAGCGGCGTCAAGGTGCATGCCGTGTATCGCAATAGAGTCGAAATCGAACGCAACGGCCGACTGGAAAGTCTCAGCTTCCCGCAGCCGCGCTCACGCTTCACGCCCGTTGGCGACACAGCCGACGAGCCGTCGGCTGCCGTGATCGACGAACTCAGCGGCCTGCAGGAAGACAACGCCGCCGAGTTGCGCGAGCGCATGGAAAAGTTGCGCCAACAGATGGAAGACCCGGAGGACACCGTGCCCGAGCCTTCCGCCGAACAGACCCAGGAAAGCGAATGACACGATGACCCCGACCTTCTCGCGCCTCACGCTCGCCCTGATCGCCACCGGCCTGCTGGCCGCGCCTCTGCCCTTGCTCGCCGCCCAGCCACTTGCCGCACCGGGTAGCACTCAGCAACAGCAGCAGGATGGCTGGACCATCAACCTGAAGGACGCGGATATTCGCGAGTTCATCGATCAGATCGCCGACATCACCGGCGAGACCTTCATCGTCGACCCGCGGGTGAAGGGCCAGGTCAGCGTGGTATCAAAAGCACCGCTGGGGCTCAACGAGGTCTATCAGCTGTTCCTCTCGGTGATGGCCACCCACGGCTTCACCGTCGTCACCCAAGGCGACCAGGCGCGCATCATCCCCAACGCCGAAGCCAAGGCCGAAGCCGGCAGCAGCCGTGCAGGTGCGGAACGCCTGGAAACGCGCGTGATCCAGGTGCAGCACACGGCAGTGACGGAGCTCATCCCACTGATTCGACCGCTGGTCCCCCAGTACGGCCACCTCGCCGCCGTGACCTCGGCCAATGCCCTGATCATCAGCGACCGCGCCGCCAACATTGCCCGTATCGAAGACCTGATGCGCCAACTCGACCAGAAGGGCGACCGCGACTACACCGTCCTCAACCTCAAGCACGCCTGGGTCATGGACGCCGCCGAGGTGCTCAATGCCTCCCTCAACCGCGGCCAATCCAAGGGCAGCTCGGGCACTCAGGTGATCGCCGATGCCCGCACCAATCGCCTGATCCTCCTCGGCCCACCGTCCGCCCGTGCGAAGCTGGCGGCCCTGGCGCAATCCCTCGACACCCCGACTTCACGTTCGGCCAACACCCGGGTAATTCGCCTGCGTCACAACGATGCCAAGAGCCTGGCGGAGACCCTTGGCGAGATTTCCGAAGGTTTGAAGAACGGCGAAGGTGGTGGCGAGGGGACGTCGGCAGCCGGCGGCAAGACGCAAAGCATACTGATCCGCGCCGACGAGAGCCTGAACGCCCTAGTGATGCTGGCCGAGCCGGATGTGGTCACCGCCATGGAAGATATCGTCCGCCAACTCGACGTACCTCGCGCCCAGGTGATGGTAGAAGCGGCCATCGTGGAAATCTCAGGCGACATCACTGAAGCCCTCGGCGTGCAATGGGCCGTGGATGCACGCGGCAGCACCGGCGGCCTGGGCGGCGTGAATTTTGGCAATACCGGGCTCTCGGTGGGCACCGTGCTTAACGCCATCCAGGACGAGGAGATCCCAGAAGTCCTCCCGGACGGCGCCATCATCGGCATTGGCACCGACAATTTCGCCGCGCTGATCACCGCGCTATCGGCCAACAGCAAGAGCAATCTGCTGTCCACCCCCAGCCTGCTGACCCTGGACAACCAGAAGGCCGAAATCCTGGTGGGCCAGAACGTACCCTTCCAGACCGGCACGTTCACCACCGATGCCTCGGGCGCCAACAACCCCTTCACCACCATCGAACGCCAGGATATCGGCGTAACCCTGAAGGTGACCCCGCACATCAACGAAGGTGCCACCCTGCGCCTGGAGATCGAGCAGGAGATCTCTTCCATCGCCCCAACAGCGACGCTGACTGCCCAGGCGGTGGACCTGATTACCAACAAGCGCTCGATCAAGAGCACCATCCTGGCCGAGGACGGCCAGGTGATCGTGCTCGGCGGCCTGATCCAGGATGACATCACCCAAACCGACTCCAAGGTCCCGCTGCTGGGCGACATACCCATTCTCGGCCGGCTGTTCCGCTCCACCCGCGACACCCATGTGAAGCGCAACCTGATGGTTTTCCTGCGGCCCACGGTAGTGCGCGACCGCGCGGGCATCGCCGCGCTGTCCGGGAAGAAATACAACGACATCCGCATCGTCGGCGACCACGACAAGGAAGGCCGCCCGGCCATCCTGCCGCGCAAGCCGGTGGATCTGTTCGACGGCCAACAGGTGCCTGCTATCGACGTGCGCAAGCCTTGAGTTTCAGGAGGGCCGTCACACGGCCTTCCCCCTCTAAGCTCGCCCCCTGCGCTGTCATTTCGGCAGGGATGGCACTCCCACCGCCAGGGATTCTTGCCCCAACGAAAAGGGCGGCCCTCCTTCCGGTGCAGCCGCCCTGCCCTCCCCGACTGGCGCTCAGTCGAGGTCGTTCATCTTGCAAGGTCCGACAGTAGCCAAGCCCGATCCTTCGCAATGCCCCTTACCCAAGGCGACCTTGCCGTTGCTCGCGACGGTCGCCTACAGGGGCCAGTCGATCACAGCGCGGCGAGTCCGCGCTCCAGATCAGTCTTGAGGTCGGTTACATCTTCCAGGCCAATGGCGAGGCGCACCAGGCTGTCGCTGATGCCGGCGTTGGCACGCTCCTGCGGCGACAGGCGGCCGTGGGAGGTCGTGGCCGGATGGGCGATGGTGGTTTTGGTGTCACCCAGGTTGGTGGTGATGGAGATCATCCGGGTGGCGTCGATGAAGCGCCAGGCGGCCTCTTTTCCACCCTTGACCTCGAAGCTGACCACGGCACCGAAGCCTTTTTGCTGGCGTTTGGCCAGCTCATGCTGCGGATGGCTTTCCAGGCCCGCGTAGTAGACATGCTCGACACCAGGCTGTTGTTCCAGCCACTTGGCAATGTCGAGGGCGCTGGCGCAATGGGCCTGCATGCGCACGCGCAGGGTCTCCAGGCCTTTGATCATCACCCAGGCGTTGAACGGGCTGAGGGTCGGACCGGCAGTGCGCAGGAACCCCACAACTTCCTTCATGTGCTCCGCACGACCGGCAACCACGCCCCCCATGGTGCGGCCCTGGCCGTCGATGTACTTGGTGGCCGAATGCATGACGATGTCGGCGCCCAGCTTCAGCGGCTGTTGCAGCGCCGGAGTGCAGAAGCAGTTGTCGACCACCAGCAACGCACCCTTGGCGTGGGCAATCTCGGCGAGCGCGGAGATGTCCACCAGTTCGGCCAGGGGGTTGGACGGGGACTCGACGAACAGCAGTTTGGTGTTCGGCTTGATCGCAGCTTCCCAGCCAGCCAGGTCGGACAGCGCCGGATAGTCGACCTCGATGCCGAAACGCTTCAGGTATTTCTCGAACAGGCTGATGGTCGAGCCAAACACGCTACGGGAAACCAGCACGTGGTCACCACTGCTGCACAGGCTCATCGCGATGGCGAGGATCGCCGACATGCCGGAGGCGGTAGCCACGGCCTGCTCGGCGCCTTCGAGGGCGGCGATGCGCTCCTCGAAGGTCCGCACGGTCGGGTTGGTGTAGCGCGAATAGACGTTGCCCGGCACTTCGCCGGCGAAGCGCGCGGCGGCGTCCGCGGCGGTGCGGAACACGTAGCTGGAAGTCAGGAACATGGCCTCGCCGTGCTCACCTTCCGGCGTGCGGCGCTGGCCAGCACGCACGGCCAGGGTTTCGAAGGCTGCGCCTTCCAGGTCACTGTCCAGCCTTCCGGCTTCCCATTCTTGCGTCATGTCACTCAACCTCGAGTTCGCCGCTATCCGTGGCTCAGTTGTTGTACAGGTCGATGATGGCGCTGACCGCGTGGGCCTTCGCCTTGGACGCGTCGTTGCGCGCCTGCTCGATCTTGTTCAGGTAATGCTCGTCGACATCACCCGTGATGTACTTGCCGTCGAACACCGCGCAGTCGAAGTGGTCGATCTTCACCTTGCCACCACCAACAGCGTCGATCAGGTCCGGCAGGTCCTGGTAGACCAGCCAATCGGCGCCGATCAGCTCAGCCACTTCCTCGGTGGACCGATTGTGGGCGATCAACTCGTGCGCGCTGGGCATGTCGATGCCGTAGACGTTCGGGTAGCGCACCGCCGGGGCCGCCGAGCAGAAATAGACATTCTTGGCGCCGGCTTCGCGGGCCATCTGGATAATCTGCTTGCAGGTGGTGCCGCGCACGATGGAGTCGTCCACCAGCATCACGTTCTTGCCGCGAAATTCCAGTTCGATGGCATTGAGTTTCTGGCGCACGGATTTCTTGCGCGCAGCCTGGCCCGGCATGATGAAGGTACGGCCGATGTAGCGGTTCTTCACGAAGCCTTCACGGAACTTCACGCCCAGGTGGTTGGCGAGTTCCAGGGCCGCGGTGCGGCTGGTGTCCGGGATCGGGATCACCACATCGATGTCGTGGTCGGGGCGCTCGCGCTGGATCTTCTCGGCCAGCTTCTCCCCCATGCGCAGTCGTGCCTTGTAGACGGAGATACCGTCCATGATCGAGTCCGGGCGCGCCAGGTAAACGTGCTCGAAAATGCAGGGAGCGTATTGCGGGTCGGCAGCGCACTGACGGGTGAACAGCTTGCCTTCTTCGGTGATGTACACCGCTTCGCCCGGCGCCAGGTCACGAATCAGGGTGAAACCCAATACGTCCAGGGCAACGCTCTCGGAGGCGATCATGTACTCGACACCTTCGTCGGTATGACGCTGGCCGAACACGATCGGGCGGATGGCATGGGGATCACGGAAGCCGACGATGCCGTAGCCGGTGATCATGGCCACCACGGCGTAACCACCCTTGCAGCGCGCGTGCACGCCGGAAACCGCGGCGAAAACGTCTTCCTCGGTGGGCTGCAGCTTGCCGCGGTGGGCCAGTTCGTGGGCGAACACGTTGAGCAGCACTTCCGAGTCGGAATTGGTGTTCACGTGACGCAGATCGGACTCGTAGATTTCCTTGGCCAGTTGCTCGACGTTGGTCAGGTTGCCGTTATGCGCCAGGGTAATGCCGTAAGGCGAGTTGACGTAGAACGGCTGTGCCTCGGCGGAGCTGGAAGAGCCAGCGGTGGGATAGCGCACGTGGCCGATCCCCATGCTGCCAACCAGGCGCTGCATATGGCGCTGCTGGAAGACGTCACGGACGAGGCCGTTGTCCTTGCGCAAGAAGAGCCGGCCGTCATGGCTGGTCACAATACCGGCAGCGTCCTGGCCGCGATGCTGAAGCACGGTAAGCGCGTCATACAGCGCCTGATTGACGTTCGACTTACCGACGATACCGACGATGCCACACATGTGACGCAACCCCTGCTAGTAGTTCAGGCTAATCAATAGCCCGTCCAGGCCGTTTGGGCGCGGGCGGGCATGCTTCCGGGTGCGACGAATCAGCTGGGTGAGCTGATTCCGCTCGCGAGCCACTGACTGGTGAAGCCCAGAATGAGGTTCTTCGACCAATCGGCAACCATTAGAAAATGCGGCAACAGCGTGGATTGCTGCCACCAGGGATCCTGCTGCACCGGTGCCAGGCTGAGCAGGCCGACCAGTAGCACCACCAGCAACGCGCCACGAGCGGCGCCGAAGGCCATGCCCAGAACGCGATCGGTGCCGTCCATACCGGTAACCCTGACCAACTCGCCGATCAGGAAATTGATCAAGGCGCCCACCAGCAAGGTGGCGACGAAGAGAATGGCGCATGCGGCGATGATGCGCGCCGATGGCATTTCGATGAATTCTGTGAGGTGCAGCGACAGGGCGCCGCCGAACGTCCAGGCGACTACGCCTGCGACAATCCATGTGAGCAGTGAGAGAGCCTCCTTGACGAAGCCCCGACTCAAACTGACCAGACTGGAAACGGCGATGATGGCGATGATCGTCCAATCGACCCAGGTAAATGCCACAGTGCAGCCCACAAACTGAAAAGGCGCTGCATTTTAGCAGAGCCCTTCAGCTCCGGTAACCCGCGGATCAGAAAGGGCTTAATTATCCTGCTCTATCAGCCTTTTTCAGGCTGGAAACGGACGATGAATCCATTCAATTTCTGCTGACGGGCGAGCTGGTCACGCAGGCGATTGGCCTCGGCACGCTCGATCACCGGCCCGACGAAGACCCGATTCATGCCTTCGACGCTGCGGATATAGGCGTTGTAACCCTGAGTACGCAGGTTCTTCTGCAAATTCTCGGCACTGCTTCGACTCGACAAGCTGGCGAGTTGGATCGACCAACTTACCGGCAGGCCATTGACGTCGAGACGCTTCTCTTCGGTCTTGACCTGGGCCACAGCCGGCGCCGGGCTTGGTGCTGGCGTCTTTGCCTGCACTTGTGGCTGCGCGGGCGCGGCAGGGACAGCAGGTGGGGCGGGCGCTACCGGGGCAACGTCCTGAGCCGCTGACACATCCGAGGCGAGCGCATCACCAGTTGGCTCCAGCGGCGGGACCGGCTCCTGGGGCAGAGCCTGGGGCTCAGGCACCTGAACCTGTTCCAACTCCACCGGCGGCATGTCCGGCGCCTTGGGCATGGGCGGCGCCTCGACCACGACCTGACGCAGCTCATCCTCGCGACTGAACAACATGGGCAGGAAGATCACCGCCAGCGCCACCAGCACCAATGCGCCGACGATACGTTGCTTGAGTCCCTTGTCCAATACAGCCATTTCCCCTAGTCCCCCGTTGCGAGGCTTTCCAGCCAGCTCAGAGCCTCAGCCACGCTGTAAAACGATCCAAACACCAGAATCTCGTCGTCCGGTGTCGCCTGCTCACACTGCGATTCAAGTGCTGCGGCGATATTTTCGTGGACACTGACGCTTGCGTGAAGGTTCGTCAATGCCGCCTGCAGTTCGGATGCTGGACGACTGCGCGGTGTCGGCAACGGCGCCACCGCCCAATGGCTCAAGCGCGCCGCCAGAGGGCCGATGACGCCAGGGAGATCCTTGTCAGCAAGGAGCCCGAACACCGCCAGTCGACGACCGGCGACGGGGCGCGCAGCCAAACGTGCAGAGAGGTACTCGGCCGCATGAGGGTTGTGGCCGACATCGAGCAACAGGGAAACCCGCTTGCCGCCCCAGTCGACATAGCGGCGATCCAAGCGCCCAGAGACCTTGGTACCCAACAGCGCAGCTTCCAGGACTTCCGGCTGCCAAGGCATACCCAGCAGTGCATAGGCCTGGAGCGCCAGGGCAGCGTTCTCCATGGGCAGATCGAGCAAAGGAAGGTCGTGCAGTTCCAGCACCTGACCAGACGCGCACGCGCCCCGCCAATGCCAGCCCCCATCGCCAATTGCCAGATCGAAGTCACGCCCCCGCAGGAACAGCGGCGCTGGCAGCGCATTTGCCTGCTCCAGCAGCGGCTGCGGTGGGTTCAGGTCGCCGCAGAGGGCTGGTTTGCCGGCACGGAAGATACCCGCCTTCTCGAAGGCCACGCTCTCCCGGGTGTCACCGAGCCAATCGGCGTGGTCCAGGCCAATGCTGGTTACCAGCGCCAGGTCAGCATCCACCAGATTGACGGCATCCAGGCGGCCGCCCAGGCCAACCTCCAGCACTAGGGCGTCCAGACCCGCACGCTGGAACAGCCAGAAAGCTGCCAGGGTACCCATCTCGAAATAGGTGAGGGAAATATCGCCACGCGCCGCGTCGACAGCGGCAAAGGCATCGCAGAGCGCCTGGTCAGAAGCCTCCTGACCGTTCAGCAGCACTCGCTCGTTGTAGCGCAGCAGGTGCGGCGAACTGTATACGCCGACCCTCAGCCCCTGGGCGCGCAGCAGCGCGGCCAGGAATGCACAGGTGGAACCCTTGCCGTTGGTGCCAGTGACCGTAATCACCTTGGGCGCCAACTGGCTCAGACCGAGCCGATTGGCAACTTCACGGCTGCGCTCCAACCCCATGTCAATTGCCGTGGGGTGAAGCTGCTCAAGGTACGAAAGCCAGTCGGCAAGGGTTCTCTGGGTCATGCGATAGCCGGGGAAGGTAGGCGCTGCATCTGCGCCAGCAGCCGACCAAGGCGCTCTCGCAGTTCCGCGCGGGGAATGATCATGTCAATGGCGCCGTGCTCCAGCAGGAACTCGCTGCGCTGGAAGCCTTCCGGCAGTTTCTCGCGCACGGTTTGCTCGATCACACGCGGACCGGCGAAGCCGATCAGGGCACGCGGCTCACCGACGATCACATCGCCGAGCATTGCCAGGCTGGCGGAAACACCGCCGTAGACCGGGTCGGTCAGCACGGAAATGAAGGGAATGCCCTCTTCGCGCAGACGGGCCAGGGCCGCAGAGGTTTTGGCCATTTGCATCAGGGAGATCAGGGCTTCCTGCATACGGGCGCCGCCGGAGGCGGAGAAGCAGACCAGCGGGCAGCGCTGCTCCAAGGCAACGTTTGCGGCGCGTACGAAGCGCTCGCCGACGATGGCACCCATGGAGCCGCCCATGAAAGAGAACTCGAAGGCGCAGGCCACGATCGGCATCTTGTGCAGGGTGCCGCGCATGGAGATGAGCGCATCCTTCTCACCGGTGTCCTTCTGTGCGGCTACCAGGCGGTCCTTGTACTTCTTGCTGTCACGGAACTTGAGGCGGTCCACCGGCTCCAGATCGGCGCCGATTTCTTCACGGCCTTCCGGATCAAGGAAGATATCCAGGCGCGCGCGCGCACCAATACGCATGTGGTGGTTGCATTTCGGGCAGACGTCCAGCGTCTTTTCCAGTTCGGGCTTGTAAAGCACCGCGTCGCACGACGGGCACTTGTGCCAGAGGCCTTCCGGGACCGAGCTCTTCTTCACCTCGGAACGCATGATCGAAGGGATCAGTTTGTCTACCAGCCAGTTGCTCATGCTCTAGTTCTCCACAGCTTTCAGGCCCGAACACGCGCTAGCGGTTCATAGCCCCGCGCATGCCCTTGAGCGAATTCATGGTTGCGACCCCGGCGCGCATGATGTGCCCGGGTATCACCCTGGCGATGGCCTTGCCACCGCTCTCGTAAAAAACAGGCCCGATCGACGCAGCCTTGCCACGCGACCCGACAGGCTTCTCCTGCCTGGGCAACTCGCTTATGGACGGCAGCGAAACGCCGTCCGTCACATATGCAGGAGACGCGCCAGCGGACGAGTACGCGAAAGTATCCACAATGTGCATTTCAGGCTCGTGCCTGCTGGATGAAGGCTTGAATCTTCGCAGCGTCCTTGATGCCCTTGCCGGCCTCAACGCCACCACTCACATCAACGGCATAGGGGCGCACCTGACGAACCGCCTCACCGACGTTCTCAGGGGTCAAGCCACCCGCCAGGATCAAAGGCTTTGCCGCATCCTGGGGCACCAGGCTCCAGTCGAAGGCTTCGCCGGTGCCACCGGGAGTCCCTTGCACAAACGTGTCGAGAAGGATGCCGGACGCCTCGGGATAGCAGGAGATAGCCGCGGTGATGTCGTCACCCGGCTTGACTCGTAGAGCCTTGATGTAGGGTCGGCCGTAACCGGCACAGGCCTCGGGACTTTCATCGCCATGGAACTGCAGCAGATCCAGCGGGACCTCGGCCAGTACCTGCGTCAGCTCCGCCCGCGGCATGTCGACGAAGAGCCCGACAGTGGTCACGAAAGGCGGCAGCGCAGCGACGATGGCTCTGGCCTGGGCCGGAGTCACCGCTCGCGGGCTCTTCGCGTAGAACACAAAACCTATGGCATCGGCCCCGGCAGCGACGGCAGCCAGGGCGTCATCGATTCGAGTAATACCGCAGATTTTGATGCGAACGGCTGACAAGATGCAGGCACCTGAAGACTAAAGACCGAGGATGTTAGCAAAGGCCAGACGCAGCGTCAGCACACCGTTTCCGGCAGACCGGAAAGAAAGTGCGGGCCCAGGTAACGCTGAGGCAGCTCGAACTCTTCCGGGTATTCGACCTGCACCAGATAGAGCCCATAGGGATGCGCGGTTACACCCCCCTCGCGGCGAATGCGGCCTTCCAGCACCTGCCTGGCCCACTCGACAGGCCGTTCCCCGGCACCAATGGTCATCAGCACTCCGGAGATGTTGCGCACCATGTGGTGAAGGAATGCGCTGGCACGGATATCGAGCACGATCAGGCGGCCATGCTCGATCAGTTCCAGGTGATGCACGGTCTTGATGGGCGACTTCGCCTGACACTGCCTGGCACGGAAGGCACTGAAATCATGAGTCCCGACCAGGCAACGAGCCGCCTCGCGCATCCGCTCGAAATCCAGCGGCCGATGGTTCCAGGTCACTTCCTCGGCCATGTGAGCCGGACGAATCGGGTCGTTGTAGATCACATAGCGATAACGCCGAGCCATCGCACTGAAGCGGGCATCGAAAGCCCTGGGCATTTCCTTGGCCCAGGTGACGCTGATATCGCCAGGCAAATTCATGTTCGCGCCCATGACCCAGGCATGCATCGAACGCACCACCGGCGTATCGAAGTGCACTACCTGGCCGCTGGCATGCACCATGGCATCGGTTCGGCCGGCACATGACAGCGTCACGGGCGCTCCGCCTGCGACCCGGCTCAGTGCCGTTTCGAGGGACTCCTGGATCGAAGGCACGCCAGCGCGCTGGCGCTGGAAGCCACGGTAGCGGGAGCCTTTGTACTCAACACCGAGGGCGATTCTGTAAATGCCAGCGGCAGCCGAAGAGGCTGCCGCTGCGGGTACTGCTTGAGTCATCTATCAGCTGAGACGTGCGATCAGTTCGCGCGCTTCCTGTTGCTGGGTGTCATTCCCCTCGGACATTACCTCGTCGAGGATGTCGCGAGCACCTTCGGTGTCACCCATGTCGATATAGGCGCGAGCCAGATCCAGTTTGGTCGCAGTTTCGTCGGTACCGGAGAGGAAGTCGAAATCGTCTTCCTCTTCCAGACCCAGGTTCGATACGTCGTCTTCCAGCACAGCAACCGGCTCGGGCTCTGGCGCCTGCTGCAGGCTGTCGGAGAGCTGATCCAGCTCGGCAGTCACTTCGTCCAGCTGGGCAGCGAAGCTGTCGTTATCCGCCAGCGGTTCGGCAGTCGGTTCCTCAGGCAGGGAGAGGTCGAAGTCAGCCGGCAGGTCAAGCAGGCCAGCGCTCGCTTCTTCCACCGCCGACACAGGCTCTTCAGCTGCCAGGGGCGAATCGAGGTCGCCGTCCAGGCTAAGCAGGAACTCATCCTCATCGGCGCTCTTCGGCTCAGCTGCGGGCTCCAGATCGAGGCTGAAATCAGCCAGGTCGTCGCTGAGCTCCAGGCTCTCCTCGCCGGTCAGAAGCTCGTCACTGCCGCCGATATCCAGATCGAAATCCAGGTCGCTCTCGACCTTGGCCGGCGTAGCAGGAGCGTCGAACTCCAGATCGTCCAGACTCAACTCATTGGTCGGAGCGGCGGCCGGCTGAATGCTGGCCGGCTTCTCGTCCGCCAGGTCGAAATCCAGATCGGAGCCCAGATCATCCAGGCTCAGGTCGAATGCGTCATCCAGATCGCCACCAACGTTTGCCGGAGCAGTCGCTGAGTCGTCATCCAGGGTCAGGTCATCAAGGCTGAAGCTGTCGAGATCATCGGCAGCAGCCAGACCCGCGGCTGCGGTCGCGGCAACCGCGGCGACTGCCATAGCCGGGTACTTGCCTTTCAGTTGCTCGATCTCGCCGGCCGCCCCGCCAATTTCGCGGAGTTCACCTTCCTGGCGCGCGAAGCCTTCACGATCACCCAGCTCGGCATAGACCTCCATCAGTTTCAGACGGAGATCGCTGCGGTGAGGTTCGTCGTTGATGGCGTTCTGCAGCAGTTCAGCAGCCTGGTTGAAGCGGCCGTAGGCGATATAGATGTCGGCTTCGCTGATCACATCGCCGGTCTGCGCGGTGACACGCTCTTGCGCCTTGGCCGGAGCCGCTTCCGGCACATCAGCAACAGCGGAGTCCAGCTCAGGGCTGTCGAAGGCAGCGAAGCTGTCATCCTTCAGATCGAGATCGCTGCCAAAGCTGTTTTCATCGTCCTGTGCGGCGAGACCGTTCTGCAACTCGGCCTCTTTCAGCGCGTTGCGGCGCGACAGCACCATCAGCAGCACCAGCAGGGCTACGAGGGCGCTACCGCCAGCCAGCAGGAGAAGCATTGGGTTTGCCAGCACGTCATCAATGATGCTGGACTGCGGCGGCTCGACCACCGGCGCGGCCGGAGCGGTCTGTACCGGCTTGGCCGGAGCGGCGGGTTTGGCTGGCTCTGCCGGCTTGGCGGGCTGCGTGGCGACCGGCGCCGCGGGCTGGGCGGGAGCAGCCGGCTGGGCCTGGACCGGGGCGGCAGGTTGAGCAGCGGCCGGAGCAGGCGCAGCAGCGCCAGGGGCCGCGGGAGTAGCAGGTGCTGCGGCAGCCGGGACAGGTGCAGGTGCAGCCGGTTGGGCAGGCGCAGCTGCAGCCGGAGCCGGCTGGGCAGGCGCAGTTGCGGGTTTGGCCGGCTGAACGGGAGCAGCGGCTACCGGAGCGGCTGGCGCCTGCTTGCCTTGGCCGGCCATATCAGCCTGCAGCTTGGCAAGCTGGTCGTCTTTGAGCTGGATCAGGCGCTGCAGCTTATCCATCTGGCTCTGCAGATCGGTCATGCGCCCTTTGAGTTCTTCGTTCTCGCGACGGGTCGAGTCCAGGCTTTCCTGAGTCACGGCCAGCTTGTCGCTGAGCGCCTTGCTTTCACCGTTGGCGCCCTTGTCGCTGCCGCTGGAAGCCTTGCCGCTGGCGGCCGACACCAGTCGCAGATTGTCCTGGGTATCGACCTTCTCGGGCGCGGCACCGGCGTTACTGCGCTTGGTGGCGTCAAGCTGGCGCTTGCCCTCCCCTGCCAGGCTACGGCCCTCACGCCAGGCGGTGTTCTGCGCCTGGACCTGGGCGATGGCCTCGGCCTGGGTGCGACTGGCGATCTGCTGCTCATCGGGCAAACGCAGCACCTGGCCACTCTTCAGCCGATTGATGTTGCCATCGACGAAGGCATCCGGGTTCAGGTCCTGGATGGCCAGCATGGCCTGATGCACCGAGCCACTGGCGCGGCTGCGCTCGGCAATTTCCCAGAGCGTGTCACTAGACGTGGTGCGGTACTGGTCAGTTGGTGCCTTGGGCGCCGGGGCCGGAGTCGGGGTCGGTGCACTTGGGCGCGGCGCAGCGGCAGCCGCCGGAGCGGTACGGACCGGCGCAGGTGTCGGGGCGACCACAGGGCGCGGCGCCGGAGCCGGCGCGGCTACGGGAATCTTCGGCGCAGCAGCGGCGGCGGCCTGGGGCGAATAAAGCGGCGGATCGAGGAGCAGCGTGTATTCACGCAGCAGACGGCCATTGGGCCAGAGCACCTCGACCAGGAAATTCAGATAGGGTTCGCGGACCGGCTTGCTGGAAGTCACCCGGATAACGCTGCGGCCGTTAGGCTTGATCACCGGTGTGAACTTGAGGTCCTGCAGGAAATACTGGCGATCGACGCCTGCCTTGGAGAACTCCTCGGCTGCCGCCAGATTCGGCTTGACTTCGGCCGAGGCCAGGTCACGCACCTCAAGCAGCTCGATCTCCGCATCCAGGGGCTGGTTCAAGGAAGAACGCAGGGTGACTTCCCCGAGCCCGAGAGCGTTGGCGACGCCCGAAGTCAGCGCGGATGCAGCCGCGATTGCCAGCACAAGTTTGCGAACCCGAACCATAGAGTGATTCCCTTGTTTTATCTTTTTTCCCGCCGAGCGAGAGGAGGGTCTTAAGTCGCTGCCTGCGCACGCCGGAACGGCGGCTCCCCATCAACGATAAGGCCAAGCCAGTATTGTCAAGCTAGAATATTTCTACAAATTTTCAGGTAAGTATCTTTGACAGATAGTGTTTTATCAACAACTCGGCCGACTGCACAGCATTGAGCGCAGCGCCTTTTCTTGCATTATCAGAAGCAATCCACAAATTGAGTTCGCAAGGGTCATCCACCCCGCCGCGAACCCGTCCTACGTATACCGAATCCTGCCCTACTGCGTCGCCGACAGCGGTCGGATAGTCGCCCTCTTCTTCCACCAATTCGACACCCGGCGCCTGACCCAGACGTTCACGCACAGCAGTCAGATCCAGTTGCTGTTCGGCCACCACTGAGACAGCCAGGCTGTCACCGAAGAAGACCGGGGCCAATGCGCATGTAGCGGCGACACGCAGGCCAGGCTCGCCGAGCAACTGCTTGATCTCACTCACCAGGCGCCGCTCCAGGGCGATGTGCCCCTGGGCATCCGGCGCACCGGCTTGGGCCAGGATATTGAAGGCGATCTGGCGATCGAAGAAGCGCGGCTCCAGCGGACGCGCATTCAGCAACTCCGCAGTCTGGCGAGCCAGTTCGGTGACACCTTCGCGACCGCGACTGGAAACGGCAAGACTTGCCATCACGCTGAGACGCTGCGGCTTTAGCAAGTCCTTGAGCGGCGCCAGCACGCACGCAAGGGCAACCGCTGAGGCGCTGGGACTGGTCAGCTGGTAAGGCGCAGACAGCCCGGCGAGCAGTTCCGGATTGGCTTCCGGTACCAGGCTTGGGGCTTCCAGGGGGTCAAGGGCGCCGGACAGATCGATCAGCGAGCAGCCAACGGCGCGCGCACGTGGAACAAAACTGCGGGTCACCACCTCGCCAGCAGCAAAGAACGCCAGACGGACCTGGGAAAAATCAAAATCGGCGACGTCGCGCACTCGCAGATTGCGTCCCTTGAATGGCACAGAAGCACCGGCGGATTCGCCACTGGCAAGCAGATGAAGGTTGCCGACTGGGAATTCCCGCTCCTCAAGGAGCTGGACGAGGGTTTCACCAACGGTGCCGGTGGCGCCGATGATGGCGATGTCGAGGGACTGGCTCATGGGGAACTAC
This sequence comes from Pseudomonas sp. D(2018), assembly GCF_005502555.1. Classification (NCBI taxonomy): domain Bacteria; kingdom Pseudomonadati; phylum Pseudomonadota; class Gammaproteobacteria; order Pseudomonadales; family Pseudomonadaceae; genus Pseudomonas; species Pseudomonas sp. D(2018). The sequence continues at coordinate 47,481 of NZ_SCOK01000010.1, forward strand.
TTATGGCGATGCGGGGAGCGGCACTGTAACTGCCACCCCGCATGCAAGCAATCGAGGGGCTGGGGTTACCGACGAGCCTCATCGGCACCCCAAGAGACCATCAACGCTCCAGCAGGATACGCAGCATCCGGCGCAGCGGCTCGGCGGCACCCCAGAGCAGCTGGTCACCGACGGTGAAGGCACCGAGGTACTGCGAACCCATATTGAGCTTGCGCAGACGGCCGACCGGAACGCTGAGGGTGCCGGTCACGGCAGTCGGGGTCAGCTCGCGCATGCTGACTTCACGCTGGTTCGGCACCAGCTTCACCCAAGGGTTGTGCTGGCTGATCATGCCTTCGATGTCCGCGATCGGCACATCTTTGTTCAGCTTGATGGTCAGCGCCTGGCTGTGGCAACGCATGGCGCCGATGCGCACGCAGATGCCATCGACCGGGATCGGGCTCTTGAAGCGACCGAGAATCTTGTTGGTCTCGGCCTGGCCTTTCCATTCTTCGCGGCTCTGGCCATTAGGCAGTTCCTTGTCGATCCAGGGGATCAGGCTACCAGCCAGGGGGACACCGAAGTTCTCGGCGGGGAAATCTTCGCCGCGCATGGCCTCAGCCACCTTGCGGTCGATATCGAGGATGGCGCTGGACGGATTGGCCAGGTCATCGGCAACGGCACCGTTGATCGCGCCCATCTGCTTGATTAGTTCGCGCATGTTCTGCGCGCCGGCACCGGAGGCCGCCTGGTAGGTCATGGCACTCATCCACTCGACCAGACCGGCTTCGAACAGGCCGCCAAGCGCCATCAGCATCAGGCTGACGGTGCAGTTGCCACCGATGTAGTTCTTGGTGCCGGCATCCAGCTGCTGGTCGATAACCTTGCGATTCACCGGATCGAGAACGATCACCGCGTCATCCTGCATGCGCAGGCTGGACGCGGCATCGATCCAGTAGCCTTGCCAACCGGCTTCGCGCAGCTTGGGGAACACCTCATTGGTGTAGTCGCCACCTTGGCAGGTCAGGATCACATCGAGGCTCTTCAGCTCGTCGATGCTATAGGCGTCCTTCAGCGGGGCAATATCCTTGCCGACCGCGGGACCCTGGCCACCGACGTTGGAAGTGGTGAAGAACACCGGCTCGATCAGGTCGAAATCCCGCTCTTCCAGCATTCGCTGCATGAGCACGGAACCCACCATGCCGCGCCAACCGATCAGACCTACACGCTTCATGACAACTACACCTTTCTTGAAAAAGTGGTCCGCTGGACTGCCAGCGGGCCGGACAGATTACAGATTCCGCAGTGCTGCTACCACTGCATCGCCCATCTCACGAGTACCGACCTTGGTCGCACCGGCGGAGAAGATATCGCCGGTCCGCAGCCCCTGATCCAGCACCAGGCTGACGGCCTTCTCGATGGCGTCGGCGGCAGCTGTCTGGTTGAAGCTGTAGCGGAGCATCATCGATACGGAGAGTATGGTCGCCAGCGGGTTGGCGATGCCCTGGCCGGCGATGTCCGGCGCCGAGCCATGGCAGGGTTCGTACATGCCTTTGTTGTTCGAATCCAACGAGGCAGAAGGCAGCATGCCGATGGAACCGGTGAGCATGGAAGCCTCATCCGACAGGATGTCGCCGAACATGTTGTCGGTAACCATCACGTCGAATTGCTTGGGGGCCCGTACCAGCTGCATGGCGGCATTGTCGACGTACATGTGACTGAGTTCGACGTCCGGATAATCCTTGGCCACTTCTTCCACGACTTCGCGCCACAGCTGGCTGGACGCCAGGACGTTGGCCTTGTCCACCGAGCACAGCTTCTTGTTGCGCACGCGCGCCATATCAAAGCCGACACGGGCGATGCGGCGAATCTCGCTTTCGCTGTACGGCAGGGTGTCGTAGGCCTGACGCTCGCCATTTTCCAGCACGCGCTGCTCGCGTGGCTGGCCGAAATAGATGCCGCCGGTCAGCTCACGAACAATGAGGATATCCAGACCCGCGACCACTTCCGGCTTGAGGCTGGAGGCCTCGGCCAGTTGCGGATAGAGGATGGCCGGACGCAAGTTGGCGAACAGCCCCAGCTGCGAACGGATCTTCAGCAGACCACGCTCCGGACGGATGTCACGCTCGATCTTGTCCCACTTCGGGCCGCCCACGGCGCCCAGCAGCACGGCATCGGCCTTGCGCGCACGCTCCAGGGTCTCGTCGGCCAGTGGCACCCCGTGCTTGTCGATGGCGGCACCACCGATGACATCCTCAGTCAGTTCGAAACCGAGCTGGAACTTGTCATTGGCCAGCTCCAGCACCTTGACGGCCTCGGCCATGATCTCCGGGCCAATGCCGTCACCGGGGAGAATCAGAATCTGCTTGCTCATGCTTTCCTCTCGTTGGGCGCTCTCCGCGCCATGCAATTCGTTCTAGCGTTCGGCCCAGAGCACCAGGACATCCGTACTGAAGGAGCCGTCAGCGGCAATCTCGAAATAATCGCGAACCTCGTTTCCGACGGCCTGCTGCAGCGCCAGGATCGCGTCGCGGAACACCACCGGCGTCCGCATACGCTCGATCCACGAGGCGAACTCCAGATGCAACCGCTGGCGCGCATGACTGCGGGGCCGCAACCCCGCCTCGGCCACCTGGCACAGCCACTCGGCAGGCGAGTAATTGCGCACATGGCTGGTATCACGCAGCACTTCCACCGCTTGCAGGTGGGTATCCAACAGCGCTTTCCCTGGTGACGCGACATCGATGAAGGCCGCCACGCCACCCGGCTTCAGGACTCGACGCACTTCGCGCAGGGCCAGGCCAAGGTCACTCCAGTGGTGCGCCGAATAGCGACTGAAGACGAAGTCGAAGCTGCCATCGGCAAAGGGCAGCGACTCGGCCGCGCCCTGTTGAGTCACTACATTGCCGTGCCCACGCTGGGCGGCGGCGCTCGCGACAACATCGAGCATCTGCTCGGACAGGTCGTAAGCCACCACTTCACCCACCAGCGGCGCAACCTGGAAGGCCACGTGTCCGGCGCCACAGCCGAGATCGAGGACGCGGGCATCGCCGCGCCCCGCTACCTCGGCCTGCAGTTGGGCAAATTCCGTGCCCTGGGCATGCACGGCACTGCTCAGATAGGCGCTGGCCTGTTCGCCGAACTGGCGCTGGACCACCTGCTCATGGGCTTTGTCGCTCACGTCATCCTCCAGTGTACGGTTCAGGCGTCGCGGAACAACCACGGATTGCCCTGGCGGTGCTTGCCTTCGAAGACCTTGATCGCTTCAGCGTCCTGCAGGGTCAGGCCGATATCGTCCAGGCCATTGAGCAGGCAATGCTTGCGGAACGCGTCCACTTCGAAGCTGTACTGCTTGCCGTCCGGACGGGTCACGGTCTGCGCGGCCAGGTCGACCGTCAGCTGATAGCCCTCGGTGGACTCGCACTGCTGGAAGAGTTCGTCGACTTCCTCATCTTTCAGGATGATCGGCAGTAAGCCGTTCTTGAAGCTGTTGTTGAAGAAGATGTCGGCGTAGCTCGGCGCGATGATGGCGCGGAAGCCGTACTCGTCCAGCGCCCAGGGCGCGTGCTCACGGGAGGAGCCACAGCCGAAGTTCTCGCGGGCCAGGAGCACGCTGGCGCCCTGGTAGCGCGGGAAGTTCAGCACGAAATCCTTGTTCACCGGCCGCGCGGAGTTGTCCTGGTTCGGCTGGCCGACATCCAGGTAGCGCCACTCGTCGAACAGATTGGGGCCAAAGCCCGAACGCTTGATCGACTTGAGGAATTGCTTGGGAATGATCTGGTCGGTATCGACGTTGGCGCGATCCAGCGGAGCGACGAGACCGGTGTGTTGGGTAAAGGCTTTCATCTCGACTCTCCTTCCTTACTTGAGCAGCTCGCGAACATCGACGAAACGACCGGTCACCGCAGCGGCGGCGGCCATGGCCGGGCTGACCAGGTGGGTACGACCACCAGCGCCCTGACGGCCTTCGAAGTTGCGGTTGGAGGTGGACGCGCAGTGCTCGCCGCTCTCCAGGCGATCCGGGTTCATGGCCAGGCACATGGAGCAGCCCGGCTCACGCCATTCGAAGCCCGCTTCAATGAAGATCCTGTCCAGGCCTTCCTGTTCAGCCTGCTGCTTGACCAGGCCCGAGCCCGGCACCACCAGCGCCTGCTTGACGGTGGCGGCGACCTTGCGCCCCTTGGCCACTTCGGCGGCGGCACGCAGGTCTTCGATGCGCGAGTTGGTGCAGGAACCAATGAACACGCGGTCCAGCTGGATATCGGTAATGGCCTGGTTGGCGGCAAGCCCCATGTACTTCAGGGCGCGCTCGATGGAGCCACGCTTGACCGGATCAGCTTCTGCGGCCGGGTCCGGCACACGCTGATCGACCGGCAACACCATCTCGGGCGACGTGCCCCAGCTCACCTGCGGCTTGATGTCTTCGGCGCGCAGTTCGACAACGGTGTCGAAATGCGCGTCGGCATCGGACACCAGATCACGCCAGGCGACTACGGCCTTGTCCCAGTCGGCGCCCTTGGGAGCGAAGGGGCGGCCTTCGACGTAGGCGATAGTCTTTTCGTCCACAGCCACCAGACCGACGCGGGCACCCGCTTCGATGGACATGTTGCAAATGGTCATGCGGCCTTCGACGGAGAGATCGCGAATGGCGCTGCCGGCGAACTCCAGGGCATGACCGTTGCCGCCGGCAGTGCCGATCTTGCCGATCACGGCGAGCACGATGTCCTTGGCGGTGACGCCAGAAGGCAGTTTGCCCTCCACGCGCACTTGCATGTTCTTCATTTTCTTCGCCACCAGGCACTGGGTCGCCAGCACGTGCTCGACCTCGGAGGTGCCGATGCCGTGGGCCAGTGCGCCGAAAGCGCCGTGGGTGGAGGTATGGGAGTCGCCGCAGACCACGGTCATGCCCGGGAGGGTGGCGCCCTGCTCCGGACCGACCACATGGACGATACCCTGGCGTATATCGTTCATCTTGAACTCGAGGATGCCGAAGTCATCACAGTTCTCGTCCAGGGTCTTGACCTGGATGCGCGAAACCTCGTCGGCGATGGCTTCGAGGCCGCCCTGGCGCTCGGCGCGAGTAGTCGGCACGTTATGGTCCGGGGTGGCGATGTTGGCATCGATGCGCCACGGCTTGCGACCCGCCAGACGCAGCCCTTCGAAGGCCTGCGGCGAGGTCACTTCGTGAAGGATGTGACGGTCGATGTAGATCAGCGACGAACCATCGTCGCGGCGCTTCACCTCGTGAGCATCCCAGAGCTTGTCGTAGAGCGTCTTGCCGGCCATCGTCAGGTCCTCATCAGCTTGCTTCTGTGCGCAGGGGTCGTAAGCCCCTTTTGCTTGTGGGGACGATCGTAGGGGCTTGCATCGAATAACTCAAATTCATATTTTTTATTTAAAGCATTCCATCGAGGAATGCGGATACTATCGGCGCCAGCAACCCACGGAGCCCAGATATGGATTTGGCCAGCCTCAATGCTTTCATCGCCATCGCCGAAACCGGCAGCTTCTCCGAAGCAGGAGAGCGGCTGCACCTGACGCAACCCGCGGTGAGCAAGCGCATTGCCTCGCTGGAGCAGCAACTCAGCGTGCGCCTGTTCGACCGCCTCGGCCGCGAAGTCAGCCTGACCGAAGCCGGCCGTGCCCTGCTCCCCCGCGCTTACCAGATCCTCAACGTGCTGGACGATACCCGCCGCGCCCTGAGCAACCTCTCCGGCGACATCAGCGGCCGCCTGACTCTGGCCACCAGCCATCACATCGGCCTGCATCGCCTGCCACCGCTGCTGCGCGCCTTTACCCGCGCTTATCCGCAGGTTGCCCTGGACATCCAGTTCCTCGACTCGGAAGTGGCCTATGAGGAAATCCTCCACGGTCGCGTGGAGCTGGCGGTGATCACCCTGGCACCGGAAACCGCGCTGCCGGTCCAGGCGGTGCCGGTGTGGAACGACCCGCTGGACTTCGTTGCCGCGCCGGAACACCCCCTGGCCCGTGACAAGACCATATTCCTTCCCGATGTGGCGCGGCACCCGGCGGTGTTCCCCGGCGGCAACACCTTCACCCACCACATCGTCCGCCGCATGTTCGAAGCGGAGGGTCTGATGCCGAACATCGCGATGAGTACCAACTACATGGAGACCATCAAGATGATGGTCTCCATCGGCATCGCCTGGAGCGTGCTGCCGCGTACCATGCTTGACGACTCCGTGGTGCGCCTGCCCCTGCAGGACATCCAGCTGTCACGCCAGCTGGGCTACATCCTGCACACCGAGCGCACCCTCTCCAACGCCGCCAAAGCTTTCATGGCACTGCTCGACGCACAGCGCGACAACCTTGCGTACCTGTAAGGGCAAAGGCTAAGTTGAGCCGCACACCATAAGAACAGGGTCGGGAAGGCACGAGGAACCACTCGCCGTTCACCGCCCCGAACATCTGCCCTATCGTCGGTAAGGGGCGCGCATGCGCAAAGCCAGTGACCCGAGTCCCCCGTTCCCCCATATCCCTGCCCTCGACCCCGCGGCCTTCGAGCAATCCTGGCAAGACGCCTCCAGCCTGTTGGCCGCGCTGAACGGCGCCCGACTGGGCGCCTGGTCCTGGGATATCGATTCCGGCCGGGTCAGTTGGTCCCGTGGTGCCCAGGCCTTGTTCGGCCTTGATCCGCATCGGCCGCTCAGCGAACCGGTGGATTACGTCCAGTTGATCCCCGAAGACGATCGCGGCGAGGTGCTGCGCCTGTTCCAGGAAGTGCTCGAAGGCCGACAGGCCGAACGCGCCATGCGCCACCGTATCCGCTGGCCCGATGGCAGCCTGCACTGGCTCGAGATCAGCGGCAGCCTGCAACCCCTGACTGACGGCAAGCGGCGGATGATCGGCGTGATCCGCGACGTCACCCAGCAGCAGAAACGCGCCCAGGACCTGATCAACTCCAAGCAGCGCTACTCCAGCCTGTTTCACCTGAGTCCGGACGTCGTGCTACTGGTCCGACTGACCGACAGCCTGATTGTCGAAGCCAACCAGCATTTCGAGGCTGTGCTGGGCTGGCCGGCAGCCGAAACCATCGGTCGCACCACCCTGGAACTGGGTTTCTGGGAGGACTTGAGCCAACGCGAGTGGCTGCACCGCAATGCCCGCGCCAGCAACGCGCCGATTTCCCAGGAAGTCAGGCTGCGCGCCCGCCACGGCGGCATCCTCGACGGTGTGCTCTCCAGCCAGTACATCGAACTGGAGGGCCAGCCCTACCTGATCAGCACCTTCCTCGACACCACCGAGCGCAAACGTGCCGAAAACGCCCTGCGCATCAGCGAGGAAAAGTTCGCCAAGGCCTTCCGCAGTACGCCCGAAGCCGTGGTGATCACCGATCGCACCAGCGGCCGCTTCCTGGAGATCAATACCGGCTTCGAACGCCAATTCGGTTGGAGCCAGGGCGAAACCATCGGTCACAGCTCTCTGGAACTGGGCATCTGGGAAGACCCGGCGCAACGCCAGGAGATGCTCGACACCCTGCAACGCCACGGTCGCCTCGACGAACTCGAGGTAAACCTGAAGCGCCGCGATGGCAGCCGCGCCATCTGCCTGCTCTACGGCGAGGAGATCGAGCTGGACGGCCGCACCTGCCTGGTGCTGACGGTTCGCGACGTCACCCGCCAACGCGCCCAGGAACAGGCCCTGAAGGACAGCCAGGAGCGCTTGAACCTGGCCCTGGAATCGGCCGACCTCGGCACCTGGGACTGGCACATCGCCCATGGCACGCTCTACGGATCTGCCCGCGCCTCGGCCTTGCACGGTCTGGCCAAGGAACCCTTCGAAGGCGAGTTTCGCGACTTCTTCATCTGCGTACCGGATGAAGACCAGCAAAGCATGCGGCGCGCTTACCAGGAGCTGCTGGAGGGTCGCAGCAACGAGTACCAGGTGACCTACCGCACACGCTTCAGCAACGGTGAAGTGCACTACCTGGAAAGCACCGCCAAGCTTTATCGCGACGACCTGGGCCGCCCCCTGCGCATGACCGGCATCCTCATGGATATCAGCGAGCGGGTTCGCCGCGAACAGCGTCTGGCGGCGTCGGAGGAGAAGTTCGTCACCCTGTTCCAGGCCAGCCCCGACCCTATCTGCGTCTCGCGCATCCGCGACGGCGTGTTCATCGAGATCAACCCGAGCTTCAGCGATGTGTTCGGCTGGCAACCCGAGCAGATCGTCGGCCTCAGTGCTCCAGCGATCCAGTTCTGGGCCGATCCCGAACAGCGCTCGAGACTGTTCAGTGAACTGCTGCGCGACCAGGGCCTGGACAACGTCGAAGCCCGCTTTCTGACCCGCGACGGCCGCCTGCTGACCTGCGTGGTGTCGAGCCGCTTCATTCGCGTCGAACGCCAGCTCTGCATCACCACCACCTTCCGCGACATCACCGCGCGCCAGCAAGCCGAGGCGGCGCTCAAGGCCAGTCAGGAAAAGTTCGCCAAGGCGTTCCACTCCAGCCCCGACGCGATCACCATCACCGAACGCGACACCGGCCGTTACATCGAGGTCAATGAAGGCTTCAGTCGGCTGACCGGCTACCGCGCCGACGAAGTGCTGGGGCGCACGGCCGGCGAGATGAATATCTGGGCGCGACCCACCGAACGCGATCATATGCTCGACCTGCTCAAGCGCAATGGCCGCGTGCACCATCTGGAGATGCTCGGCCAACACCGCGACGGCAGCCAGAAGGTAGTGGAAGTCTCGGTGGAGCAGATCGAGCTTGACGGCACGCCCTGCCTGCTCCTTACCGCGCGGGACATCAGCGCGCTCAAGGACGCCCAAGCGCAAATCCAGCACCTGGCTTATCACGACCCGCTGACAAACCTGCCCAACCGCGCATTGCTGACCGATCGCCTGACCCAGCAGATCGCCCTTCTGCAGCGCCACGACATGCGCGGCGCCCTGCTCTTCCTCGACCTCGACCACTTCAAACACATCAACGACTCGCTCGGTCACCCCCTCGGCGATGCGGTTTTGAAGATGGTAACCGCCCGCCTGGAAGCCAGCGTGAGACTGGAAGACACCGTGGCGCGCCTTGGCGGTGACGAATTCGTGGTGCTGCTGACCGGTCTCGAAGGCAAGCGCTCGGAAGTGACTCGCCAAGTACGGGAGATCGCCGACAAACTCCGCAAATTGCTAGCTGAACCCATGCTGCTCGACGGGCACCATCTGCAGGTCACCCCCAGCATTGGCATCGCCCTGATTCCGGATCACGGCGCCAGCCCCGCGGACCTGCTGAAGCGCGCCGACATCGCCCTCTACCGCGCCAAGGATTCCGGGCGCAACGCCATCCAGATCTTCCGCAGCACCATGCAGGCAGCGGCCAGTGAGCGCCTGCGCCTGGAGAACGACCTGCGCCTGGCATTAGCCCGCGGCGAGTTCGAGCTGCATTTCCAGCCCCAGGTGGATGCGCGCAACAATCGGGTGGTGGGGGCAGAAGCCCTGCTCCGCTGGCAACACCCGACCCTAGGCCCGCAATCCCCCGGCCAATTCATCCAAGTACTGGAGGAAAGCGGCCTGATCCTGGAAGTTGGCGCCTGGGTGCTGGACGAAGCCTGCAACGCCTGCGAACAGCTGGTGGCCGAACGGCTGGTCGATCCCCGCGACTTCAGCCTGTGCGTGAACATCAGCCCCCGGCAGTTTCGCCAAAGCGATTTCGTCGAGCGGGTCGAGCGCAGCCTGCAACGTAGTCAGCTACCCGCCCAGTTGCTGAAACTGGAGGTCACCGAGGGCATCGTCATCCAGAACATCGAGGACACCATCGGCAAGATGCGCCGCCTGAAGAAGCTGGGCACGAGTTTCGCCATGGATGACTTCGGTACAGGCTATTCGTCCCTGACCTATCTCAAGCGCTTGCCGGTGGATGCGCTGAAGATCGACCAATCCTTCGTCCGCGATGCCACCCAGGACCCGAACGACGCGGAGATCATTCGCGCCATCGTCGCCATGGCCCGCAGCCTGGGCCTGGAGATAATTGCCGAGGGCGTGGAGCGCAGCGAACAACTGGCCTTCCTCGAGCAGCAGGGCTGCCACCTTTACCAAGGCTACCTGTATAGCAAGCCCGTACCGCTTACGGAGTTCCGCGCACTGCTGGCCCACAGCGCACAGCGGCCGGCGCCGCTCTGAAGCAAGAAAAAGGGCGCCCGCGGGCGCCCTCTTCTTTTCCCGTGTAGTCGGGAGATCAGTTTTCCAGCACTGCGCGATGGCCGTTGATCGGGATACGCTTGGCCTTGGCTTCTTCGGGCACTACACGCACCAGGTCGATGTTCAGCAGGCCGCTCTGCAAGCCGGCAGCCTTGACCTCGATGTGGTCGGCCAGGCGGAAGGACAGCTTGAAGGCACGCTGGGCGATGCCGTGGTGCAGGTAGGTCACCGATTCGTCGCTCTTCTCGCGTTTGCCGCCACTGACGGTCAGCACACCGCGCTCCACCTGGAGCTCCAGGTCTTCTTCCTGGAAGCCGGCTACCGCGATGACGATGCGGTACTGGTCATCGCCATGCTTCTCGACGTTGTAAGGCGGATAGGTGCTGCCACTCTCATTGCGCAGGGCGGATTCGAACAGGTCGTTGAAACGGTCGAAGCCCACGGAATGACGGAACAGCGGGGCGAGGGAAAAAGCAGTGCTCATGTTGATCTCCTGAGTAATCAGCAAGTGTTTCGACTGCGAGACCCGACTTCGGCATCCCGCAGTACCCTAGATAGGGACGCCCAAAAGCATTTCAAGCCCCAGAGGAAACGCCATGCAGAAAGTCATGCTCATCACCGGTGCCAGCCGCGGCATCGGCGCCGCCACTGCCCGGCTCGCTACCCAACGCGGCTACGCGGTGGGAATCAACTATCGGCAGCAGCGGGAAGCCGCTGAAGCGCTGGTGCATGAAATCGAGGCCGCTGGCGGCCGCGCCCTTGCCCTGTGCGCGGATGTAGGCGATGAGGCACAGGTACTGGCGATGTTTGAACTCATGGACCGAGAGTTCGGGCGGCTGGATGTGCTGGTGAACAACGCCGGGATGCTGGAGCGCCAGATGCGCCTGGAAGACATGGACGCGGCACGTTTCGAACGAGTGCTACGGGCCAACGTGATCGGCAGCTTTCTCTGCGCGCGGGAGGCCATCAAGCGCATGTCCACTCGCCATGGCGGCCAGGGCGGCGCCATCGTCAACCTGTCCTCCATCGCCGGGCGTATCGGCGCACCCAATGAGTACATCGACTATGCGGCGGCCAAAGGCGCCATCGACAGCATGACCCTGGGCCTGGCCAAGGAGCTGGCAGCCGAAGGGATTCGCGTCAACGCAGTCCGCCCCGGCGTGATCCGCACGGAAATCCACGCCAGCGGCGGCGAACCTGATCGGGTCGAGCGCGTTCGCCAGGCAGTCCCCATGGGGCGCGGCGGCGAAGCGGAAGAAGTGGCCAGCGCGATTCTCTGGCTGGCCAGCGACGAGGCTTCCTATACCAGTGGCGCCCTGCTGGACGTAGCCGGCGGGCGCTAAGGGTCAGCCTGCCTCGGCCCACTCCCGGCGGAGATCGGGCACCCCGAGCCATGCGTCGATCCGCTCGCAATCGTTCTCGCGGCGCACCTCAGCGAACAGCGCCACCGCCTCGGGGTAACTGCGGGTGAGCATGCCCAGCCATTGCTTCAGGCGTCCCGGCGCATAGCGCGGTGCCAGCTTGCGGCGAGCCTGGCGCCAGAATTCCTGCAGCATGGGCTGGAGTTCTTCCCAGGTCATTTCCCGCACCGGCTCGCCCGCCCGCGCGGCGGCGATCTGCCGAGCCAGGTCGGGACGCGACACCAGGCCGCGACCCAACATGATGTCCTCCACCCCACTCACCTCGCGGCAGCGGCGCCAGTCATCCAGGGTCCAGACCTCGCCATTGGCGAACACCGGAACCCTGACCGCTTCCTGCACCCTGGCCACCCACTCCCAGTGTGCTGGCGGCTTGTAGCCTTCGGCCTTGGTACGGGCATGCACCACGATCTGCTCAGCCCCGCCCTCGGCAAGAGCGCGGGCGCAATCCAGCGCGCCGTCCGGGCTGTCGAAGCCGAGGCGCATCTTCGCCGTCACCGGAATCTCCGTCGGTACGGAGCGGCGTACCTCGCGGACGATCGCATGAAGCAGTTCCGGCTCCTTGAGCAGCACGGCGCCGCCACGCGACTTGTTAACCGTCTTGGCCGGGCAACCAAAGTTGAGGTCGATGACCGGCGCCCCCAGTGCACAGGCGAACGCGGCGTTATCGCCCAGGCAAACCGGATCGGAGCCCAGCAACTGCACACGCATGGGCGTGCCGGCGCGGGTACGCGCGCCTTGGGCCAGCTCGGGGGCCAACTTCTCGAAGGTGCTGGGCGCCAGCAGGCGATCGCACACCCGGATGAATTCGGTCACGCACCAGTCGATACCACCGACACGGGTCAGCACATCGCGAAGGATTTCGTCGACCAGCCCCTCCATGGGGGCCAGGGCGATTTGCATGGATGGCAGGCTCACAGGATAAAAGGCGCGTAGTTTACGCAGCAGGACGGACGGCGAATATCCCACGGAGCATCCGACTGGACTGGTGGTCGAAACTCCACCTATTCAGCGCAGGAGAAATGCCCGGATGAACTCGCTCGTCCCCGTCCTTGCCGCACTTACGTTGGCCGCCACTGCGGTATTCGCCGCGAGCGAGGCGATCATGTCGCCCGCTCGGCAGCCGACGCCGGACGCCATCGGCGAGCTGCTGATCAGCCGTGACGAGGACGCCCCGAATGCCTGCGACATCGACCTTTACGTGCAGAACGAGCTGGTGGCGCAGATAGCGCCCGGCCAGTCAGTGAGCATTCCGGTGCCGGCCGGCGAAGTCACCCTGCGGGTGGCGCAGAAAGGTTCAGGTTACTGCGCCGGGCAGTACGCAGGCAGCGCGCAGTCGACCATCATCCTGCCCGGCGAAGTCCGCCATTTGCGCATCGTGCAGAGCCAGCACGAGGTGTTTCTGGCACCAGCGGCCGACTGAGGCTCAGAGCTCAAGCGGGAATGGCGGCTGCAGCGCCCGCCCATAACCTTCGACGAATTCCGTCGGCATGCGCTTGGGCCTGCCGCTGGAGAGCTCGATACAGACGAAGGTGGTCTTGGCCCTCAACAAGGTGGTGCCATCATCCGGCCGTACCAGTTGGAAGAGGCGATCCATCTTCAGGCGCTGGTCCGACTCTACGATCCAGGTGGCCATCTGCAGTTCCTGATCCTCGTAAGCCGCGGCCAGGTAGTCGATTTCGTGACGCAACACCGCCATGGCCCGGTCCAGCCGACGATACTCGGCGAGGTCCAGACCCAGGCTCTGCGAGTGACGCCAGGCGCAGCGCTCCAGCCAGCTGACGTAGACGGCGTTATTGGCATGACCGAGGCCGTCGATGTCATCGGCACCGACCTTGATATCAATGACGAAGGGGTTGGGCATGTCCCAGCTCATGAGTTGAGCTCCACGCTGCTGGCCAGTTCACGGGCTTCGCTGGCCAGTTGAGTGATCTGATCCCATGCGCGGGCGCGGATCAGGCTGGACGGCGCGATCCAGGTGCCGCCGACGCAGGCCACGTTTGGCAGGCGCAGAAAGCTGAGCAGGTTGTCCGGAGTCAACCCGCCGGTGGGGCAGAAACGGATGCCAGTGAAAGGGCCTTTGAGGCTTTTCAGCATTTTCACGCTGCCGCTGCCATCGGCTGGGAAGAGCTTCAGCGAGCGGTAGCCATACTCCAGCGCCAACAGCACTTCGGAGGGTGTCATCACGCCGGGCAGGTACGGCAGACCGGAGTCCTCGGCGGCGGCTGCGAGGCGTTCGGTACAGCCGGGGCTGACGGCAAAATGCGCCCCGGCATCACGCGCCTCGATGAATTGTTCGGTATGGATCAGGGTGCCGGCGCCCACGAGCAGGTCCGGGAATTCCTTGCGGATCGCCGCCAGTGCATCCAGCGCACGCGGCGTGCGCAAGGTTACCTCCAGCACCTCGACGCCACCCGCACTCAGCGCCCCCGCGAGATCCAGGGCCAGCCCGGTATCCTCGATCACCAGCACAGGCAGAACCGGGCGCGCCCGCTGCAATACCACATCCATCGTCAGGCTCATGTCAGCTCTCCACATCGCAAAGTTCCCAGGCCGGTGCCAAAGGCGATCACGCCGGGCCGGTGAACGTTGGAAGTAGAGCACTGACGACAGGTCACCTGCCAGCCCTGTCTTGACTCAGCGCACAGCCTCTGCCGCAGTCCGAGGCTCACGAACCTGCGCCAGCAGCCCAAGGACAGCGCTGACCAGGCGAGCATCTGCCAGCAGGCGCTGGTGACCACCTTGCTCCAGCCGCAGCAACTGGCTGTCGAACCAGGCGTCGTGGATGACCTGGGCGTCACTGGCCGGCACCAGCGGGTCATCCTCGGCATGCACAACCAGGCCCGGGATATCCAGCTGGTAGCGCTGTACATCCAGGTGCGCCGCGGGAATCCCCGCATGGTTTTCCACCTGACTGACGAAATGCGCCCGGGCCTTCGGCGGCAGCCCCATGAATCGGGCGAAACTGCGTAGCGGCCCAAGAATGCGGCTGGGGGCGGAAATGCTTACCAAGGCCCTGGCGCGCAACCCCATCTGGCTGGCCAGCAAGGCGCTTGCACCGCCCATGGAATGACCGATCACCGCGTGCAGCGGAGGCAACTCGCCAGCAGCCTCCAGCAAAGCGCGCGCGAAGAGCACCACATTGGCTTCGTGCCCCGGGGAGTGGCCATGGGCCGGACCATCCAGCGCCACCACACCGTAGCCTTCTGCGACCAGGGCCTCAATCAGGCTGGCGAACTGGGTAGGGCGCCCTTCCCAGCCGTGCATCAGCAGTACGGTCGGACCGCTCCCCCAACGCAGGGCGGACAGACCAAAGCGCAGGGTGATTCGCTCGGAGCTTCCGAGCAACGGCATCTCCCACTCCCGCGGCGGCAGGTTGCGCGGCGTCATGAACTGGCGACGCATACGGCGGGCGACCATTTGTGGCGCCACACGACCCAGCGTGGCGTGGACTCCCCTGATCAGGCTCAGATTGTTCATGATTCGGCTCCTCAGATAACTGCCGACTTGGCGGCACGCAGTATTCGGTCAGACAGATCGCCAGCCCCCAACGCACGCGCCAGGGCCAGGCCACCCACCATCAAGGCAAGGTCCGCAAGGGCTTTGTCGGCTTCTTCGGGGCGGTCGCACATTTCGGCACTCAGCACCTCCAGATGCTCCGCTAGCAACGTCCGGTAGGCCTCTGGCAATTGCGGCAGCGCACCCAGTGAACTGGGCAACGGACAGCCGGAGTGAGTGGCATCACGGTGCTTGCGGGACAGGTAGAAACTGGCAGCCAACGCGCGGCGCTCCTCCCCTGGCAACGATGAGTCGAGCAAAGCCATCAAGTCCCGCCGCCTGCGCAGCAGTTGCTCGAAGACTTCCAGCATCAGCGCATCTTTGCTGGCGAAGTGGGCGTAGAAGCCCCCCACCGTGAGTCCGGCGGCACTCATCACATCAGCCACACCGGGCTCCTGCGGGCCGCGCTGCAACATGGCCGAAGCGGCTGCCTGCAGGATGCGTTCTCGGGTCTGGGCTTTCTTCTCGCTCATGTCAGCCTCCACTTGAATTACACGCATAATATTATGCCCGTAATTCAAATTGGCAAGACACTTGCCTCACCGTTCGTCGGCCTGAAGGAATCGTGGGAGCTTTTTTGAAAGCCGGAAAAACAAAAGGGCCATCCCAAACTGGAATGACCCTCGAAAAGCCCGCAGAGCGGGAAACTTGAAAGTGGCGTCCCCTAGGGGACTCGAACCCCTGTTACCGCCGTGAAAGGGCGGTGTCCTAGGCCACTAGACGAAGGGGACAAAACCTTCGAACAGCAGGGCCAGCACCTGGGCTGGCCCTGAGTGATGCGCAAGGCATCGATTTGGTGGAGCTAGACGGGATCGAACCGTCGACCTCTTGCATGCCATGCAAGCGCTCTCCCAGCTGAGCTATAGCCCCGAATCGCTTCGGCTGCACCGGCATGGCCGATGCTGCTGGAATATGGCGTCCCCTAGGGGACTCGAACCCCTGTTACCGCCGTGAAAGGGCGGTGTCCTAGGCCACTAGACGAAGGGGACGAAACCTTCGAACAACGGGGCCAGCACTAGGCTGGCCCTTGTGATGCGTGGCGCATCATGTTTGGTGGAGCTAGACGGGATCGAACCGTCGACCTCTTGCATGCCATGCAAGCGCTCTCCCAGCTGAGCTATAGCCCCGAATTACTTCGGCTGCATCGGCGTGACCGATGCTGCTGGAATATGGCGTCCCCTAGGGGACTCGAACCCCTGTTACCGCCGTGAAAGGGCGGTGTCCTAGGCCACTAGACGAAGGGGACGAAACCTTCATGCCTTTTCGCGACCCACACCTGAAAGGAGTGGTGGAGCTAGACGGGATCGAACCGTCGACCTCTTGCATGCCATGCAAGCGCTCTCCCAGCTGAGCTATAGCCCCGTCGCGAGGACGGGGCGCATATTAGGGGCGCCCCCTCCTGCTGTCAACACTATTTTTTCAACAACACGAACTTTTTTATCTGGAAGAACAACCACTTACCAAACCTCGGCCGATGCAGGGACCTCCCCGCACCAGCCGGCGGGCCATCACGCGATGGCCGCGAGCAGCTTCTCCCACTCCTTGGTTTCCTTCTTCGACACGCCACCGAGCAGCTCGATGGCCTGGCGCAGACGGAAGCGGCTGAGATCAGCCCCGAGGATTTCCATGGCGTCGAGTACCGATACCGAGCTGGCCTGGCCAGTGATGGCCGGGAACATCAGCGGCATGACATCACGCAGCTTGAGCTCCAGGCTTTCGGCCACGGCCTGGATGCAACCGGTGATGCGGTCCTTTTCCCACTGACGCAGGGATTCCAGCTTCCAGAGCACCAACTGCATGACCTGACGCACCTGGTCCGGGCCGAGCTTCTTGTGCTCGAACAGTTTTGCATCCAGCGGCACGCCACCGGAGAAGAAGAAACCGGCCAGCGGCGCGATCTGGCTGAAGGTTTCCACCCTACCCTGCACGTGCGGCGCGATGCGCATCAGGTACTCGGGATTGAGCGCCCACTTCTGCACCTCGGCAGCGAAGCGTTCTACCGGCAGCTCCCGGATCCACTGACCGTTCAGCCAGGACAGCTTCTCCAGGTCGAAGATCGGACCACCCAGGGAAATGCGCGACAGATCGAAGTGCTCGACCATTTCGGCCAGGGAGAACTTCTCGCGCTCGTCCGGCATGGACCAACCCATGCGGCCAAGGTAGTTGAGCATCGCTTCTGGCAGGAAGCCCATGCGCTCATAGAAGGTGATGGATGTGGGGTTCTTGCGCTTGGACAGCTTGCTCTTGTCCGGATTGCGCAGCAGCGGCATGTAGCAGAGTTTGGGTTGTTCCCAGCCAAAGTACTCGTAGAGCTTGATCAGCTTGGGCGCCGAGGGCAGCCACTCTTCTCCACGCAGCACATGGGTGATGCCCATCAGGTGGTCATCCACCACGTTGGCGAGGAAATAGGTCGGCAAACCGTCAGTCTTCATCAGGACCTGCATGTCCATGCGATCCCACGGGATTTCCACATCACCACGGAGCAGGTCCGGCACCACGCAGACGCCTTCGGTTGGCACCTTCATCCGTACGACATGGGGTTCGCCGGCGGCAATACGCTTATCGGCGTCGTCCTTGGACAGGTGCATACAGTGGCCGTCGTAGCGCGGGGTTTCCTTGCGCTCGGTTTGCTCGGCGCGCAGCTTGTCCAGACGCTCTGAGGTGCAGAAGCAGGGGAAGGCATGACCCTTGTCCACCAGCTCCTGAGAGTACTTCTTGTAGATATCGCCACGTTCGCTCTGGCGATAGGGACCGTGCGGGCCACCGACATCAGGACCTTCATCCCACTCGATGCCCAGCCAGCGCAGCGCATCATAGATCTGCTGCTCGGACTCACGGGTAGAGCGCAGTTGGTCGGTATCTTCGATGCGCAGGATGAACTGACCGCCGTGCTGGCGCGCAAAACACAGGTTGAACAGGGCGATGTAGGCGGTGCCCACGTGCGGGTCGCCGGTGGGCGACGGCGCGATACGGGTACGGACGGTGGTCATGGATTGCTCTCGAAACAGGGGGACGATCAAAGGCGCGATCTTATCAGGCTGGCCGCCACGGGCTCCAGCAAGTGTCCTTCCTGCACCGGCAGGCTGCGCATCAGGAAGTCGAGGAAGGCCTTGACCTTCATTGCCTGGAACCGCCGAGACGGATAGACCGCATAAATTTCGCCGCTGGGCAGCCGCGCCTCGGGCAGCAGTTCGATCAGCTCACCGCGCTGCACGGCGGATTCGGTGAACATCAGCGGCAACGCCGCAATCCCGGCCCCCGCCAGAACCGCTTCGCGGGCGAAGGTAATGTTGTTGCAATAGAGGACGCGCTGACAGGGTACGTGTTCACCCAGCAGCATCCAGTAGCGTTGAGAGTCCTGCGGCAACAGTACCGCGCGGTGGCCAGCCAGCGCCTCCACCGTGCGCGGGGTGCCGTGGGCCGCCAGGTAGGCTGGGCTCGCGCAGAGCCGGCGACCACTCTCGAACAGCTTGCGGGCGATCAGGGTGGAATCCTGGGGCTGCCCGATCATGATGGCGATGTCCACGCCCTCCTCCAGCGGATCGACGTTGCGCGAGGTGATCTCCACTTCTGCCGTGATCTGCGGATACTGGCGCATGAAGCTGCCCAACACCTTGCCAAGGAACAATTGGCCAAACTCGATGGGCGCGGTCACACGCAGCAGACCGGACGGCTCCTGCTGCAACTGCATCACGGCCTGCTCGGCTTCGGCGAAGTCCAGCATGATCTGCCGGCAGCGCTCGTAGTAGGCCAGGCCAACTTCAGTCAAGCGAAGCTTGCGCGTGGTGCGGTTGAGCAGACGTACGCCGAGGCGCTCTTCCAGCAGCGCTATGCGCCTACTGACAGTCGACTTCTGCATGCCCAGGCTCTGAGCTGCCTGAGTGAAGCTGTGGCACTCGACTACGCGAGTGAAGATCAGCGCATCATCCAGCCCCATTATTGTTCCCTATAAGCAACAAAGTTTCTGAATTGTACTGGCTATTTGCTAGGGCGGAACACTGCTAGATTCGCAACATTCTGAAAAGACTTCGAGCAACGTTTTCCATGCCTGCCAAACTGCAACGCCGCCTGTTCGTCTTCATCGCCCTGGTGGCACTGGTCATTTCCGGGTTCTTCGTCCACTGGCTGCTGATCGGCCGCTTCGTCGAAAGCACCGACAACGCCTACGTCCAGGGCGAAATCACCCGCGTGTCCAGCCAACTTGGTGCCCGTATCGAAGAAGTGCTGGTCAGCGATAACCAGCAGGTGAAGAAAGGCGACCTGCTGGTCCGCCTGGAAGCCGACGACTTCAAGCTTGCCCTAGAACGCGCTCGCGCCCTGCTCGCCACCCGCGAGGCGGAGCTGGTCCAGGCACAAAGCAAGCTGGCCCAGCAATCCAGCACGATCGCCGCTAGCGAGGCGGACGTTGCGGCTAGCCAGGCCACCCTCGGACGCACCCAGATCGACCTGTCCCGCGCCCAGACGCTGCGCAAGCCGGGGTACATCTCCGAAGAGCGGGTCACTACGCTTTCCGCCGACTCGCGAGTTGCCCGCTCGCAAGTGGCCAAGGCCGAGGCCGACCTCAAAGCCCAGCGCCAGCAAGTGGATGCACTCAACGCAGAGATCAAGCGCCTCGATGCACAAATTGCCAATGCCCGCGCCGAAGTGGCCCAGGCCGAGCTGAATCTCGGCCGCACCGAAATCCGCTCCCCCATGGACGGGCGTGTCGGCCAGCGCGCTGCACGCAACGGCCAGTACGTACAGGTCGGCGCACACCTTCTTTCGTTAGTGCCGGATGCTGATATCTGGATCCAGGCCAACTTCAAGGAGACCCAGATCGAGCGCATGCAGCCCGGACAAACCGCCGTGCTGATCTTCGACAGCTTCCCCGATACGCCGATCGAAGGCCGAGTCGACAGCTTATTCGCCGCGTCCGGCGCGCAGTTCAGCCTGCTGCCGCCGGACAACGCCACCGGCAACTTCACCAAGGTAGTACAGCGCATGCCGGTGAAGCTGATCTTCGCCGCAGACAATCCGCTCAAGGGCCGAATCCGGCCGGGCATGTCCGTCCTCGTCAAGGTGCACCTGAAGGCCGAAAACCATGGCGGGTGACGCCCTGGTTCGCCCCACGGGCGAACCGTCCCGCCGTGACTGGATTGCGGTGATGAGCGCGATGCTCGGCGCCTTCATGGCGGTGTTGGACATTCAGATCACCAACTCTTCGCTCAAGGACATCCAGGGCGCACTCTCCGCGACCCTGGAAGAAGGTTCGTGGATTTCCACGTCCTATCTGGTGGCGGAAATCATCATGATTCCCCTCACCGCCTGGCTGGTGCAGTTGCTCTCGGCGCGACGACTGGCAGTCTGGGTATCCATCGGTTTCCTCATCTCGTCGCTCCTCTGCTCCCTGGCCTGGAGCCTGGAAAGCATGATCGTGTTCCGCGCAATGCAGGGTTTCACCGGCGGCGCGCTGATTCCGCTGGCCTTCACCCTGACACTGATCAAGCTGCCGGAGCACCACCGCGCCAAGGGCATGGCGCTGTTTGCTATTACCGCCACCTTCGCTCCCTCCATCGGCCCTACTCTGGGCGGCTGGCTGACGGAAAACTTCGGCTGGGAGTACATCTTCTACATCAACGTCCCGCCAGGCCTGCTGATGATCGCTGGCTTGCTCTACGGTCTGGAAAAGAAAGCGCCGCACTGGGAACTACTGAAACGCACCGACTACGCCGGCATCGTCACCTTGGGGCTAGGGCTCGGCTGCCTGCAGGTATTCCTTGAGGAAGGTCACCGCAAGGACTGGCTGGAGTCCGACCTGATCGTCGGCCTGGGCGGTACAGCGCTGATCAGCCTGATTCTTTTCGTGATCCTCCAGGTCTCGCGCCCCCACCCGCTGATCAACCTGGGCATCCTGAAGAACCGCAACTTTGGCCTGTCGAGCATTTCCAGCGTCGGCCTGGGCATGGGCCTCTACGGCTCCATCTATGTGCTGCCGCTGTATCTGGCGCAAATCCAGGACTACAACGCGCTGCAGATCGGCGAGGTGATCATGTGGATGGGTGTTCCGCAGTTGTTCCTGATCCCGCTGGTACCCAAGCTGATGAAGGTGATCTCTCCCAAGTTGCTCTGCGCCCTGGGATTCGGTCTGTTTGGCTACGCCAGTTTTGCGTCCGGGGTACTCAATCCCGACTTCGCCGGGCCGCAGTTCAACCAGATCCAGATCATCCGCGCACTCGGACAGCCGTTGGTGATGGTGACCGTATCCCTGATCGCCACGGCTTACATCCAGCCTCAGGACGCCGGCTCAGCCTCCAGCCTGTTCAACATATTGCGCAACCTGGGCGGTGCCATCGGCATCGCTCTGCTCGCCACCCTGCTCGACGCCCGCGCCAAGGTTTACTTCGATTACCTGCGCGAATCCCTGGTGCCGAGCAACCCGCAAGTCGCTGAGCGCTTGGCCCTGTTGACGGAAAAGCTCGGCAGCGAGCAAGCGGCCCTCGGCAAACTCAGCGAGATCGCACACCAGCAGGCCAGCATCATGGCCTACAATGACGCCTTCCATTTCATCGGCATCGCCCTTGGCGTCAGCATGCTCGCTGTGCTGCTCACCCGCGCCCTGCCCGCCGGCTCCACCGGGGGCGCCAGCGCCGCCGCCCACTAATCCCGCGCCGGGCAACCGGCGCGTCGCGTTTCAGGCTGTACATGTCTTCCCACGCTGCAACCCGTCGCACCCTTCTCCTGATCGGTGCCTTCGCCATGATTTACATCGGCTGGGGCACCACCTACCTGGCCAACCACTTCCTCCTTCGTGAGCTTCCGCCTTTCGTTATCGCGACCCTGCGCTTCCTCTTCGCTGGCGTTCTCGCCCTGGGCTGGGTGCTGGCCAGCGGCAAGGCCCAGGTACAACGCAGCGACCTGGGTGGCGCGCTGATCGGCGGCGTGCTGCTGATCGCAGTCGGCCAGGGCGCACTGATCTACGCCAACCAGTTTCTTCCCACCGGCATGCTGGCCATGCTTTACACCACCCTGCCCCTCTGGAGCGTCGCACTGGAATGGTTGCTGGACCGCCGCCCGCCACTCTGGGTCCTCTGCGGACTGGCCCTGGCCAGCGGCGGAATCGTGATGCTGATGGGCAACGGACTGGGAGATGCGGCGGGGTTCGACCAATGGTTCGCCGGCGGACTGGTGGTCATGGCCACCTTGCTCTGGGCCATCGGCGCCTGGCTGCTGCGCCTGCGCCCGCCCTTCCGCTCCAGCTGGATGGGCCTCAGCCTACAGATGCTGACAGGCACGCTGATACTGGCGGTATTCGGTCTCTGGCGCGGCGACTGGCATGGGGTGGAGTTGACCAACGTCAGCCTGAACGCCTGGCTCTGGATGGCGTATCTGGTGATCCCGGTCAGTCTGGGGGTCTACCCGGCCTACTTCTGGCTGCTGCGCGAAGTAAAGCCAAGCCTGGTATCGACCTTTGCCTTCGTGAACCCGGTGGTGGCCCTGCTGCTGGGCCTGTTGATCCTCGGCGAGCGACTTGACGCCACATCGCTGCTCGCGTGCCTGGCCACCCTCGCTGGCGTTGTGCTGATCATTTTCGGCCGCCGCTGAAGACAAACGAAATGGGCACCTATCGGCGCCCATTTCTGTTCAGACTTTCAACAGCCGCTCTCGCAACTTCTGGATCTCGTCGCGCAATTGCGCCGCGGCCTCGAACTCCAAGTCGCGGGCAAGCTGGAACATCTTTTCCTCCATCTGACGGATGCGCTTGGTGATCTCGCTGGGCGAGCGCAGCTCCGCCTCGTACCGGGCGCTCTCCTCCGCCGCCTTCGCCATGGCCTTGCGCTTGTTGCTGCGCGAACCCGGCACTGTGGCACCTTCGAGGATGTCCTGGATGTCCTTCTTCACACCCTTCGGCACGATGCCGTGGGCTTCGTTGAAAGCCACCTGCTTACTCCGGCGCCGGTCAGTCTCGTCCAGCGCACGCTGCATGGAACCGGTGACATTATCGGCGTAAAGAATCGCCCTGCCGTTGAGGTTCCGTGCCGCGCGACCAATGGTCTGAATCAGTGAGCGCTCGGAACGCAGGAAGCCCTCCTTGTCCGCATCCAGAATGGCCACCAGCGCCACCTCCGGCATGTCCAGGCCTTCACGCAGCAGGTTGATCCCCACCAACACATCGAAAGCACCAGTACGCAGATCCCGGATGATTTCCACACGCTCCACGGTATCGATGTCCGAGTGCAGGTAGCGCACTTTCACATCGTGGTCGGCCAGGTAGTCGGTCAGGTCCTCCGCCATGCGCTTGGTCAGCGTGGTGACCAGCACCCGCTCCTCCACTGCAACCCGCTTGCGGATCTCCGAGAGCAGATCGTCCACCTGCGTCCTGGCTGGCCGCACTTCGACCTCCGGGTCGACCAAGCCCGTGGGTCGTACCACCTGCTCGACTACCCGCCCCGCATGCTCACCTTCATAGGGCCCCGGGGTCGCCGAGACGAAGATGGCTTGAGGGCTGATGGCCTCCCACTCGTCGAAACGCAGCGGACGGTTGTCCAGCGCGGACGGCAAGCGGAATCCGTACTCCACCAGGGTTTCCTTGCGCGAACGGTCGCCTTTGAACATGGCGCCGACCTGGGGCACCGTGACGTGAGATTCGTCAATCACCAGCAGGGCATTGGCTGGCAGGTAATCGTACAGCGTGGGCGGCGGCTCACCGGGAGCACGGCCGGAGAGATAACGGGAATAGTTCTCGATACCATTGCAGTAGCCCAGCTCAAGGATCATCTCCAGATCGAAGCGAGTGCGCTGCTCAAGGCGCTGCGCTTCCACCAGTTTGTTGGCAGAACGCAGCTGTTCCAGACGTTCTTTCAGCTCTTCCTTGATCTTGTCCACCGCCTCCAGCAGCACTTCGCGAGGCGTCACGTAGTGGCTCTTCGGGTAGAAGGTGAAGCGCGGCAACTTGCGGATAACCTCGCCGGTCAGCGGATCGAAGGCCGCCAGGCTCTCCACTTCATCGTCGAAGAGCTCGACCCGGATGGCTTCAAGATCGGATTCCGCCGGGAAGATGTCGATGACATCGCCGCGAACCCGGAAGGTGGCACGGGCGAAGTCCATGTCATTGCGCGTGTACTGCAGCTCCGCCAGGCGACGCAACAGGGTGCGCTGATCGATACGGTCGCCGCGGTCGATGTGGAGGACCATCTTCAGGTAAGACGCCGGATCACCCAGACCGTAGATGGAGGACACCGTGGCAACGATGATGGCATCCGGCCGCTCCAGCAGGGCCTTGGTCGCCGACAGGCGCATCTGCTCAATATGGTCGTTGATCGAGGCGTCCTTCTCGATATAGGTGTCCGACGACGGAACGTAGGCTTCCGGCTGGTAGTAGTCGTAATAGGAAACGAAGTACTCGACCGAATTGTTCGGAAAAAAAGCCCGGAACTCACCGTAAAGCTGTGCCGCCAGAGTCTTGTTTGGCGCCAGCACCAGTGTCGGGCGCTGAACCTGGGAAATGACGTTGGCAATACTGAACGTCTTCCCCGACCCGGTTACGCCCAACAGTGTCTGGTGCGACAGGCCGGCTTCCAGCCCTTCCACCATCTGGCGAATGGCCTCCGGCTGGTCGCCGGCGGGCTGGAAGCGGGTGACAAGCTGGAACTCCGACATGCTGACCTCGAATTTGGATGTGACACCTGCGCAGAACGGGCGTCATACCTGGCGGAAAGCTTGCGCGCGATGTCGCCGCAAACTGTCTGGGCCGCTATAATACCGGCCCGATTGCGCAACCCCTAGCGCACATCGTTCGGGGTTGCATTTCCTCCTCACCTTCCTCCTCCGAGCTGCCGCATCATGAGTCTGTTTTCTGCCGTCGAAATGGCTCCGCGCGACCCTATTCTAGGTCTCAACGAAGCGTTCAACGCCGATACCCGTGCCAACAAGATCAACCTGGGCGTGGGCGTCTACTACAACGAGGAAGGCCGCATCCCGCTCCTGCGTGCTGTAGCTGAAGCGGAAAAGGCCCGCATCGAAGCCCACGCTCCGCGTGGTTACCTGCCGATCGAGGGTATCGCCGCCTACGATCAGGCTGTGCAGAAACTGCTGTTCGGTGCTGATTCCGAACTGCTGGCTCAAGGCCGTGTAGTCACTACCCAGGCCGTGGGGGGCACCGGCGCCCTGAAGACTGGTGCCGACTTCCTCAAGCGCCTGCTACCCAATGCCGTCGTCGCCATCAGCGACCCGAGCTGGGAAAACCACCGCGCCCTGTTCGAGTCGGCCGGCTTCCCGGTGCAGAACTACCGTTACTACGATGCCGCCACCAACGGCGTGAATCGTGCCGGCCTACTGGAAGATCTCAAGGCTCTGCCTGCCCGCTCCATCGTGGTCCTGCACGCCTGCTGCCACAATCCCACCGGCGTCGACCTTGGCCTGGATGACTGGAAAGCCGTCCTGGAAGTCCTGCGCGAACGCGAGCACGTGCCCTTCCTCGATATCGCCTACCAGGGCTTCGGCGAAGGCATCGACCAGGATGCGTTCGCAGTGCGCCTGTTCGCCGA
This sequence comes from Pseudomonas sp. D(2018), assembly GCF_005502555.1. Taxonomy (NCBI): domain Bacteria; kingdom Pseudomonadati; phylum Pseudomonadota; class Gammaproteobacteria; order Pseudomonadales; family Pseudomonadaceae; genus Pseudomonas; species Pseudomonas sp. D(2018). The sequence continues at coordinate 73,114 of NZ_SCOK01000010.1, forward strand.
GTCGGGTCTGCAGTTCTTCGTGTCCAGCTCCTTCTCCAAGTCTTTCTCGCTCTATGGCGAGCGCGTCGGTGCCCTCTCCGTAGTGACCAACTCGAAGGAAGAAGCCGGCCGCGTGCTGTCCCAGGTCAAGCGCGTGATCCGCACCAACTACTCCAACCCGCCGACTCATGGCGCCACCGTGGTTGCCTCGGTACTCAACAGCCCCGAACTCCGCGCCATGTGGGAAGCGGAACTGGGCGAAATGCGCACCCGCATCCACAGCATGCGCCTGGCCATGGTTGAGCAACTGACCAACCAAGGCGCCAAGCGCGACTTCAGCTTCGTTGCCCGCCAGCGCGGCATGTTCTCCTACTCCGGCCTGACCGCCGAGCAGGTTGAACGCCTGAAGAACGAGTTCGGTATCTACGCCGTCAGCACCGGCCGTATCTGCGTTGCCGCGCTGAACAACAGCAACCTGGAAAGCATCACACGCGCCATCACCCAGGTTCTCTGAAAAGAAATCGGAGAAGCTCAAGCAGATGCTTGACTTCTCCTTTCTAATCAGTAAGATACGACGCATCCGATCCGCGATAGCTCAGTCGGTAGAGCAAATGACTGTTAATCATTGGGTCCCTGGTTCGAGTCCAGGTCGCGGAGCCAAATTGAAAAGCCCTCGGCACATGCCGAGGGCTTTTTCTTTATGGGCCGAATTCGAACCAAGATCTGCACTCCGGGTTATCCAGCACTAAAAAAGCCGGCTCGTTAGGCCGGCTTTCTGACACTCTGCGCTACTACTCCACACTCAGCTTGTCACGATTCCTATCAAGCGTCTTCACGCCAATGCCCTTGACCTCCAGCAGATCGTCTATTGAAGAGAACGGACCGTTCTCCTCTCGATACTGGACTATGGCATTGGCCTTTGCCTCACCGATGCCGATCATTTGATCCTGGAAGGCCGCCGCATCGGCGGAATTGATATTGAGCTTGCCAGACTGCTGTGCAGCGCCTGCCACAGCAGCTGTAGCCTCCACCTTCGCGGCAACCGCAGACTGGGTATAGCCGAAGAAAAGCGAACAGATCACAAAAAACAGCGAGGCGAATCGAACACGAAACATCGTGAACACTCCTTGTCATCAGTAAGGGGACGCGGTACTTCCTAAACCGCCCCACACAAACTAATGCCTCGAGCTATTGGGCTCAATTCGTCGTTGTTGATGGATCCAGTCAACAATTTCCTCTTCTGGGGTGTAACCATTGACTGTTTCGCGTAGGAGCTGACGCACGCGGACGTAATCATCGCTCTCGACGGCCGCGAACAGCTCGGACAACACACGTTTGAACGCATCCCAAGGGAGATGCTCTTCATTGGCGCGCATGATCATCGGGTGCTCAGTGGGACTGACGTTGTCGCCGATGAGAAGCCCTTCATATTCTCCGGACGCCAGAAGGTGCTGCGTAAGCTTCCGGCAACCTCTACCAGTGGCCACCCCAAACGCAAACGAGCGCAACTCGAAACTTTAAATCAAAGCTGTTCAGTCGCTTAGCCTGAAATCATTGCGCAGAGCAGGTGATAAGCAACATTAGCCACCACATGAAAGCGCTCTGCGCCACAGCACTGCTATCAAGGCTATTCGAGAACAATTAAGAACGATTCGCTCATGCCCCACGACTGTAAAGAGCAGTATGGATAGAAGGAGCAACGCAGCCCTCCTTAAGGAAAGGCTCGCTCTATCACACAGGGACCTCAAGACTCCCTTTTAACCCTCTTCATTGACTCGATCGCGCAATTCCTTGCCCGGCTTGAAATGCGGCACGAACTTGCCATCCAGACGCACAGACTCGCCGGTCTTGGGGTTTCGCCCAACTCGCGGCGCGCGGAAGTGAAGGGAAAAGCTGCCGAAGCCACGAATCTCTATCCGATCCCCTGTCGCCAAGGCCTGGGACATCTGCTCCAGCATGGTCTTGATAGCAAGCTCGACATCCTTGGACGACAACTGGCCCTGATGGGTGACTATTCGTTCGATCAACTCCGACTTGGTCATGGTTTTCCCTTCTAATTCAAGCGGCTAGATCAGCTCACTGAGTTTTTAGCACGCCGACGGAGCTTTGAACAGCCCAAACGCCAGAAGGGAAAACGCAGATAACAAAAAGGGCGGCCTAGGCCGCCCTTTTTGCTAATGGAGAGGGTGATTAGCCCTGGTTCTCCATCTGAGCACGAATCAGGTCACCAATGGTGGTCGGGCCGGTAGACTCGACTTCCTGCTTGCGCAGTTCCTTCATGGCGTCCTTCTCGTCATCAACGTCCTTGGACTTGATGGAGAGGCTGATTACGCGGCTCTTACGGTCGATGCTGATGATCTTGGCTTCAACTTCTTCGCCTTCCTTCAGCACGTTGCGCGCGTCTTCAACGCGGTCACGGCTGATTTCGGAAGCTTTCAGAACGCCTTCGATCTCGCCACCGAGGCTGATAACAGCGCCCTTGGCGTCAACTTCTTTCACGGTACCGCGAACGATGCTGCCTTTCTCGTGCATGGAGGCATAGCTGGAGAACGGATCGTCTTCCAGTTGCTTGATGCCCAGGGAGATGCGCTCGCGCTCCGGATCAACGGAGAGGATGACGGTTTCCAGCTCGTCGCCCTTCTTGAAGCGGCGAACGGCTTCTTCGCCAACTTCGTTCCAGGAGATGTCGGACAGGTGAACCAGACCGTCGATGCCGCCTTCCAAGCCGATGAAGATACCGAAATCGGTGATCGACTTGATGGTGCCGGAGATCTTGTCGCCCTTGTTGAAGCGGCTGGAGAAGTCTTCCCACGGGTTGGACTTGCACTGCTTGATGCCCAGGGAGATACGACGACGCTCTTCGTCGATGTCCAGAACCTGAACTTCCACTTCGTCGCCAACCTGAACGACTTTCGACGGGTGGATGTTTTTGTTGGTCCAGTCCATTTCGGAAACGTGCACCAGGCCTTCCACACCCTCTTCCAGCTCGGCGAAGCAGCCGTAGTCGGTGAGGTTGGTAACGCGAGCAGTAACGCGAGTACCTTCCGGGTAGCGCGCCTTGATGGCGACCCATGGGTCTTCGCCCAGCTGCTTCAGACCCAGGGAAACGCGATTGCGCTCGCGATCGAACTTCAGGACCTTGACGTCGATCTCGTCACCAACGTTGACGATCTCGGACGGATGCTTGATGCGCTTCCAGGCCATGTCGGTGATGTGCAGCAGACCATCTACGCCGCCCAGGTCAACGAACGCACCGTAATCGGTGAGGTTCTTGACGATACCTTTGACTTGCTGGCCTTCCTGCAGGGATTCCAGCAGAGCTTCGCGCTCGGCGCTGTTCTCGGCTTCCAGGACGCTGCGACGGGAAACGACAACGTTGTTGCGCTTCTGGTCGAGCTTGATGACCTTGAATTCGAGCTCTTTGCCTTCCAGGTGGGCGGTGTCGCGCACAGGGCGCACATCCACCAGGGAGCCCGGCAGGAACGCGCGGATGCCGCTGACGTCGACGGTGAAACCGCCTTTGACCTTGCCGTTGATAACGCCTTTGACCACTTCCTCGGCGTTGAAGGCTGCTTCCAGAACCAGCCAGGACTCGGCACGCTTGGCTTTCTCGCGGGACAGCTTGGTTTCACCGAAGCCATCTTCCACAGCGTCAAGCGCAACGTGGACCTCGTCACCCACCTTGATGGTCAGCTCGCCTTGTTCGTTGTAGAACTGCTCGACCGGGATGACGCCCTCGGATTTCAGGCCAGCATGGACGGTGACCCAGTCACCATCGATGTCGACCACGATGCCGGTGATGATTGCACCCGGCTGCATGTCGAGGGATTTCAGGCTTTCTTCAAAAAGTTCTGCAAAGCTTTCGCTCATGTTCATACCTGTAGTCAAAGGCCAGGAAAGGCCCTATTCCGCACTCCAGCCAATGCGGTCAAGTCATCAATAGAAGCAGCGGGGATCGAAGCTGGTATCCCGCGCTGCCCCAGTGGCGCCCTTTCCAACCGAAGCTGGTAGTGACGCAAATCCTTGGGGTTGACACCGGCTTTTTCGACCTCAAAACGGAGGAATCGAGCCGATATAAGGGCTGGAATGGTAGCAACGGGGCTGACGCCCGTCAATTCCAGGCCCTCAGGCATTTCGTAAGGGTGCGGCAGTCTACAGCAGAGCGCCCGCGCCCTGTAGATAAAGCGCCAGACGGTGCAGCATGGCGTCACAGGCAGCCAACTGTTCGAGGCTGATGAATTCGTCCGGCTTGTGGCCCTGATCCATGCTGCCGGGGCCGCAGACCACAGTGGGAATACCGCTTTGATCGTACAGCCCGCCTTCGGTACCGAAGGCAACGGTTCCGAACTCCGCCGAACCACTGATTAATGCCAACAACTGTGCTGCTTCACTATCAGGCGATGTCGCCAGCCCTGGATAAGCACTCAACGGCTGGAGGCGAATGCCAGTGTCAGGTTGAACGACGCGCATTTTCGGCACGAGCTCCGTTTCAGCGAAAGACTGCAGCTCGTCGGCTACTTGCCTTGCATCGAAATTCGGCAGCGCCCGCACTTCGAAATCGAACTCGCACTCCGCCGGCACTATGTTCAGCGCCCGCCCGCCCTTGATGGTGCCAGTCTGCACGGTAGAGAACGGGGGGTCGAAACGCTCATCATGGCGCTCCGGTCGCGCCAGTTCGGCACCGATCTCTCCAAGTTTGCCGATCAACCTTGCTGCGTATTCGATGGCGTTGACACCTTGAGGCGCATAAGCCGAATGACAGGCGGCACCCTGCACCTGGCAGCGCATCGCCAGCTTGCCCTTGTGCCCGAGCACAGGCTTCAGTTCAGTAGGTTCGCCAATCAGACAAAGCCACGGCTTGTGCGGTCTGCTCTCCAGCTCAGCGAGCATCGGCCGCACACCCAGGCAACCGACTTCCTCGTCATAAGAGAAAGCCAGATGCACCGGCATCTGCAGCGGCCGCTCAAGAAAGCCGGGCACCGCCGCCAACACGGAGGCGATAAACCCCTTCATATCCGCCGTGCCGCGCCCATACAGCCGCCCTTCCCTGTCGGTCAGGCGGAATGGGTCGACCGTCCAGGCCTGCCCGTCCACCGGCACCACGTCGGTATGCCCGGAAAGCACGACGCCACTCCGATCCCCGGGGCCGATGGTGGCAAACAGATTGGCCTTGGTCCGCTCCGCGTTGTAGAAGAGCTCGCTCTCCACCCCCAACTCCGCCAGGTAATCCCTGATGAAGGCGATGAGCTCCAGATTGGAATCCCGACTGACGGTCGCAAATCCGACCAGCCGCTCCAGCAATGCGCGACTGCCCGACTCACTCATCACCCGGCACCCCGTAGCTGGGTGCGGCGGTAGGGTCCAGCGCCCGAGTCAGGTAGTCCTGCATCTGCGGCCGATAGGCCTGCCATAGCCCGTCCAACTGCCCGATGGGGTCCTCATCAGCCCAGTCCACTCGCAGGTCGACGATCGGCCAAGTGAGATCCCCCACCACCTTGAGCGCCGCCGAATGCACAGGCCCAGCCTCACCGCCCGCCGACATCGCGGCATGCATCGCCGCCAGTAGCCGGTCGGCCAGCATCCCCGGTGCAGACTCAAAGGCCTGCACCATGGCTTCTATGACATGACGACCGGACAGCAGGTTACCCGCTGCAGCGCATTGCTCGCCGGCCACGGCGTTGTGCACGCCCAAGGCTTCGCTGCCGCTGAACAGCGCGACGCGGCCCTGGCTATCGATCACCGTCACCTGCCGGTATTGGCTCCAGCCATTGCTGCTCAGCGCACGATCCAGGGCCGCCGCCGGCTCCAGCTGACCATCCAGCAGATCGAGAATCTGCGGCCCCAGGGCCGGCAGCGTGACGTTCTGCGTCGCCACCGCTCCCACGCCGGCACGAACCCACGGACAACGGGCGCCAACGGCGATGCTCGATGAGCTGATGGCAATTCCGAGCTGGCCCGTCTCAGAGCAGCGCCCAATGATGGAGAACGTCATAGCCTTGCTCCTTATGCCTTCGCCGGCTGCCAGTCATCCGGAATCACCGCGATCACGTCGATCTCCATCAGCCACTGGGGTTGGCCCAGGGCCGACACCACCAGGCCGGTGGAAATGGGGAACACGCCCTTCAGCCATTTGCCCACCTCCTGATAGACCGGCTCGCGGTAACGCGGGTCGATCAGATAGGTGGTGGTCTTGACGATATGAGACAGGTCGCTGCCCGCCTCCTCCAGCAGTTGCTTGACGTTCTTCATCGCCTGCTCGGTCTGAGCACGCGGGTCGCCGAGCCCTACCAGGCGACCTTCGAAATCGGTCCCGACCTGTCCGCGGACATAGACGGTATTGCCGGCGCGCACGGCCTGGCAGAGGTCATTGTCCAGCGACTGGTTCGGATACGTATCTTTGGTGTTGAACATGCGGATGCGGGTATGAGTAGGCATCGATTTACTTCCATTAATCTGACTGTTTGAACCTGCGAATCAGGGCGCGTGCCATCAGGACTTTTCTATCGATCAGTCTTCTGCCTGGCGCTGCGAGGGGTCGCGGTAAGCGAGGTATTTGCGCTGCGTGGCGATATGGTCAGCAATGTGCTTCGCATCGTGCCAAACGCCCCAGATGAATGTGGAGCCACGACGCGACAGCCACGGCAGGCCGACGAAATAGATACCCGGCTCGCTAGAAACACCGCGCTGATGCTGCGGCTTGCCCTTGGCATCGAAGGCGTTGACCTTCAACCAGCTGTAATCAACTGCATAACCGGTCGCCCAGATGATCGAAGTGACGCCGGCCTTGGCGAGGTCCAGCTCGAGAATCGGGTTGCTCACGCATTCCGGATCCGGGTAGGTAGCGCGGGCTTCGGGCTCCTCCGGGAGATCGAGACCATTGCGCGCGATATAGGCATCTGCGGCATCCAGCAAGGACAGATAGTTCTCGTCACCACGGGCGATGTTGTCCGCCAGGTCCTGTTGGAAGGTCACCAGGTCGCCATCGAACGACTTGGTCAGACCAACGAGCGTCACGCCCTGATGGGCCAGGCCACGGAAGTCGACCGTATGGCCGCCTCGGGCACCGCTTACAGCAATGGTCACGTGTTCCTTGCCCGGCTGCGCGGCTTCCGCATCCCACAGGCCAAGCACGCCGAGCCACCAGCAGAAATCGCGGTTGCGGTAGGCACGCGGCGGACGATCATGCGGGCCAACTGACAGATAGACCTGCTTGCCGGCGCGCTGCAGCTCATCAGCAATCTGCACGCCCGACGATCCGGCCCCCACCACCAGCACGCCGCCCTCTGGCAGTTGCTGCGGATTGCGGTACTGGGCGGAGTGGATCTGCGTGACCTTCGCATTGGTGGGTGCGATCGGCGGGATGATCGGGCGCTGGAAAGGTCCGGTAGCGGCCACCACACGGTTTGCCTGGATCACGCCCTCGGACGTTTCAATGGTGAAACCCGGACGGTCGGTATTGCGTACTACCGACTTCACTTCCACGCCGGTGCGGATGGGGGCATCGAACTGCTTGGCATAGGCTTCGAAGTAATCCGCAACCTGTTCTTTCGGGGCGAAGGCATCGGGATCGAGGTCGAACTCCAGTCCCGGGAAGCGATCGTGCCAGGCCGGGCCATTGGCAACCAGCGAATCCCAGCGCCCCGTGCGCCAGGCTTCGGCGATGCGATTGCGCTCCAGGACAAGGTGCGGCACCCCAAGCTTGCTCAGGTGCTCACTCATGGCCACGCCGGCCTGACCGGCGCCAACGACAAGCGTATCGATTTCAATGTTCTCAACTGGCCTGTCCGCGCACTTCTGAAACGCAGGTTGGTTCAGGTCGGTCATAGCTTGCCTCCTCTGATTCTGATCATTGTTGTTCTGCTGTTGCGGCTATCTGTTGGGGGTTGGCCGCATTCTGTTCAGAGCGAGGGATTCGCGAAATTATGATTTTTGTAGTCGCTGGCTAGGAAAAAGCTGCCTGCACTGAAAGTGCGCGGCCCGCGTGGCATAAGGCTTTGGCTATAGGCTTTTTAGTTTCAGACGCGACAAATTAAATGGCTTCTCGACGTTTACGGCGCCCGCGGAATCGGCGTGGCGTCAACGTGGCACCGGCGACCCCGCGCTCGCCTGGCTGCGAAGTCGGGTGCTGGCCGGAGCCGACTGAGCCCCACTGATCGAAATCCATTTGCCGCGCACCAGCCGCGCCTGATATCTGTATAAATCCACAGTACAAGCCCGACCCAGTTCCCTCTCCATGCCCGCCGCCCTCGAAGATCCGTTCTACTACCTGCGCAACTTCCACACGCTGATCGACTGGATCAGCGAGCGCTACAGCGACCTGTTGGATACCGAAGAGCGGGACTTCATCGACGACTTCCGCGCCCTGCCCCGCGCCTCCAGGGCGCTGCTGGTACGCATGGTGATGCGCAAGGGCAATCTGTTCCGCGCCAGCAAGCTGAACTACGCCGAGATCGGCAATACACAGGAAGCGGCGGCGCCCCTGATTGCCCTTGGCTGGGTTGATGCAACGCCGGAACTGGACCTCGCGCAGCTCTTCGGCCTGCTCACCCTGGCCGAAGTGGACGCCTGTTTCGGCCGCTCACCCGGGCGGAAAACCGAGCGCCTGGCGGCCCTGCTCGTCGAGAACCCCGAACCTCGTCCGTTCTCCGACTGGTACCCGACCAGCGACGATTGCATCTACGCCGTCGGCCTGATGGAGATATGCGACCGTCTTCGACTGATGTTCTTCGGCAATCTTTATCAGGACTGGTCGGAGTTCGTGCTCGCCGACCTCGGCATCTACCAGTACGAAAAAATCGAGATCGATGCCTCTGCGCGAGGCTTTCGCGACCGTGCCGATCTCGAGTTCTACCTGCTGCTGCATCGCTGGCGCGAACGCTTCGATGCAGGCGAAGCACTGGATCAGTTACTGCCTGAACTCCCCCTGGAAACCCATGGCAACCCGTGGCTGGACGCACGTCGGCGCAAGCTGTTGTTCCAGGTCGGCCAGCACTGCGAACGCGGCGGGCTGCTGGACGTGGCGCTTGGCCTGTATGGCCTCAGCGACTACGCGGGAGCGCGCGTGCGGCGCATCCGTGTACTGGAGCGTCTCGGTGCCCACGACGACGCGTTCGATCTGGCCCAGACAGCCAGCTCCGCACCAGACAGCGAGGAAGAGCAACAGCACCTGGCGCGCATTCTGCCTCGCCTGCGCCGCAAACTCGGTCTGCCCAAAGAGCCTCCCGCCGCCAGCACGCCAGTGCGGCGTATCGACCTGGTCCTGCCGCAGCCGCCAGAACCGCTATCGGTGGAGCACGCGGTGCAACTGCATCTGCACGAGGACGACGCCCCTGTGCATTACGTGGAAAACACCCTGCTCAACTCGCTGTTCGGCCTGCTCTGCTGGGATGCCATCTTCGCCGCCTTGCCGGGCGCCTTCTTTCATCCCTTCCACAACGGCCCAGCGGACCTGCTCAGCCCGGATTTCCATGTGCGCCGCGCGACGCTGTTCGACGCCTGCCTGGCGCAACTGGATGGCGACGAGTACCGAACCAGCATTCGTCGCACCTACGCCGCCAAGCAAGGGCTGCTATCGCCCTTCGTCTACTGGGGCAACCTCGATGAAACGCTGCTGGACCAGGCGCTGACCTGCCTGCCGGCAACGCAGCTCAAAGCCTGCTTCCAGCGAATCCTGGCCGATATCAAGGCCAACCGCGCCGGCTTGCCGGACCTGATCCAGTTCTGGCCGGACGAACGTCGCTTCCGCCTGATCGAAGTGAAGGGCCCCGGCGACCGCCTCCAAGACAACCAACTGCGCTGGCTGGAGTTCTGCGCCACACACGAGATCCCGGTGGAAGTCTGCTACGTGCAGTGGGCGCAGGATTGACCATGAGCTATGGCGTCGCCGTGCGTGCGCTCTGCGAGTTCACCGCTAAAGGCGGCGACCTTGACCTGCGTTTCACCCCGGCCCCCACCGCCCAGGAAGGCATTGCCGGCCACTCGCTGGTCGCCAGCCGGCGAGGCCCGGGCTACCAGGCCGAACTCTGCCTCAGTGGCGAGTTCGGCCCTTTGCGGGTGCGTGGTCGCGCGGACGGGTACGACCCGCATCTCAACCGACTGGAAGAAGTGAAAACCTACCGCGGCGACCTTCAGCGCATGCCGGCCAACCACCGCCACCTGCACTGGGCACAGGTCAAGGTCTATGGCTGGTTGCTCTGTCAGCAGCAGGCGCTGCAGGAGATCGAACTGGCACTGGTCTACTTCGACATCGGCAGCCAGAAGGAAACCCTGCTTACCGAACGCTATCGGGCCGAGGACCTACGCGCCTTCTTCGAAGAGCAATGCCAGCGATTCATCGCCTGGGCCGAGCAGGAGCTGATCCATGGACAGGCGCGCAATACTGCGCTGGAAGCGCTCGCCTTTCCCCATACCCGGTTTCGCCATGGCCAGCGCCAACTTGCCGAAGCCGTCTACAAGGCCGTGAGCACCGGCTGCTGCCTGATGGCCCAGGCCCCCACCGGAATCGGCAAGACCCTGGGCACCCTGTTCCCCTTGCTCAAGGCCTTTGCGCGCCAGGGCCTGGACAAAGTGTTCTTCCTCGCCGCCAAGACTCCAGGCCGCCAACTGGCCCTGGACGCCTTGCAGCAACTCGACAGTGGCCCGCTGCGGGTGCTGGAACTGGTCGCCCGAGACAAGGCCTGCGAGTACCCGGAAAACGCCTGTCATGGCGAATCCTGCCCCCTCGCCCAAGGTTTCTACGACCGCCTGCCAGCCGCACGCGAAGCAGCAGCACAACGGCGTTGGCTGGACCGAAACGCCCTTCGCGACGTCGCCCTCGCCCACCAGGTCTGTCCCTACTACCTGGCCCAGGAAATGGCGCGCTGGAGCGACGTGGTGGTAGGCGACTACAACTACTACTTCGACTCGAGTGCCCTGCTTCATGGCCTGGCCACTGCCAACCAGTGGCGCGTGTCGGTGCTGGTGGACGAAGCCCACAACCTGGTGGAGCGAGCCCGCAAGATGTACTCGGCCGAACTCGACCAGGCGAGCCTCAAGGCCCTGCGCAAGCACGCTCCTGCGGTACTGAAGAAATCCCTGGAGCGGGTCGGCCGCACCTGGAGCGAATTGAACAAGGAACAGGTCGAGGACTATCGCGCCTACGATGCGCCCCCTGCAAAACTGCTGAATGCGCTCCAGGCGGTAGTCACAGCCATTACCGATTACCTCACCGACAATCCCACGGCCATGGACGCCGCCCTGCAGGACTTCTATTTCGAGGCCATGCAATTCAGCCGCATGGCCGAGCAGTTCGACAGTCACTCGCTATTCGACCTCAGCAAGCGCCCCGGAAAAGGCTCGAGCAGCCTGTCCCGCCTGTGTCTGCGCAACCTGGTGCCGGCGCCGTTCCTCGGCCCACGCTTCGCGGCCAGCCGCTCCACAGTGCTGTTCTCGGCCACCCTAAACCCGCGCCATTACTACTGCGACCTGCTGGGCCTGGCCCCCAATACACCCTGGCTGGAAGTGGACTCCCCCTTCAGCGCCGAACAACTCCAGGTGCGGGTAACTGCCGACGTTTCCACGCGCTACCAGCACCGCAGCGCGTCAATTGCCCCCATCGCCGACCTGATGGCCCGGCAGTTCGCAGAACGCCCCGGCAACTACCTGGCCTTCTTCAGCAGCTATGACTACCTCAACCAGGTAGCCAGCCTGTTCGCCCGTCAACAGCCGCACGTACCCATCTGGCTACAAGGCCGGCAGATGGACGAGGCCGAGCGCCACGCCTTCATGCAGCGCTTCGAAGTCGGCGGCCAGGGCATTGGCTTCGCCGTGCTCGGCGGCGCCTTCGGTGAAGGGATCGACCTCCCCGGCGAGCGACTGATCGGCGCCTTCATCGCCACCCTTGGGCTGCCGCAACTGAACCCCGTGAACGAGCAACTGAAGCGGCGCATGGCCGCACTGTTCGGCGCCGGTTACGACTACGCCTATCTCTATCCCGGCCTGCAGAAAGTGGTACAGGCGGCCGGACGGGTCATCCGTACGACCGAAGACAGAGGCGTGGTCCACCTGATCGACGACCGCTTCGCCCGACCGGACGTGCAGCGGCTGCTACCCAGCTGGTGGTCCGTCGATAACGCATAACCTGCGGCGGCGAAGCGCGCTTCGCCGCGCCGCCGGCCCTGCCCTATCGCCTGCAGGCGCCCATATCCACCTTCCCCACGAACGGGTTGCCATAGCCCATCACACAAGCCACGCGCTGGTTGCGGTTGCGCTCCCAGGCTTCCACCGGGTACTGGCGGTTCCAGGCGTTGTAGAGCTTGCGGTCCTGGCTGGAAATACGCAGGCCGTAGCGGTCGCTCATGTAGAAATAGGTTCGCGCGATCATCCCGCGGATCTGCTGACGCGGCATCGCCTTGCGCGCCTTGAAGTCCACCACCATGGGGCAGGCTCCGTATTGACTGGGCTTCTGTGGTAGCCACGCGAAGCTGTAGTTGCTGCGGTCGCCATTCACCTCGCCGATGCTCGGCACCAGGTTATGCAGGTCAGCCTCGGCGCGCTGATAGGTAGGGTCGTTCTCTGTGCAGTTCTTGCGCCCGCCTTTCTGCCAGCACTGGCGCTGATGACCAATCACCCAGGCCGGCACTATGTGCTCCCACTCGATGCGCTTGGCCCGTTGCGGCGCTTTCCTCGGCACATAGCCGCAGCTCTTCAGGTCCACGCGGTTACCCTCGTAACGGCAGCCGCAATAAAACTCCACCGGGTGAGTGGCATAGAGCTTCCAGGCAACCTTCTTGGCTTCATTGAAGGTGCGGGGTGCAGCGGCTTCGGTGGCGGCGGAGAACAGCAGGCAAAACAGCAAGATAGAGCGAATCATCAGGCTTCTAATTCCCGGTACTGCGTCAAGGGGAAATGACTGACAGCAGATTTTTCCTTTGGTTTGGTTGCCATCAGACCGCGGCAACTGCTATCTGTATAAATATACAGTAATTCAGGAAAAGTCCTATGCCTGTATCAGCACCTATCCGCTTGCCGATGCCCGAGCAACCTGTTCCACCGAACGTTCCCTTGCCTTACCAGCTGCCACTGCCCTTCCCGCCCCGTGGCCAGGTGCAGCCCCTGCTCGCCGGCCGGCAGCTGCATTGAACCGCCCGAGGACGCCCAAAATGCTGGATGTACGCCAGTTGAAGTACACGGTGAGCCGCATGGCCCCGGAAGAAATCCGTGAAGCGGTTGAAGAACTGCGCCTGGAAGGCCTGGTGACTGACGGCAAGACGCCGTTCGGGCGCCTGCATTTCAATACCTGCCTGGCAGAGATCGAGGCCCTGTTCCAGCGCGCCGGCTATCACCGGCAATTGGACGTGGTGGGTTATCAGGGCCAGGCCTATGCCCTGTTCGATCCGTCCCGTTGGGAGCCGGTGCAGGTGCTGAGGTGGCTGAAGGAGTATGTGGACTCGCGCGAGGTGGAAAGCGCGTAGGGTGGGCTTCAGCCCACCGGCAAGCGTGAACGGGGGCTAGCGCTCGAGATGGAAAGCCCTAGCGTCTCAACGCTTCTGCGCATAAGCCATGAACAGCCCACTACCGACGATGATGGCGATGCCCAACAGGCCAACCTGGTCCGGCGCGTGGTTGAACAGCAACAACCCGAGCAGGCCGGCGAAAACGATCTGGCCATAACCGAAAGGCGCCAGCAACGGTGGCGACGCATGGCGAAAGGCCTGGGTCAGCAGCATGTGCCCACCCATGCCGCAGGCGCCCAGGGCCAGCATCAGCAGGCTGTGTCCGAGGCTGTCGGGCAGATGCCAGAAGAACGGCACCAGAGCACTCATAATCAGCGTGTTGGTCAGGCCGGTGATGAAGTTGGTGGTCGCGGCGCTATCGCTGCGGCTGAGAATGCGCGTGGTCAGCTGATAGAAGGCGAAGCAAACAGCCGCCGCCAGCGGCAGAAGGATGGCCGGGGTGAACAGCGCACCGCCCGGCCGCACAATCAACAGCACGCCTCCGAACCCCACCAGTACAGCCGCCCACTGCCCACGCGACACCCGTTCACGCAGCAAGGGCACCGATAGGGCGGTGACCAGCAATGGTGCCAGGAAGATCACCGACGTCGCCTCCGCCAGCGGGATGTAGCGCAGCCCGGTGGTGAACAACAGGCTGACCCCTATCAGACACAGGGCCCGCACTACCTGCAGCAGCGGCCGCTTGGTCCGCAGTACACGCCCACCTTCGCGCGGCAGCAGATACCCCGCCATCAGCAAGGTGTGCACCAGGTAGCGCACCCACACCACCATCACGATGGGATAGAAGGCCGACAGGTACTTGGAGATGGCGTCGTGGCTGGAAAACAGAAAGGTAGCCAGACAGACCAGCACGATGCCTTTCAGGGGCTGGTCGATGCGCTGCGGCAAGTGGCTCTGGGCACTCATGGAAAGGTCCGGAAGGTCTGCCAGGGAGGGCCAGGTTGTGCACGAAACGTCGTTGAGTGCAGGCACATTTCGCACAGAGCCTAGGTAGCAGACTAATGATTAGGCGGCTCAAGATATCGGCTTACCTGGCGTGACTCAAGGGGAAGGCTAGAGCAGATCTGTACGGCCGGGTCCGCGCATGGCATGTAGTCGATCGTCAACAATCGGCCTGCCGACGAGCAGGTCCAGGACATGTAGCTGATGCTGAACCGGTAAAACGGCAGCCTGCTGCCTGCGCCAGTCGCATCTACGCCGGGCTCCTGCAAGGGATTCGGGCCCCAACCCTTTACGCGGAACCCTGATCGGCGTTCTGGCCGATCAGGCTCACGCTTCAGCCTGCCCCCTCGCCACAAGCTAAACCCGGACAGAGTCCCGGCACTGCCCGGGCGAATCGGGATGTCCTCCGGCTCAGTCCAACGCCTCCCGCGTATTCACCCCATCCACCAGACGCTGGATCCCCAGCGGATTGGCGTTCTGCAGCGCTGCTGGCAGCAGGGCGTCCGGCAGGTTCTGGTAGCACACCGGACGCTGGAATCGGGCGATGGCCAGGCTGCCGACGGACGTGCCGCGAGCATCCGAAGTCGCCGGATAGGGGCCGCCGTGGACCATCGCATCGCAGACTTCCACCCCGGTCGGGTAACCGTTGAGCAGCAATCGCCCGGCCTTCTGTTCCAGCAGTGGCAGCAATGTGGCAGCGCTGGCCAGGTCGCCCGGCTCGGCGATCAGGGTCGCGGTGAGCTGGCCATGCAGGCTGTTCAGCGCTTGCCGCAGTTGCGCCAGGTCGGCCACCTCCACCAGCACCGTGGTCGGGCCGAAGACTTCCTCCTGCAACAGTTCATCCCCCTCCAGCAACAGCCCGACGTCGGCCTGGAACAGCTGCGGTTGCGCCTGGTTACCTTGCTGTGGCTGGCCGCCGGCCAGGTGGCGGATACCCGGATGGGCGTGCAACCGGGTGAGACCGGCGACATAGCTCTTCAGGGTGCCGGCATTGAGCATGGTCTGCGTCGGCTGGTCGGCCATGCGCGCGGCGAATTGCTCGATGAAGGCGCTGAAGGCTGGTGAACGCATGCCAATGACCAAGCCCGGGTTGGTGCAAAACTGGCCACAGCCGAGCACCACTGAGGCGGCCAGCTCACCCGCCACCTGCTCGCCACGGGTCGCGAGGGCCTCGGGCAGCAGGATCACCGGATTGATGCTGCTCATCTCGGCGAACACCGGAATCGGCTGCGGTCGCGCCGCCGCCATGTCGCAAAGGGCGCGGCCGCCCTTCAATGAACCGGTGAAGCCCACCGCCTGGATCGCCGGGTGCTTGACCAGCCACTCACCAACGCCACCGCCGTAGACCATGTTGAACACGCCTTGCGGCATGCCGGTCTGCTCTGCCGCACGAAGAATGGCGTCCGCCACCCACTCCGAGGTGGCCATGTGGCCGCTGTGGGCCTTGAACACCACCGTGCAACCAGCCGCCAGGGCCGCAGCGGTATCGCCGCCGGCGGTGGAGAAGGCCAATGGGAAGTTGCTGGCACCGAACACCGCCACCGGGCCAAGGCCCATCTGGCACTGGCGCAGGTCCGGGCGCGGCAGCGGCTGGCGCTGGGGCTGTGCGCGGTCGATGCGCGCACCGTGGAAATCGCCCCGGCGCAGCACCTGGGCGAACAACCGCAGCTGGCCGCTGGTACGGCCACGTTCGCCCTGGATGCGTGCGGCCGGCAGCGCGGTTTCGCGGCAGACAGTCGCGATGAAGTCCTCGCCCAGCGCGTCCAGCTCAGCGGCGATGGCGTCGAGGAACTCCGCGCGGCGCAGGGCCGACAACTGCCGATAGGACGGATAGGCCGCTTCGGCGGCGCGCGCGGCGGCGTCCACCTCGGCAGCGGTAGCCTGGCGGAAGGCGCCGGGCAGCGCCTCGCCCGTCGTGGCGTCGAGGCTGTGCAGCAGCACCTCGCCCGCGCCGCTGCGGGTGCCGCCGATGTAATTCAGACCCAGTAACGCTGACATCTATGACTCCTTGACCTCGTGGGTTGAGGATGTGGGCCAAGCGGCCCTGGAAAGAAGGGAAACCCGCGCAGCGCCCGTCTCGTGAACGGGCGACTGAGGCGCGAGGTACAGCTCAGAGGGCCTGCACGGCGCCTGCCGGCAGCGGCCGCGACGCTTCGCCGATGCCATTGCGCAGCGGCTCGCCAAACTCCGCCAGGCTGATCTCGAAGGTATCGCCGGGACGCGTCCGGACCCCGTCGGCGAACGACAGGGTGGCGGTGCCGAAGTAGTGGATATGCACATCGCCAGGACGCAGGAACTGGGCGTACTTGAAGTGGTGGTATTCCAGGTTCTCCAGGCTGTGGCACATGTTGTCCTCGCCGGAGAGGAACTCCCGCTCCCAGAGCACTTCGCCGTCACGCAGGATGCGGCTGGTACCCGCCAGGTGGCGCGGCAGCTCACCAACTCGAAGCTCCGGACCATAAGCGCAGAATCGCAGTTTGGAATGCGCCAGGTAGAGGTAGTTGCGCCGCTCCATGACGTGGTCGGAAAACTCGTTGCCCAAGGCAAAGCCCAGCCGGTAGGGCTGGCCATCGTCACCGATGACATAGAGCCCGGTCAGTTCCGGCTCTTCGCCCGCATCCTCGGCAAAGGGCGGCACCGGGAACGCCGCGCCCGGCCGCACGACGATGCTGCCATCCCCCTTGTAGAACCACTCCGGCTGAGCGCCCGCCTGCCCCGCTGCTGGCTTGCCGCCTTCCACACCCCACTTGAAGATGCGCATGGTATCGGTCATGGCGGACTCCGCCTGGCCGGCCTGCTGATGCATCTTGTCGCGGGTGGACGCGCTGCCCAGATGGGTCAGGCCGGTGCCGCTGACCAGGCAATGGGCTGGATCCTCATGGTCCAGGGGCGGCAGGACACGGTGAGCCTCCAGCAGCTGTGAATAGTCCGGTCCCGGCTCACAGCCGCGCTCGAGGACCTCATCCCGCAGCGAACGCCCTGCGCGAATGGCCGCCAGGGCCAACTCGCGGGTGCTACGGGTATTGCACAGCACCTGGACCTGGTTGCCCTCGACCACACCAACCTGGCGTTCGCCGACGCCGTTCTCGAATTGAATCAACCGCATGTCTGGGCCTCCTGTTGGCCTTGCACGGCGCCGCCGCGAGGGCAGCGCCCACGCCCATCACTCGATGATGTTGAAGTCCTTGAGGTACTCCTCGGAGATTTCCAGGCCCAGGCCCGGCAGGTTGTCATCCAGCTGGATGTAACCGTTGACCGGCTGCGGCTCGCCCTTGAATACGTAGTAGAAGAGCTCGTTGCCGACCTCGACGTCGAACACCGGGAAGAACTCGGCCATGGGCGATGCGGTGCTGGCCATGGTCAGGTGGTAGTTGTGCATCTGCCCGGCGTGGGGGATCACCGGCACCGACCAGGCTTCAGCCATGGCGTTGATCTTGCGTGCGGCGGTGATGCCGCCAACGCGGTTGGTGTCGTACTGGATCACGTCGACAGCGCGGCGTTCCAGCAGGTCCTTGAAGCCGTAGGACGTGAACTCATGCTCACCGCCGGAGATCGGCATGATGCCCATCTTCTTCAGCTCCACGTAGCCTTCGATGTCGTCGGCAATCACCGGTTCTTCCAGCCAGCGCGGCTCGAACTCCGCCAGTTTGGGCAACATGCGGCGGGCGTACTCCAGGGTCCAGCCCATGTAGCACTCGAGCATGATGTCCACATCCGGGCCGGCCAGTTCACGCAGGGCGCGGACCTGCTCGATGTTCTTGCGCATGCCCGCCGGGCCGTCCTTGGGACCGTAGCCGAAGCGCATCTTCAGCGCGGTGAAGCCCTGGTTCAGGTAGCCCTGGGCCTCCTCCAGGAACTGGTCGAGGTTGTCGTTGGCGTAGAGCTTGGACGCGTAGGTCCAGATCTTTTCCTTGGTACGTCCGCCCAGCAGCTTGAACACCGGCTTGTTCACGGCCTTGCCCATGATGTCCCAGATGGCCAGGTCCACCGCCGAGATGGCGGCCATGCCGATGCCCTTGCGGCCCCAGGCGTGGCTGCGGCGGTACATCTTCTGCCAGATGTATTCGTAGTCGAAGGGGTCTTCGCCGATTGCAATGGGGGCCAGGTAGAGGTCGATGATCTCCTTGGCCACGCGTGGCGCCAGGGCGCAGTTACCAATGCCGACGATGCCCGTGTCGGTCTCCACCTCCACCACCAGCCAGCCGTGGAAGCGGAACGAGCCCATGGCATCGCCACGCTCGTAGAGGATGTCGGTGGCATTGGTGCAGAAGTGCGCCTGGGGCGGCACCACCTTGCCTTTCCACTCGAATACGCGGGTCCGGATGGATTTGATTTTCATGTGCATGGCTCCTATGGCTGCAGTCAGTTCGCGCGGGCAGGCTCGAGGGCCTGCTCGATAGCGGTTTTGCGGGTGTTCAGGCGGAGGATCAGCAGGGCGCCGATCACAGCGACCACCGCGAGGGCGAACATGCCCGCGCGTGGGTCACCGAAGAGGGTTTCCATCAAGGTCTTGAGATTCGGCGCGACGAAGCCGCCGAGGTTGCCCAGGGAGTTGATCAGGGCAATGCCGCTGGCCGCCGCCGCACCGCTCAGGTAGCTGGTGGGAATCGTCCAGAACAACGGCTGAACCGAAACGAATCCGGAGGCGGCGAAACAGAAGGCGATCACCGCGAAGGTCAGGTTTGGGCTGAGCGCCGATGCGGCGATACCTGCGGCCGCCATCGCCAACATCAGGGCGGCAAGGTTACGGTGTTGCCCGGTGCGGTCGGCGTGACGGGTGACCAGACGGGTCACCACCAGGGCGCAGGCCCAGGGAATGGCGGTCAGCAGACCGACGCTCAAGCCGACATGGCCGTCAAGGAAGCCCGCGATGCGGGTGGGCAGGTAGAAGACCACGCCGTACACACTCATCTGCACGGTGAAGTAGACCAGGCAGAACTTCAGCACCTGGCCACTGCGCAGCGCGCTGAGGAAGCCATGGGGGCTGTGGCCGCGCTTCTGCGCGTCCTCCTCGGCCAGCTTGTCCTCCAGCGCGGCCTTCTCCTCCGCACTCAGCCAGCGGGCATCACGCGGGCGGTCCACCAGGTAGAAGTAGGCGGCGATCCCCACCACCGACGCCATCAGGCCCTCGACCACGAACAGCCATTGCCAGTTGGTCATGCCGAAGATGCCGTGGAACTCCAGCAGCCAGCCCGACAGCGGCCCACCCAGCACCAGCGCCAGCGGCAGGCCGAAGTAGAACATTCCCAACGCCTGGCCGCGGCTCTGCGCTGGGAACCAGTAAGTGAGGTACAGGATGATGCCAGGGAAAAAGCCGGCTTCCGCCACGCCCAACATGAAGCGCAGTACGTAGAAGGCGGTAGCGCTGTCGGCAAACATCATGGCAGCCGAGACGAGGCCCCAGGTGACCATGATCCGGCACAGCCACACGCGGGCGCCGAGGCGGTGCAGCATCAGGTTGCTGGGCACTTCGAAGCAGGCATAACCGATGAAGAAAATGCTCGCACCGAAGGCGAATGCGGCGTCACTGAGACCGGTATCGGCCTGCAGGAAGGTGCGCGCATACCCCACATTGGCCCGGTCGATGAAGGCCAGCACGTACATCAGGATGAGGAATGGCAGCAGCCGCAGGCGGCTTCTGGAAATGGCGGAGGCAAGTGCCTCGGGCAGGGAAATCGTAGTTGTCATTGTGAGGTCCTTCTGTTGCCGGTAATCGCCTTGCGAGGCAACAAGGCGGGCTTCTTGTAGGTATTTCAACGAGACGCGAGGCGCGTTCGTTGAGGCCGACTCTAGCCAGCGGGTGGCTTGGCGAATAATCACTTGTGTTCATTCGGTGATAACCACAGGAAATACGTCTAAGCCACGCGACGCCGAGGTGGTTATCGATCCACTGTCGAGCATGCAGCACAAAAACCGCGCTCACCCATTGGGTGGCGCGGTGAAAGCGAGAGAGGGCCTGAGGGTTAGCTAGGGACTCAGCCCCGGGTGCGCCCCATGCGACAGGCGATCTCGAAGGCCTGGCGGGTGGCGCCGACGTTGGCCTTGCCCTGGCCGGCGATGTCGAAGGCGGTGCCATGGGCCGGGGTGGTGATGGGGATGGGCAGGCCGCCCTGCACCGTCACCCCGCGGGAAAAGCCCATCAGCTTGATCGCGATCTGCCCCTGGTCGTGGTACATGGTCACCACCGCGTCGAAGGCCCGCGCATCGCCCTGCACCTTGAGGAAGATGGTGTCGGCCGGGAACGGTCCCTGGGCGTCGATGCCCTGCTCCTGCGCGCGGGCCACCGCCGGGCCGATGATGTCCAGTTCCTCGCGGCCGAAGCTGCCGTTGTCGCCGTTGTGCGGGTTGAGGCCGCAGACGCCGATGCGCGGCTTTTCCAGCCCGCTGCGCTTGAGTGCGGTATCGATCAGGCGAATGGCTTCCACCACCCGGTCCTGATTCATCAGCCCCGGCACGTCGGCCAGGGCCACGTGGGAGGTCACCCGCGACGTCCAGAGGTTGTCCAGCACGTTGAACTCGCAGAACGGTCCCTGGAAGTCGAGATACTCGGCGAACCAGTGCAGCTCGTCGCTGTGGGCCATGCCGGCCATGTGCAGGGAGGTCTTGTTCAGGGGACCGAAGAGGATGGCGTCGGTGGTCTTGTCGGCCGTCAGGCGCAGGGCCACTTCGAGGGTGTCCAGGCTGTAGCGCCCCCCCACCACGCTGGCCTCGCTGCGCGGAAACGGGCCTTTAGCCGCGCCACGGTAGTGATAGAACAGCGGCACCTCATCCGTGAATGCCAGCTCATCCAGGGAGGCGACCGGCCGGTACGGGAACTCGCACCCGGCGATCTGCATGCCCTTGAGCATCTCTGCCTCGTCGGCGATCAGCAGCACATGGGCCTGCCGCCGTACCTCGGGCTCGGCCAGCAGCCGGGCGATCAGTTCCGGGCCGATGCCGGCGGGGTCGCCCAGGACCATGGCGATGCGGGGAAGACGGGGTTGGTTCATGCGGAAGTCCTCATGTCGGTGATGCCCTGCGGCAGGCGGAAAGCCGTGGGCTGGGTACGGTAGATGCGCCGCGCGGTGCCGCAGAACAGTTGCTCCTGGTCGGCATACGGCAGGTCGGCGACGATGCGCTTGAAGCCGCTGTAGATGGTGTCGAACGAGCCGCACAGGCCATCGACGGGGAAATTGCTGGCGAACATGGCCCGCTCCGGCCCGAACATGGCGACGGTCTCGCGGACGATCCAGGCGTTGTCCTCGGCGCACCAGGGGCGCCCGGCAAGGCCGATGCCGGAGATCTTCACCGCGACGTTGGGCAGCTCGGCGAAGCGCGCCATGGCCGCATGCCAGCCGGCCAGCCCGGCCTCGCTGCGGTCCGACGGCAGGCCGGCGTGGTTGAGGATCAGCCGGGTAGCGGGGAAGTCCCGCGCCAGCGCCTCGGCCTCCGGCAGGTTCCACCAGGGGGTCTGCAGGTCGAAGTGCAAGCCGTGTCGACCCAGTTCGGCATAACCCCGGCGCCAGGCCTC
This sequence comes from Pseudomonas sp. D(2018), assembly GCF_005502555.1. Taxonomy (NCBI): domain Bacteria; kingdom Pseudomonadati; phylum Pseudomonadota; class Gammaproteobacteria; order Pseudomonadales; family Pseudomonadaceae; genus Pseudomonas; species Pseudomonas sp. D(2018). The sequence continues at coordinate 95,038 of NZ_SCOK01000010.1, forward strand.
GTCGCTCATCAGGCTGCGGCACTGGCCGACCTCTTCGGGGCGCGCCGGGCCGCCCGGCTTGTGGCGCACGCTGCGTACCCGCTCGAAGGCGGCCTGGGCGGCGAGCACCTGGGCGGCGTCCGGGGCATCCAGCCAGGCCTGGGCAACCACCGCATTCGGCGCGCCGTAGCGGGCCGCCACCTCGTGGATGAAGCGGGTTTCGCCGATGGGGTCGCGCGGGTCCCACTCGGTTTCCACGTAGACGGTGGCGACCACCTGGTGCTCACCGGCATCGGCGAGATAGTCCTCCGGGAAGTAGCGGCGCCGGATGGCGCTGTAGTCCCCATAGCGGAACGGGATGGCCTCACCCGACAACCAGGGATGGAAGTTCAGTTGCGGGTCCCAGAAGTGGTGGTGGGCATCGATGATCGGGCCGTCGTAGAGCCTTTGCTCAGGCATCTTTCACCTCGTCGTTGTCCAGGCCGATGAGCAGGGTGCCGGCGACGAACAGGGCCGAGCAGCCGGCGAAGAAGCTGAGCACGCCGGCATAGCCGCCGAAGTATTGGAGGATCACCCCGACCAGGATCGGCACCAGGATGCCGCCGAGGCTGCCGGCCAGGTTCATCACCCCGCCGATCAGGCCGACCCGCGCCGGGGCGGCGAGCAGCGCCGGGAAGCTCCAGTAGAGGCTGCCCCACATGAGGAAGAAGGCGGTCAGGCAGAGCAGCGCCACGGCGGCGTAGGCATCGTGCAGGGTCGGCAGCAGCAGGAAGGCCACCAGTGCCACCAGGCCGGCTACCGCCAGCAGGCCCTTGGCCGCCAGGCCACGGCGCACGCCCTTGCGGATCAGGGTGTCGCAGAGGAAACCGCCGCACAGCGAGCCGAGTGCGCCACAGAGGAAGATGATGAAGGTGGCAGCGCCGATGCCCTTGATGTCGAAGCCCCGGGCCTGGGCCAGGTAGCTGGGCCCCCAGGTCAGCAGGCCGAAGAACACCATGGCCCAGCTGGCGCGCCCCAGCAGCATGCCGGTCAGCGAGCGGGCGGCGATGCCCAGGCCCTTCACCGGCGCCCGTGCCGCCTCGGCGATGGAAGTCACGCGACCGGCGTTGATGCGCTCCAGCTCCGCCTCGTTGACGTCCGGGTGCAGCGCCGGATCGTCGCGCAGGTAGTGCCAGGCCAGCCAGGCCATGGCCAGGGTGGCGATACCGGCGACGAAGAAAGCGATGCGCCAGGACCCGAGCACGGCAATCAGGTAGGCGATGATCAAGCCTCCCAGGGCGACGCCCAACGGACCACCGCAATCCATCAGTACCGCGCCGCGGCTGCGCTCGCTGGGCGCCAGCCAGAGCGAGTTGAGCTTGCCGCCGGACGGGAACAGCGGCGCTTCGGCGGCGCCCAGGGCGACCCGGGCGAACAGCAGCGACAAGCCACCGGTGGCGAAGGCCGCGAGTGTCTGGAACAGCCCCCAGAGACCGGTGGACCAGCCGATCACCCGGCGCGGGCCGTAGCGGTCGATCAGCCAGCCGCCAGGAATCTGCAGCAGCGCATAGGCCCAGAAGAAGCTGCTGAGGATCAGCCCCTGCATGCTGGGCGACAGGTCGAACTCCTTGCCGATCGTGGGCATGGCGATGGACAGGGAAACGCGGTCGATCAGGTTGATCACCGTGAGGGCAAAGATGATCGCGAAGATGCGCCAGCGGACACGGGACGGACGCATTGCCACCGTTTGATCGGTGGAGACAGGTAAAGGGGGCAGTCGGTGCACTGCGCTCATGGCTCTGACCTCGTTCTTATCGTTCTTGTTAGGCATCCCTGCAGTCCTTGGGCGCTGAGGGTGTGGACGAACTATCCCAACCCGGATCAATAACCGTCTAATCAAAAGTCCTCATAGACCTATTCCCTGGGGATATCGCAGGTTCGAACTCGCAAGCGTGAAGGCTTCTCGAAAGCCTGATATGCCAGCCTAGAGCGATGGCGCGCTTAGCGATAACCCCTGGCTATCGCTGTATGCGATTAATTGAGTAGACGCGCTAGCGCCCGCTTCACACACTCGGCCCCACCCATAACAAACACAAGAAGAGGTCCACCATGCGAACTGCTCCCGTTCGTCATATCGCTCGCCTGCTCGCCGGCTGCGCCCTGGTCTGCGCCAGCACCCTCCCCGCCTTCGCTGCTACCTGGCAGCCCGAGAAGAACGTAGAAATCCTGGTCGCTGGCGGCCCCGGCGGCGGCACCGACCAGTTGGGTCGCCTGATCCAGTCGATCATCAGCCAGCACAAGCTGCTGGACGTGAACACCGTGGTAATGAACAAGGGCGGCGGCAACGGCGCCGAAGCCTTCCTCGACATGAAGCTGTCCAAGGGAGAGGCCGAGCGCCTGGTGATCGGCACCAACAACATTTACCTGCTGCCGCTGGTGGCCAAGCTGGGCTACCAGTGGACCGACCTGACCCCGGTGGCTGCGGTGGCCGAGGACGACTTCATCCTCTGGACCTACAAAGACGCGCCCTGGCAGGACGCCAAGGGTTACTACGAACAGATCAAGACGGACCCGGCGAACATGCGCATGGGCGGCAGCCAATCCAAGGACGTGGACCAGACCCTGACCCTGCTGCTGAACCAGACCACCGGTACCAGGCTCACTTACATCCCCTTCAAGAGCGGTAGCGAAGCGGCCACCCAACTGGCCGGCAAGCACATCACATCCAACGTCAACAATCCCAGCGAGAGCCTCAGCCAGTGGCGCGGCGATCAGGTGCAGCCGCTCTGCGTGTTCAGCCAGACGCGCATGGCCTACACCGAGAAAGTCGCCGGTGAGAAATCCTGGGCCGATGTGCCCACCTGCAAGGAGCAGGGCCTGGGCGTCGACCAGTATCGCTTCCCGCGAACGGTATTCATGGCGGGGGATGTCACCCCCGAGCAGCGCGCCTTCTATGTCGAACTGCTGCGCAAGGTCAGCCAGACCCCGGAGTTCAAGTCGTACGTCGAGCGCAATGCGCTGGTGCCGACCTTCCTCGCCGGCGATGAACTGGCCGCCTACATCGAGAAGGACACTGCCCGGGTGACCCCGGTCTTCCAGGAAGCCGGCTGGCTGCGCAAGTGATCCAGCGCGGGCGCCGTCCTGTGCGGCGCCCGCCAGTGGGGTGAAACCATGTCCAGAAACCTTGATTCGTCCGCGCTCGTCGGCACCCGCTGGGTGGAAGCCGGTCTTGCGCTCTTTACAGCCCTGGTCGGCGCCGTGGTCATGTACGGCAGCCATGCCGGCGGCATCGGCTGGGGTGATGCCGGCCCCGAGCCGGGCTACTTCCCCTTCTACATCGGCCTGCTACTGAGCGCCGCCAGCCTGGCCAACCTGGTGCTGGCAATCGCGCGCTGGCGCTCCCTGGCCGAGGCCTTCGTCAGCCGCGGTGCGTTCCGCCAAGTGCTGGCGGTGTTCCTCCCTATCGTCCTCTACGTCGCCTGCATGCCCTTCACCGGCATTTACCTGGCCTCAGCCGGTTTCATCGCCTGGTTCATGTGGCGCGACCGCCAACGCGAGAAGCCCTATGGCTTCCTGACCATCGCAGCGGTTTCCTGTGGCGCGGCGCTTGCCAGCTACCTGGTCTTCGCGCTCTGGTTCAAGGTGCCACTGCAGGCAGGCCCTCTGGCCATGCTGGGAGGGCTGCTGAAATGAGCGAGTTCGACTCCCTGATGCAGGGCATGAACCTGATCCTGACCCCCGGCCATATCGGCCTGATGGTGGTGGGCGTGCTGCTGGGCATTCTGGTCGGCGTCCTGCCCGGCCTCGGCGCACCGAACGGGGTTGCCCTGCTGCTCCCACTGACCTTCACCATGGAGCCGGTGTCGGCGATCATCCTGCTCTCCTGCATGTACTGGGGGGCGCTGTTTGGCGGCTCGATCACCTCGATCCTGTTCAACATCCCAGGCGAGCCCTCATCCGTGGCAACCACCTTCGACGGCTACCCCATGGCCCGCCAGGGCAAGGCCGCCGAGGCATTGACTGCCGCCTTCACCTCGGCGCTGCTGGGTGCGCTGGTCGGCGTGCTGCTGCTGACCTTCCTCTCCACACGCATCGCCGAGTTCGCCATGGCGTTCAGCTCGCCGGAGTTCTTCGCGGTGTACCTGCTGGCGTTCTGCACCTTCATCGGCATGAGCAAGAACCCGCCGCTGAAAACGCTGGTGGCAATGATGATCGGCTTCGCCATGGCCGCGGTCGGCATGGACACCGTGTCCGGTGATCTGCGCCTGACCTTCGACCAACCCTGGCTGCTGTCGGGCATCAGCTTCGAGGTGGCGGTGATCGGGCTGTTCGGTATCGGCGAAATCCTCTGCACGGTGGAGGAAGGCCTGGTCTTCCGTGGCGAGCGGGCACGCATCACGCCCATGGTGATTTTCCGCACCTGGGCCAAGCTGCCGCGCTACTGGTTGACCTGGCTGCGCAGTGCCCTGGTAGGCTGCTGGATGGGCATTACCCCCGGTGGGCCGACTGCGGCCTCCTTCATGAGCTACAGCCTGGCTCGACGTTTCTCGAAGAACCGCGAGAACTTTGGCAAGGGCGAGATCGAAGGTGTGATCGCGCCGGAAACCGCCGACCATTCCGCCGGCACCAGCGCCCTGCTGCCCATGCTGACCTTGGGAATTCCTGGTTCGGCCACCGCTGCGGTGATGCTGGGCGGCCTGATGATCTGGGGCCTGCATCCGGGACCGACGCTGTTCGTCGAGCAGCACGACTTCGTCTGGGGCCTGATCGCCAGCATGTACCTGGGCAACATCGTCAGCCTGATCGTGGTGCTGGCCACCGTGCCTCTGTTCGCCTCGATCCTGCGCATCCCCTTCTCGATCATCGCCCCCATCATCGTCATGGTCTGTGCCATCGGCGCCTACTCGGTGCATAACTCGATGTTCGATGTGGTGTTGATGCTCGGCTTCGGCGCTCTGGGCTATCTGTTCAAGAAGCTCGGCTACCCCATCGCGCCGCTGGTCCTGGCGGCCGTGCTGGGGGACAAGGCCGAGGATGCGTTCCGCCAGTCCATGCTGTTCTCGAACGGCGAGCTTTCCATCTTCTGGTCCAACCCGCTGGTGGGCAGCCTGACCACCGCGGCCTTGCTGATGCTGTTCTGGCCTTTGCTGGCACGCGGTGCCAAGGCCCTGGCCGGGCTGAAATGCGCCAAGGTGCGGCGATCCATGCCGTAGTCCCAGCCGCTCCGTAGGAGCCAGCTTGCTCGCGAAACGCTTTTCGCCAGCAAGCTGGCTCCTGCAGCCCATCCATCGATTCGGTACAACCTTCTCCCCTTGGCAAGGCCTGGCGTTTCTTGTCAGGCTTGCCCCTCTTTCACTGCCGAGCACTGCCCATGTCGCGCATCCCCGAAGCTGCCCTCATCCACAGCCGTCTGCGCCTGCGGCAAATGCGCCTGATGCTGGCCCTGGAAGAGTTTGGCTCGCTGCGCCGCGCCGCCGACGAGATCGGCATGACCCAGCCAGCAGCGACCAAGATGCTCCACGAGGCCGAAGGCCTGCTCGGGGTCGAACTGTTCGAGCGCCTGCCCCGCGGCATGCGTGCCACGGCCTTTGGCGAGACGGTCATCTACTACTCACGGATGGTCTTCGCCGAGCTGTCGGGCATGCGCGAAGAACTGGCCGCCCTGGAATCCGGCAACCTGGGACGAGTGACCGTGGGCGCCATTCCGGCCCTGGCCTCGGGCCTGCTGACCCGTACCATCGCAACCCTGAAGAAGAGCCACCCGCGCCTGTCCATGAGCATCCAGGTGGACACCAGCGACGTCCTGGTCCAGGCCCTGCAGCAAGATCAGTTGGACGTGGTCCTGGGACGCATCCCCACCGGCGCGCGTGCTGACGACCTGTTGTTCGACAGCCTGGGAGAGGAGGAACTGTGCGTGATCGCTGGCGCGCAAAATCCCATCGCCGACGCACAGAGCCTGTCCTGGACCGAGCTTCAAGGCATGACCTGGGTGCTCCAGCAACACCCCAGCCCGATGCGAGCCATCGTCAACCAGGCCTTCCACAACGCCCGCGTGGACATCCCCAGCAGCATTGTCGAAACCACCTCCATCATGACCCTGCTCTCCCTCTTGCAGCAGACTGACATGATCGGTGTCACCCCGCGTTCAGTGGTTGAGGACTATCCCGGCCGCCATCTGCTGGCGGTACTGCCCATCGCCTTCGAACCGCGCCTGCCGCCCTTTGGCCTGATCACCCGCCGCCACCGCATCAAGTCCTCGGCCATGCAAGCCTTCATCAGCGCGGTGAAAGCCGAACAGGCCCAGGTTTCCGGCTGATCGATCACGCCCCTGGCCACTTTGTCGTACGGCTATTGCGCCATCTCCCACGTCGACCAGGAAGCCATGGCATGTGATCGTTCAGCCACGGCACCCGGTTCGGCGCCGTGGCCAATTTCCGCTCGCGCGACAGGGGATGTGAATTACAATCGCAATATCAATCTTCCCCACGAGGTGACCGCCATGCGCTACCCCGAAGACCACAAGGCAGAAACCCACAAACGCATCGTCGCCGAGGCGTCTCGTCGCTTCCGCGCCGACGGTATCGACGCTACCGGCCTGCAACCGCTGATGAAGGCGCTCGGTCTGACCCATGGCGGCTTCTATGCGCACTTCAAATCCAAGGATGCCCTGGTGGAAGAGGCTCTCCAGGCAGCAGCGAATGACGCCAATGCCCAATGGGCCAAGGCGTTCTCCAAGGAACAACCGCTGAAAACCTTCTTCGAGCGCTACCTCTCGCCTCAGCACCGCGCCCACCCCGAGCAGGGTTGCCCGCTGCCGACCATGTCGGCCGAAATGGGCCAGCGCGGCAATGCCAGCCCCATCACCGATGGCGTACTGACCGGCCTGCTGGAACTCATGGAGAAGGAAACCGGCAGCGCAGAACAGAGTCTGGCAATGCTCGCCACCCTGGTGGGTGCGCTGACGCTGGCCCGCAGCGTGGCCAGCGAAGAACTGTCCGACCGCATCCTCGACAGCGCCCGCCAAACCCTCCTCGCCCAGGTCGAGGCTGCACAAGCCGCCAAGGCCTGACTGCACCACCATCCGTCGCCGCCCTCGGCATTCAGCGAGGGCGGCCTATGCTTTCCAGGTAGGGCCAAAACCGGCTGCACCTGGGTTGCACCCTCCCTTGCCAAGCCGGCCACGCCTTGCGAAACGCCCGTATTTTCGAGCCTTCGCACCAATCAGGTGCAACCTTTTCGAGTCATTGAGGCGACCTTTCATCCGCTGATCGTCGCCAGATATACGACCTTTGGTTGCACCAGGTTGCACCCCTTGTAGGACATCGCTAATCTTTGCGCCGCTACTGCCGTACGACCACGGCTGAAAAGAGGACAAGAAATGGCTACGAGCACCACCCTTGGCGTGAAACTGGACGAGGCTACCCGTGATCGTCTCAAGGAAGCTGCGCGCAGGATCGAGCGCACCCCGCATTGGCTGATCAAGCAAGCGATCTTCAGCTACCTCGAGGCCCTGGAAAGCGGCATGACCCTTCCGGAACTCCAAGGCATTGCCCAGCGCCTGGCCGAAGGTGACCACGACGCGCTCGAAGCCCTCCCCGAGCCTACCCACCAGCCGTTCCTCGAATTCGCCGAAAGCATCCTGCCGCAGTCCGTGCTGCGCGCGGCCATTACCGCCGCCTACCGCCGCCCCGAGCAGGAAGCCGTGCCCATGCTGCTGGAGCAGGCCCGCCTGCCCGCCGAGATGGCTGACGCCGCCTACAAGCTGGCCTATGGCATCGCCGAGAAACTGCGCAACCAGAAGAGCGCTGGCGGCCGCGCCGGAATCGTCCAGGGCCTGCTGCAGGAATTCTCCCTGTCCTCCCAGGAAGGCGTGGCGCTGATGTGCCTGGCCGAAGCCCTGCTGCGCATCCCGGACAAGGGCACCCGTGACGCCCTGATCCGCGACAAGATCAGCACCGGCAACTGGCAGCAGCATCTGGGCCAGAGCCCGTCGATGTTCGTCAACGCGGCCTCCTGGGGCCTGCTGATCACCGGCAAGCTGGTATCCACCCACAATGAAGCCGGGCTGTCGTCCTCGCTGAACCGCATCATCGGCAAGAGCGGCGAGCCGGTGATCCGCAAGGGCGTGGACATGGCCATGCGCCTGATGGGCGAGCAGTTCGTCACCGGCGAAACCATTGCCGAGGCCCTGGCCAACGCCACCAACTTCGAAGCCAAGGGCTTCCGCTACTCCTACGACATGCTCGGCGAAGCCGCGCTGACCGAGGAAGACGCCCAGCGCTACTACGCCTCTTACGAGCAGGCCATCCACGCTATCGGCAAGGCTTCCCACGGCCGCGGCATCTACGAAGGTCCGGGCATCTCAATCAAGCTCTCCGCCCTGCACCCGCGCTACAGCCGCGCCCAGTACGAGCGCATGATGGGTGAGCTGTACCCGCGCCTGCTGTCGCTGACCCTGCTGGCCAAGCAGTACGACATCGGCCTGAACATCGACGCCGAAGAAGCCGACCGCCTGGAAATCTCCCTCGACCTGCTCGAGCGTCTCTGCTTCGAGCCGAGCCTGAAGGGCTGGAACGGCATCGGCTTCGTCATCCAGGCCTACCAGAAGCGCTGCCCGTACGTGATCGACTACGTGATCGATCTCGCCCGCCGCAGCCAGCACCGCCTGATGATCCGCCTGGTGAAAGGCGCCTACTGGGACAGCGAGATCAAGCGCGCCCAGGTCGATGGCCTGGAAGGCTTCCCGGTCTACAGCCGCAAGGTCTACACCGACGTTTCCTACATCGCCTGCGCACGCAAGCTGCTGGGCGTGCCGGAAGTCATCTATCCGCAGTTCGCCACCCACAACGCCCACACCCTGTCGGCCATCTACCAGATCGCCGGCCAGAACTACTACCCGGGCCAGTACGAGTTCCAGTGCCTGCACGGCATGGGTGAACCGCTGTACGAGCAAGTGGTGGGCAAGATCGCCGACGGCAAGCTGAACCGACCGTGCCGCATCTACGCACCGGTCGGCACCCATGAAACCCTGCTGGCCTACCTGGTCCGCCGCCTGCTTGAAAACGGCGCCAACACCTCGTTCGTCAACCGCATCGCCGACCACAGCATCTCCATCAAAGAACTGGTGGAAGATCCGGTTGCCAGCGCCGAGGCCATGGCCAGTGTCGAAGGCGCCCTGGGCCTCCCGCACCCGCGCATCCCGCAGCCCAAGGCCCTGTACGGCGACGCCCGAGTCAACTCCAGTGGCATCGACATGGCCAACGAACACCGCCTGGCGTCCCTGTCCAGCGCCCTGCTGAGCAGCGGCCACGCCGACTGGCGCGCCCAGCCGATACTCGGCTGCCCAACCAGCGAAGGCCCGAGCGAGCCCGTGCTGAACCCGGCGGATCACCGCGACGTGGTCGGCCACGTGCAGAACGCCACCACCGCTGACGTCGGCAATGCCGTGCTGGCCTCCATCACCGCCGCACCGATCTGGCAATCCACCCCGCCGGTGGAGCGCGCCGCCGCCCTGGATCGCGCCGCCGACCTGATGGAAGCCGAGATGCAGCCGCTGATGGGCATTCTCGTCCGCGAAGCTGGCAAGACCTTCAACAACGCCATCGCCGAAGTGCGCGAGGCCGTGGACTTCCTGCGCTATTACGCCGCCCAGGCCCGCCACGACTTCGCCAACGACACGCACCGCCCGCTGGGCCCGGTGGTGTGCATCAGCCCGTGGAACTTCCCCCTGGCGATCTTCGCCGGCCAAGTGGCCGCTGCCCTGGCCGCCGGCAACACCGTGCTGGCCAAGCCCGCCGAACAGACCCCGCTGATTGCCGCCCAGGCCGTGCGCATCCTGCTCCAGGCCGGCATTCCGGAAGGCGTGGTGCAACTGCTGCCAGGCCTCGGCCACACCGTGGGCGCCGCCCTGGTGAGCGATGAGCGCGTGAAAGGCGTGATGTTCACCGGCTCCACCGAAGTGGCTGGCATCCTCGCCCGCAACGTCGCCGGCCGCCTGGACGCCCAAGGCCGTCCGATCCCGCTGATCGCCGAGACCGGCGGCCAGAACGCCATGATCGTCGACTCCTCGGCCCTGGCCGAGCAGGTGGTGACCGACGTGATCGCTTCCGCCTTCGACAGCGCCGGCCAGCGCTGCTCCGCCCTGCGCGTGCTGTGCGTGCAGGAAGACGTGGCCGACCGTGTGGTGGAGATGCTCAAGGGCGCCATGGCCGAGTGCCGCATCGGCAACCCCGAGCACCTGAACGTGGATATCGGCCCAGTCATCGACGCTGAGGCCAAGGCCAACATCGACAAGCACGTCCAGGCCATGCGCAGCAAAGGCCGCAGCGTGTTCCAGATCGCCCGCACCGAGGGTGATGTGATGCAGCGCGGCACCTTCGTGATGCCGACCCTGATCGAACTGGACAGCCTCGCCGACCTGGAACGCGAAATCTTCGGCCCCGTGCTGCACCTGCTTCGTTACAAGCGCGAGGACATGGACGCCCTGCTCGACCAGATCAACGGCACCGGTTACGGCCTGACCCTGGGCGTGCACACCCGCATCGACGAAACCATCGCCAAGGTGGTGGACAAGGCCCACGCCGGTAACCTTTACGTCAACCGCAACATGGTCGGCGCCGTGGTCGGCGTGCAGCCCTTCGGTGGCGAAGGCCTGTCCGGTACCGGCCCGAAAGCCGGCGGCCCGCTGTACATGTACCGCCTGCTGGCCACCCGCCCGGTCGACGGCGTCAGCCGCACCTTCCAACGCCTGGATGGCCAAAGCGTCGCCGACACCCAGCAGCGCACCACCCTGCAGGAACGTCAGGGCAAGCCCCTGGAAGCCCTCAAGGCCTGGGCCGCGAAGAACGGCAAGGACAGCCTGGCGAGCCTCTGCGACAGCTTCGCCGAGCAGTCCCAGAGCGGCCTGACCCGCGTCCTGCCTGGCCCGACTGGCGAGCGCAACACCTACGTGCTGCTGCCGCGCGAGACCGTACTCTGCCTGGCGGACGACGAAACCGACCTGCTCGTCCAACTGGCGGGCGCTCTGGCCGTTGGCAGCAGCGCGCTCTGGGCCACCAGCGAACTGACCGGCAAGCTGCGCGGCGCCCTGCCGAAAGCAGTGCAGGCACGCATCCAGCTGGTTGCGGACTGGAGCCAGCCCGAAGTCGTCTTCGATGCCGTGCTGCACCACGGTGACTCCGATCAACTGAGCGCCATCTGCCAGCAGGTCGCTTCCCGCAAGGGTCCCATCATCGGCGTCCAGGGCCTGTCCCAGGGCGAGACCGCGATCCCGCTGGAGCGCCTGCTGATCGAACGCGCCATCAGCGTCAACACCGCCGCTGCTGGCGGCAACGCCAGCCTGATGACCATCGGCTGACACCCCGTCGCGCCCTCGGGAGCGACATTGTTCCACCCCGGCACCCGCTCACAAGGCAGGTGCCGGTCGCAACACCGGAGGCCTTGCCTCCAGGCGGACCACCCTTACCGGGGCGGCCCCGCCCACTCTTCTCTTCGACGGTTGGCCATCATTCACTGACGGCAAAGGGGGCACGCCACAAGCGTGCCCCCTTCTTTTTTGGTTCTTCGCGGAGTCTTGAGGAAGATCGATTTGCGGGTTAGCTTGCAATCGCCACCCCCCCCCGATCCCCGCTGCCGTCGCGCATCCTATTGATCTTGCCCAACTCTGACCAAGCGACGCGGTTGATGCATGTCGCCCATTCGCCGACAGCACTCTGCCGACTGAACTCGAGCCCCAAGCTGACCAAGCGCCCAAATGCAGTCGCTATCGATTGAACCATGGGCGCCGACTGCGCCGGGTGCGTGATCGGAGTTTGTTGGATCAACGCGCTCTGCTACAGGTGCCAGTGCGCCGCATCGATTGCCTGCGTTGTAGGCGGGTGACCGAGCGGATCGACTGACCGATCATTCGCCGCACCTTGGACTCCTTGCGTTTGGCGCGTTCCAGACCCCGGGCGCGGCCAGTTCGGACCCACGTCGCAGCAGACAGACGCGGGCCGTCTGCTTGAAATCGAAGGATTGGGTTTCCTGATAGACTATGCGCCCTTGCCGGCGCAGCCTGATTTGAGCGGTGTATTTCACCTCTCCGTTCTTGTTCTTTCGCCGCGTGATCGCGCCCATGCTTTCCTGCAGTGCTAAATCCCATGAACCCAGTGCTAAAAATCAGCACCAGGTCTGCCGAGATGGCCGGAAAGGGGTCAAAACAGGTTCAAATCAGACGTTTCCGATGACCGCTCTAAACGCTCCCCAGCCCACCACGCGCCCTGCCCTTTCCCGCCGCTTCTCCGTGGCGCCGATGATGGACTGGACGGACCGACATTGCCGTTTCTTCCTGCGCCAGCTATCGCAGCATGCCCTGCTCTACACAGAGATGGTGACCACGGGAGCGTTGTTGCGTGGTGACCATGAGCGCTTCCTGCGCCACGACGAGGCGGAGCATCCGTTGGCGCTGCAGCTCGGTGGCAGCGTGCCAGCAGAACTGGCGGCCTGCGCGAAGATGGCGCAGGCGGCAGGCTACGATGAGGTGAACCTGAACGTCGGCTGCCCCAGCGACCGGGTGCAGAACAACATGATCGGCGCCTGTCTGATGGGCCATCCAGCCCTGGTGGCCGACTGCGTCAAGGCGATGCTGGATGCGGTGGAGATTCCGGTGACGGTTAAACACCGCATCGGTATCAATGGCCGGGACAGCTACGAGGAACTCTGCGACTTCGTGGGCCAAGTGCGTGAAGCCGGCTGCCGCAGCTTCACCGTGCATGCGCGCATCGCCATCCTGGAAGGCCTTTCGCCCAAGGAGAATCGCGAGGTTCCACCGCTGCGCTATGACGTGGCAGCACAGTTGAAACGGGACTTCCCGGATCTGGAGCTGATCCTCAACGGCGGCATCAAGACCCTCGACGAATGCCGTGAGCACCTGAAGATTTTCGATGGTGTGATGCTGGGTCGCGAGGCGTACCACAACCCCTACCTTCTCGCTGAGGTGGACGCCGACCTGTTTGGCTGTGCCGGTCCGCAGATCAGCCGCACCGAAGCCCTCCAAGCCATGCGCCCCTATATCGAGCGCCATATTCAGGACGGTGGCGTGATGCATCACATCACCCGCCATATGCTCGGCCTGGCCCAGGGCTTTCCCGGCGCCCGACGCTTCCGCCAATTGTTGTCGGTCGACGTGCACAAGGTCGCCGACCCACTGGCGTTGCTGGATCAGGCTGCGGAGCTGCTGCGCGGCCGCTGAGTGGAAATCGACGCTTCCCAGGCCGGCGCCAGGCGAAAACGACTGGCCCCCTGGGCGACCACCAGGCCGCGATCCACCATGCGCCCCAGTACCTGGCGCACGCTGACCAGCGACAGCGGCTCGCCCGCCTCCACCAGGCGCTCATGAAGAACGCGACTGGGAATGTCGCTGCCTTCCTGCGAAGCGAGGCAGAGTATTTCCAGCACTTTGAGACGCGGCATGCTGGTCTTCATCCCTGCCTGCTGCAGCATCTGGCGCAACTGGCGGTGATCCAGGTTCAGGAGGCTTCGCTCCTCCCTCAGGCCCATAGGCTGCGGGACGACCGGCTTGGCTCGGAGCAACGCATCTACTCGCATCAGGATCTCCTTGTTGATCAAAGGCTTGCATGGCGCAAAGCCTCGGGCCGAATCTCCTGCCGGCCTGTGTCCCGATTTTCTCGGGCTCTCATAGAAGAAGACGGACGAGCGAGAAAAAACCGCAATAAGAATGTGAAATATTTTTCCCTGGGGAACCTGCTCCCCTCTTTTCCGGGTCTGTTGAGCTGGGCAGGCCGATGGCCTGTAAAAAGCCCTTACGCCCCCGTTGAGCAGCCCCGGCAGCTCGGGTAAGGTCAGATCATCCGCCACGACAAGGTTTCGCCATGACCGCCAAGCTGGACCAACTCAAGCAGTACACCACTGTCGTCGCCGACACCGGCGACCTCGACGCGATTGCGCGCCTGAAGCCGGTCGACGCCACCACCAACCCTTCCCTGCTGCTGAAAGCTGCCGCCATGCCGCGCTATGCCGAGTTGCTCGACAGCGCCATGGACGGCGCCGGCAATGACCTGGGCCTGGCCTGCGACCGTTTCGGTGTGGCCGTCGGCCAGGAAATTCTCAAGGTGATACCGGGGCGCATTTCCACCGAGGTGGATGCCCGCCTATCCTTCGACACCGATGCCACCCTGCGTCGCGCCGAGCGCCTGATGGGTCTCTACGAAGAGGCCGGTATCGGTCGTGAGCGTGTACTGATCAAGATCGCCTCCACTTGGGAAGGCATTCGTGCCGCCGAACAGCTGGAGCGCGCAGGCATCCAGACCAACCTGACCCTACTGTTCAACTTCGCCCAGGCGGCGGCCTGCGCTGATGCCGGTGTGTTCCTGATCTCGCCCTTCGTCGGCCGCATCTACGACTGGTACAAGAAAGCCGAAGGCCGCGACTTCGTAGGCAGCGAAGACCCTGGCGTGCAGTCTGTCTCGCGCATCTACCGCTACTACAAGGCCAATGGTTATCGGACCGTGGTGATGGGCGCCAGCTTCCGCAACCTGGGGCAGATCGAGGCACTCGCCGGCTGTGACCGACTGACCATCAGCCCGGAGCTGCTGCAGAAGCTGGCTGACGATCAGGGGGCTCTGGATCGCAGCCTGGCTCCAGGAAGCGACGCCGAAGCTCGCGTCGTGCTGGACGAAATAGCCTTCCGCTGGCAGCTGAACGAGGATGCCATGGCCACCGAGAAGCTGGCCGAAGGCATTCGCCTGTTTGCTCGCGACCAGGAAAAGCTGGAAGCCCTGCTCGCCTCCCGCCGCTGAAACGCGAACGCGCGCAGCCGTTACGGGCTGCGCGCGTTTTTATTTGCGGAGAAGTAACGACCGATCAGTGGCGCTCGAGTGCGCTGACCAGGTCGTGGAATGCTTCGCGATTGGACTGATTGAGTCCCATGAGGATTCGGTGGGCTTCCAGCACCTTGGTGCGGACCACTTCCTCCGTCTGATCCTGCGGCGGCAGGTCTTCCAGGCATTCCGGGCAAGGTATTGGCGTCCCGACGATATTGAACACCTGGTCGAATCCCATCGACTGCAGCAGCCGCGTGATATCGGGGTGGGTGGTCACTACCGTGGGCAACAGGCCCACCTTCTGCCGCGAAAGGATCGACAGCTTGGCCAGAAGCCCCAGGGTGGTGCTGTCGATGCTCTGGGTTTCGGTCAGGTCGATCACGATCGCCGAGAAATTCAGCGCCGAAAAGATCTTTTCAATGGTCGCATCCAGGGCCGAACACAGGGTCAGGCGGATTTCCCCGACGAACTTCAGGACGAACGTCCCATCCTGCTCGGCAAACTGGATTTTACCGGTACTCATGCAAGGTTCCTGCTCAACACCAGCAAGGCGATATCATCCGGCATCTCGCCCAAGCTGGCCAGTCCAAATACTTGTCGCAAGCCATCCAGACTGCCACCTGCCTCACATACCATCTCTGGCAGCGCGGCTTCCTTATCTTTGAGGGTATCCCCGGGCAAAAGGTCCAGGATCCCATCGGAGAGCAAGGTCAGGCTGAAGGACGACGGTAGATCGATGACCCGATCATCATAGCTCGCCTCTTCGAACAACCCCACCGGCAGGCCCTTACCGGTCAAGTAGGAGGCCTTGCCCTCGCTATAGAGCACCGGCAGCGGCAAATGCCCACCAATGCTGTACGTCAGTTGGCCGCGCTCCTCGTCGATCACGCCACCGAGCATAGTCACGTGCTTGCCCAGCTTGGTATTGATCAGGCCGCGGTTGATGTGTCCAAGCACCTCGGAAGGTCTGAACTCAGGCAGCATGCCATTGCGCCGGGACTCATAGAGCAGGCGCGTTGTCATGAATTTGAGCAGAACGGTCACGAAGGCCGAGGACGCGCCGTGGCCGGAAACGTCCGCCAGGTAGAAGGCAACCCGACGGTCGTCCACACGGAAGTAGTCGACGAAGTCCCCCGAGAGGTACAGCGACGGGATGATCTGGTGGGCGAAACGCAGGCCGTCCACTTCCCAGGGCGTCACCGGTAGCATGTTCATCTGCACCTGGCGCCCGGCGTTCTGGTCTTCCTGCAGCAGGTGCAGGCTGGCTTGCAGCTCCCGGTTGGCGGATTCCAGCTTTTCCCGGTAGCGGCGGTTTTCGAGACGCAGTGCCGCGCGATCGAGCGCGCGACGCACCGAATGCTCGAGAACGGCCAGGTCTTCCAGGGGCTTGATCAGGTAATCCGCCGCGCCCAGGCGCAAGGCTTCGACAGCATCGCTCATGACGCCGGCGCCGGAGACCACCAATACAGGGGTTTCTGATTCCAATTCGGAAATGCGGCGGATCAGTTCCAGGCCATCGACCTGAGGCATGCGCAGGTCGCAGATCACCAGATCCGGGCGCTCCTGCTCGAAAACCTGCAGCCCTTGCAGGCCGTTACTGGCCTGCCGAACGCTGAATCCACTGTCTTCCAGATAGGCCGCGAGGCTTGCGCGCACTACCTCGTCGTCATCAATAATCAGCAGCTTGGCACTGGGATTGTGCATGGAGTATCCAGGCAAACGGCGCCAGGGATGGGTTGTTGTAGCACCCGACCTAAGGCCCGAGCACGAGTACGGGGGTTCGCTTTACGGCGCAGACGGTACTCCCATCCGCAGGGCGATTCAAGCTTGCGCCGCGAGTCGAACTCTGCCTTTACACCTGAAATCGCTGGAAGTTATAAGGGGTTCGGCCCCACTCCATGACGACAAGAGGATCAGCGCGTGAGCCTGGACGACCGCAACTACAGCGAGAAGCGCGACTTCATCCGGATGCAGGTGCAGACAAAAGCCATCCTGGAGCACGCCGGCCAGCAGTACCCTGCCCTTTGCCTGGACCTTTCCAGCACAGGCATGCAGCTCGAAGTGAACGCCAAACTGGCCGTTGGCGAGCGCGTTCGCGTGCTCATCCCTTCCGAGCACAGCGCGCTCAAGGGCCTGGAAGCCGACACCGAAGTGGTACGGATCGGCGAGAATGCAAACGGCAATCAAACCCTCGGTCTGGCCATAATCAGCATGCGCTAGGCGTAAAACCCGGAAACGAAAAAGGCGACCCTGAGGTCGCCTTTCTTCATGGTGCCGAGATAGGACCAGCAGACTTAGAAGTCGTCCTCTACCTCGCCATCCTTCACCTTGAACTCACGGTTCTGCAGGTAAGCATTGCGGATGAAGATGTACTTGTCACCAGTGATCAGCTTCTCCGCGGACAGCAGGCTGGCGCGCGTGTCCACGACATCGACCGCACGAGTCACGTTACGGGTCGGCACGTGATCGATGTAGGGATAGGGTTCGAGAAAGGCATCCGGAATCTTGCCGCCGGCGTCTCGTACCGTGCTCGGGCCGAGGAACGGGATCACCAGATAGGGACCGCTGCCCAGGCCCCAGTAGCCGAGGGTCTGGCCGAAGTCTTCGTCGTTGCGCTGCAGGCCCATGTGGGTGGCCACATCGAAGAAGCCGAGCAGGCCGAAGGTGGTGTTGAATACCAGCCGGCCGGTGTCGACACCGGCATTGTGGAACTTGGCCTGGAATAGATCGTTGGCCAGGTTGCCGACATCTCCGACGTTGTTGAAGACATTGTGAATGCCGTCTTCGAGGAATTGCGGAGTCACCGCCTGGTAACCCTGGGCGATAGGCTTCAGCGCGTAAGTGTCGAGGGTGTCGTTGAAGCGGAACATCGCACGGTTGAAGCCCTCCCAGGGGTCATCCTCAGCGGCGCTGGCAGAGACGGGTAGTACCGCCAGGGTAACGCAGGCCAGTACACGGCCCAGACGATCGAGCCACCGAGTACCGATCAATCGCATTGCAGACTCTCCTTGAGAAAAGTAGTGTGGCGGCCCGCCGCCCAGTCAGGGCGCGCAGTATAAGGCCATCGCCCGTATTGGGCAGCATAGCGGACTGCCAGCATGCCGAAAAAAACCTTGCTTCATGTTGCACACATCCCCGTTCGCTGGGGCGATATGGACAGCTACGGTCACGTCAACAACACCCTGTACATCCAGTATCTGGAAGAAGCGCGGGTCGCCTGGTTCGAGAAACTCGGGATCGCCATGAACAACGTGCCCCAGGGTCCGGTGGTACTGCAAACGCTGCACACCTACCTCAAGCCCGTGGTGCATCCGGCTACCGTGGTCATCGAACTCCATGCCGGCACCGTGGGCAACAGCAGCCTGGTGGTGGAGCACCGCCTGAGCACCCTTGAAGACCCGTCCACCCTTTACGGTGAAGGCCATTGCAAGCTGGTCTGGATCGACCACGCCACAGACAGATCGGTACCGGTGCCTGATGATCTGCGCCTGGCGATGGGGGCTGGCCAGCGGCAGTAACTTCGCTGTCATCCAGGGCGGTTAGTCTGCGCCAGACCTCGTCAGGATGACGCTGATGCCCCAGAGCCAACCGCCCGCCTTCACCGCCCTCCTCTTCGGCCTTTCCGGCTGCCTGGTGGACTTCGGTGCCCGCACCTTGCCGCTGGCACTAGCCCGGTTGTTGCCGGACTGTCCGGCACCGCGCCTGGCCGAAGCCGCCTCCCTGCCCCTGCACGCCGCCCTCGACCACGCACTGGGCTCCCCGGCCAGCGACGAACTGCTCCAGGCGCTCCATCAACAGTTGCTGGACGCTGCCAGCGAACACGCCGAAGCCGTCACCAACCTCGATGAGCTGGCCAACCTGGTGAGTAGCACCCAGGTTCCCTGTGCCTGGCTCGACGACCTGCCCACCCCAGCCAGTTGGCGCCTGGCCACCCCTCTGCCCGCCTGGCTGAGGGGTAGTGAAATCAACGGAGCGCGTCCCTGGCCGGCGCCGGACAGCTGCTGGCAAGCCCTGGCAGGACTTGGGGTTTCACACCTGGAAGGCTGCGTGCTGATCAGCGCCAATCCGCGCCTGCTGCTGGCCGGGCTGAATGCCGGACTCTGGACCATTGGCCTTGCCACCAGCGGCCCCCTATGTGGGTTGGCACCGGCGGACTGGCAGGCGCTGGACGGTGCCGAGCGCGATCGACTGCGCGCCGCCGCCACCCTGGAGCTGTACCGCCTGGGCGCCCATTCGGTGATCGACCACCTGGGTGAGCTCGCCCCCTGCCTGGCAGACCTCGCCTACCGCCGCGACAAGGGCGAGAAGCCCTGAATGCGGAATTTGTATTTCAGGCTTGATCCGAGTCAGGCAGGCCTGTCCCGCCTGGATTAATCTCTAAGGCATGAGGGACCTTTGCCCCAGTGGCCAGGTCAACTCCTGAGACATTCGCAAAGGGAGAAAGACATGCCTGAACGCCTGCAGCAGCAACTGCAACAACTGCGCGACCAGCTGGCCGACGAACCGCCGCTGGATGCGGAGGAACGCGCATCGCTGATCGAGTTGATGCAGGAAATCGAACTGCGCCTGGCTCGCGACGCTGCCATGGCGCCAGATGCAACCCTGGTGGACGGGGTCAACCTGGCCATCGAGCGCTTCGAAACCCGTCATCCCACCCTCGCCGGAACCTTGCGCAACATCATGCAAAGCCTGGCGAATATGGGCATCTAGTCCGCCTCAGATGAAAAACCCCGACTTCGAGTCGGGGTTTTCGCTACTGCCGCACCAGCCGGCGATTATCGGCCTGCACCGCGTGGGTGCTGCGGTACGGGTTGATGTCCAGCCCGCCGCGACGCACGTAACGCGCATACACGGTCAGCAACTCCGGCGCGAGCAGCCTCTTGAGGTCGAGGAAAATCCGCTCCACGCACTGCTCATGGAAGTCGGCATGTTGGCGAAAGCTCACCAGGTAGGCCAGGAAGCTCGCGTGATCCAGCCGATTCGCCCCGCGATACGCGACGACTACAGTGCCCCAGTCCGGCTGGCCGGTAACCGGGCAGTTGGATTTCAGCAAATGGCTGTGAAGCGTCTCCTCCACCGTCTGCCCGGCTTCGGCGCGCAGCAGTTCGGGCTGCGGATGCTCATAGCTCCCGATGGTGACATCCAGCTCATCAATGCAGATGCCTGGCAGGCTGGCGACACCCTCGGCTTCCGCCGCTGTCAGGCTGCGTACGCGCACCGCGACCGGAGCACCGGCTGCGGCACTCAGGTCCCGAGCCAACACCTGCTCCAATTCAGCCGCACTGGCATAGACAGACTGGTTCAGCGAATTGAGGTAAAGCTTGAAAGACTTGGATTCGATGATGCTCGGCGAATCGGCCGGAATGGCGAATTCACCGATCGCGACCACCGGCTTGCCGGACGGCGTGAGCCAGGACAGCTCATAGCAGTTCCAGAAATCCACGCCCTGATACGGCAGGGTTGCGGCAGTCAGGCCCAGCTCATTCCACTTGGTCACGCGGGAGATGGGAAACAGCAACTCGGGGCTGTAGGAACTGACGTACTCGCTGGATTTGCCCAGTGGCGAATGTTCGGCGGGGTGATGCATGAGCGGGTGAACCTGAAAGTGCGGGAATCGCGCAATTGTATACAGTCGGACGGCTGCTGAAAAATCTGCGGCACCAACGGCGTCGCTGCATTACAACTTTGTCAGCTTGCCCTGCCCGGCTGGCGAGCACGGTATAAAGCAGCAGACCAAGCCATGAGCCCACCATGAAGCTATTGATAGTCGAAGACGAACCCAAGACCGGCCAGTTCCTGCGCCAGGGCGTGATCGAAGCCGGTCTGGCTGCCGACCTCGTCACCAATGGCCTGGAAGGCCGAGATCTGGCCCTGACCGGCCGCTACGACCTGATCATCCTGGACGTGATGCTCCCCGGCCTCGACGGCTGGCAAGTGCTGCGCAGCCTGCGCCTGGCAGACCTGCAGACACCGGTGCTGCTCCTCACCGCACGGGATGCCGTGGAGGAACGCGTCCATGGCCTGGAACTGGGGGCAGACGATTACCTGATCAAACCCTTCGCCTTCGCCGAACTCCTTGCCCGCGTGCGCACCTTGTTGCGCCGCGGTGCCACCGCGCCCCAGGAAACCAGCCTGGAACTTGCCGACCTGCGCATGGACCTGCTGAGCCGGAAAGTCGAGCGCAGCGGCCGTCGCATCGACCTCACCACCAAGGAGTTCGCCCTGCTGGAATTCCTCCTGCGACGTCAGGGCGAGGTGCTGCCCAAGACGCTGATCGCCGAAAAGGTCTGGGACATACATTTCGACAGCGAAACCAATGTCATCGAAGTTGCCGTTCGCCGCTTGCGAGCCAAGCTGGACGACGACTTCCCCACCCAGCTGATCCATACCGTGCGCGGCATGGGCTACGTGCTGGAGGCTCGGGAAGGCTGATGCGCGGACTCTCCCTCACAACCCGACTGGGTCTGCTGTTCGCCGCCTGCACAGCCACCGTGTCGCTGATCGCCGGAGTATTGTTCAACCGCGCCAGCGAAGCGCACTTCATCGAACTCGACCAGCAACTGCTGGATAGCCGCCTGAGAGCCTTCCGCGCCCTGGTCATTGATGTGGACAGCCCCGCTGACTTGGTGCCTCGTCTGGACGCCCTGCAATCCGAGCTACGCCTGCACCCGGACTTGGCCCTGCGCCTTGAGGGTCACGACAGCAGTTACTGGTTCAACAGTGCCGAGGGCTTGCGTGCGCCGGGTCGCGACGGGCTGCATGACTGGCAGCAGGATGGCACCGACTACCGGGTCTACAGCGCACGGTTGCGACCGGATGACCCGGATTCGCCACGTCTCTCGCTGGCCCTGGACATTACGCACCACCAGCACTTCCTCGAACGCATGCAGCGGCTGATCTGGCTCACCGTCGGACTCTCCGCCCTGGCCACTGCCCTGTTGGGCGCCTGGGCAGCGCGCAGTGGCCTGCGCCCCCTGCATCGCATGGCCGAAGTGGCTGCCGGGGTATCCGCCAGTTCACTGACCGCCCGCCTGCCCGACGATCAGGTTCCCCCGGAGCTGGTGGAACTGGTGCGCGCAATCAATGCCATGCTGGCCCGGCTGGATGATGCCTTCCAGCGGCTCTCGGCCTTCTCGGCCGACATCGCCCACGAGTTGCGCACGCCGCTGTCCAACCTGCTGACCCAGACCCAGGTGATCCTCAGCCAGGATCGCGCGACGGACGAGTACCGCGAAGCCCTGCATTCCAACCTGGAAGAGCTGCAGCGCCTGGCGCAGATGGTGGGTGACATGCTGTTCCTGGCCAAGGCCGAACACGGCCTGCTGCCTGCCCGACGCGAGCCCCTGGAGCTGGCCGACGAACTGGATGCCCTGTTGGACTACTTCAGCCCCCTGGCCGAGGACCGCCAGATCGCCATGAGTCGTAGCGGCGACGCCCGATTCAGCGCTGACCGCAGCATGCTGCGTCGCGCGCTATCCAACCTGCTGGACAACGCCCTGCGCTTCACGCCGGAAGGCGGTCGCATCGAAGTGAACCTGACCAGAGACGCCCGCAGCCTGCAGCTGACAGTGGCCAACAGCGGTCCAGACATCCCCGCCGAACTGCTGCCACGGTTGTTCGATCGATTCTTCCGCGCCGACCCCGCCCGCCGCGAGGGCCGCGAACATGCCGGCCTGGGCCTGGCCATCACCCGCTCCATCGTTCGCGCCCACGGCGGCGATATCCGCTGCGAATCCGCCAACGGCCGGACATGCTTCACCCTGGAGTTTCCCACCCCCTGAAACGCAGAAGGCGCACCATCTGGCGCGCCTTCCCGGAATCAAACCCGATCAACCCTGTGCAGTCGACCAGTCGATCATGCCGAACTGCCAGGTCGCCAGGATCAGCAAACCGAAGCCGATGCGGTACCAGGCGAACGCCGCGTAGCTGTGGCTGCCGATGAACTTCAGCAGACTGCGTACGGCAATCATGGCGAAGACGAAGGACACCACCGAACCGAGGGCAAACACCGGCAGGTCGCTAGGCTGGAACAGGTCGCGGTACTTGTAGCCCGAGTAGACCGCCGCGCCAACCATGGTCGGCATGGCCAGGAAGAAGGAGAACTCGGTGGCCGCCTTGCGCGACAAGCCGAAGAGCAGGCCGCCGATGATGGTCGCTCCGGAGCGCGAGGTACCCGGCACCAGCGCCAGACACTGGGCGCAGCCAACCTTGAGCGCATGCTTCCAGGTCATTTCGTCGACGGTTTCGGCCTGCACCTGATGTTGGCGCTGCTCGGCCCAAAGGATGATCACACCGCCTACCACAAGGGCCGAAGCCACGGTGATGGGGTTGAACAGGTAATGGTGAATCACATCGGCAAAGGCCACACCAAGGACCACCGCCGGAAAGAACGCCACCATCAGATTGAGGGTGAAACGCCGAGCCCCGCGCTGGGTGGGCAACCCGACGACGACGTCGAAGATCTTCCGCCGATACTCCCAGACCACCGCGAGAATGGCCGCCAGCTGAATGATGATATTGAAGGCGATGGCCCGTTCACCGGTGAAGCCCAGCAGGTCCGCGACCACGATCTGGTGGCCGGTGCTGGAGATCGGCAGGAACTCCGTCAGGCCTTCGACAACCCCCAGAATGATGGCCTGCAAGGCCGTCCACAAATCCATTGAAACTCTCCCCCGAGGCACGCTCTTCAGGCGGCCTTTTCGTTACGAATGCGCAGGTAACTGGCACCACGAATGTGCCGAACGGCGATGAAACCAGATGCCAGCAAGCAGGTTCCGGGACGAACGAGCCTTCAGCCTTGCCCCGAAGCGCCGAAATGCTAACAGAGAGCCAATGGGAAATCGCGGCTAAAGGCTGATTGATAATGGCCAAGCTGCCTGCTGGGACAGTTCCGGGTGTAACCGCAACCAGCCGAAACCGCAGCGAGCCGCTACAATCGGCGGCTTTCTCCCATGGAATTGGCAAGGTGTCCCCTTTCGAACTCAGCGCCGCGGCCCTCGGCGTGCTGGCGGTATGGCTCACTGTCAGGCAGAACCCCTGGTGCTGGCCGATCGGCCTGATCATGGTGCTGATGTACAGCTGGATCTTCTTCGAGGTGAAGCTGTACTCGGACATGCTCTTGCAGCTGATTTATGCCGCGCTGCAACTTTACGGCTGGTGGCAGTGGACCCGTGGCGGCCTCCAGCGTGATGGTCGCCAAGTCAGCCGTCTGGGCGCACGACCACTGAGCCTGGGTCTGCTGGCGGGAACAGCCGGCAGCTTGGCCTTGGGCTATGGCATGGCGACCTGGACCGACGCCGCGGCTCCATGGTGGGACGCTGCACTCACGGCCTTCAGCCTGGTGGCGCAGTTCTGGATGGCGCACAAACGCTTGGAATGCTGGCTGCTCTGGATTGTGCTCGACCTGCTCTTCGTCCTGCTGTTCCTCAGCAAGGGCCTGTACCTGACCGCCGCGCTCTACGGACTCTTCACCCTGCTGGCCGTGCAGGGTTGGCGCACCTGGCGACGTGAGCTGGAGCCCGCCACGGCATGAAAGTACTGGTGCTTACCGGGCCCGAGTCCAGCGGCAAGAGCTGGCTGGCGGCGGAGCTGCAGGCCAGGTTCGGCGGCCTGCTGGTGGGCGAGTACGTGCGCCACTTCATCGATCGCGAGCAGCGCGACACGTGCTATGCCGACATCCCGGCTATCGCCCGTGGCCAACTCGATTGGGAAGACCAGGCACGCGCCAAGGCGCCTCCCCTGCTGATCCTCGACACGCACCTGCTCAGCAACATCCTCTGGAGCCGCAAGCTGTTCGACGATTGCCCCGACTGGCTGGAAGCCGAGCTGCGGGCACGCCATTACGACCTGCATCTGCTGCTGAGCCCGCAACACGTGGAATGGGTCGATGACGGCCAGCGCTGCCAGCCGGAGTTGGCCGAGCGCCAGGCCTTCTTCGAGGATTGCCGCGCCTGGCTGGAAGGCGCGGGCCAGACCTTGGAAGTGATCGAGGGCGATTGGGAGACTCGCCGCTGGCAGGTCCTACAGCGTGTTGCTCGCTGGCTACGCTGACCATCGAGGTTGAAGGGCGAACCTTCGGTCCGCTTGGCGAATGAATTCACCCCTACAACAGAAGCGAAGGCATCCAGCAGCAGGCTGCGGTCCATAAAAAAGCATGTGTGCCCCGCAGGCTCAGGACCAACCTACGAGGCTTGCGCAGCCGGCAGTTCGATGCGTACCCGCAGGCCACCCAACGGGCTTTCCTGCAGGCTCAGGCGGCCATTCCAGGATTCGACTATGTCACGCACGATGCCGAGCCCAAGACCGTGCCCAGCCACCTGCTCATCCAGCCTCGCTCCACGCCCGATGACGTCCTTGCGCTTGTCTTCGGCAATTCCGGGGCCATCGTCGTCCACCATCAGGCTGTAACCGCCCTCCCCGCTGCGAATGGTCAGGTTGACCTGGGTTTCCGCCCACTTACAGGCGTTATCCAGCAGGTTACCCAGCAGTTCCAGCAGGTCCTCCCGGTCCCAGGGCAGACACAAACCCTCGGGGGCGTCCCAGTCCAGGTCCAGCCCACGGTCGTGGATCATCGCCAGGGTGGAGAACAGGCCGGGCAGTTCCTCGGTGCAATCGAAGTGCGCGCCTGGCAACGCCTCGCCAGCCAGGCGCGCACGCCCCAGCTCGCGCGCCAGACGCTGCTCGATCTGCGCCAGTTGCTCACGCAGGATGGCGCGCAAGGCGGGTTTATCTTGCAGTTCTTCACGATCGGCCAGGCTGACCAATACCGCCAACGGCGTCTTCAGCGCATGGCCAAGGTTACCCAGGGCGTTACGGGAACGCCTGAGGGTGTCCTCGGTGTGGTTGAGCAGGTGGTTGACCTGTGCCACCAGGGGCTCCAGTTCCTCGGGAGCGTGACTGTCAAGCTCACTGCGCTGACCTTGCTGCAACTGCGCAATCTGCTGGCGAACGTCCTCCAGGGGACGCAATGCCCGGCGCACCGTGACGCGTTGCAGGGCGAGGATCAGCAGCAACCCGGCCACACCCAGGGCAAAGCCCGTCCACTGCACCCGACGGAAGCTTTCCAGTATCGGTGTGTAGTCTTGCGCCACAGCAATTCGCACGGGTCGCCCGAAGCGTCGGTAATCGCCGCGCCAGGTCAGCAACTCCTGATCCACGGGCCCTGGCAGCAATCTCTCGGCCAATCCCTTCTGTTGCGGCATCGGCAGCTCCGCATCCCAGAGCGAACGGGAACGCCAAGTCTCTTCGCCCAGGTCAATGATGAAATAGCGGCCGGAATAGGGTTGCTGATGGGCGGGATTCAGGCGCTTCTCATCGAGTTGAATCCCATTGGGGCCTCGCACCAGGGCACTTAGCAGCAGCTCGGCTTCGCTGCGCAGGCCTTCGGCCAGGTAGCGCCGCAGCCCCAGGTCGAACAACCAGAGACTCGTCTGCGCCAGAACCAGTCCCACCACCAGCAACACGCCAACCAGTCCGAGGCTGAGCCGGCGCTGGATCGACCTCATCGACCCTCACCGGTGAAGCGATAGCCCTGGCCGCGACGGGTTTCGATGACCTCACGCCCCAGCTTGCGACGCAGGTGATTGACGTGCACCTCGATCACATTGGAATCCCGCTCGGTTTCACCGTCGTAGAGGTGCTCGGCCAGGTGGCTCTTGGACAGGAGCTGGCCAGGGTGCAGCATGAAGTAGCGCAGCAGGCGGAACTCGGCGGCGGTCAGTTGGACCTCCTCGCCATTTCGGCTGACACACTGGCGCCCCTCATCCAGCTGCAGACCAGCCGCCTCCAACTGCGGCTGGTTGGCCAGGCCGTGCGCGCGACGCAGCAGCGCCTGGATGCGCAAGGCCAGTTCCTCCGGGTGGAAAGGCTTGGTCAGATAGTCGTCGGCGCCCGCCTTGAGCCCTTCAATCCGCTCGGCCCAGGAACCGCGCGCAGTCAAGACCAGCACCGGGGTCGACATGCCACCCGCGCGCCATTCCTGCAGCACCTCCAGCCCCGGCTTACCAGGCAGGCCGAGGTCGAGAATGATCAAGTCATAGGGTTCGCTGGCCCCCTGGTGCAACGCGTCGCGGCCGTCGGCCAGCCAGTCCACGGCGTAGCCTTGGCGACCAAGGCTGTTGCTCAGCTCATCGGCCAGGGGTACATGGTCCTCTACCAGCAACAACCGCATCAGTCGTCTTCCTCGTCCTTCAGAATGCGCCCGTCGCGGGCATCCAGTTCCAGTTCACGTACCGTGCCATCGGCGGTGACCAGCTCCACCTCGTAAATGTAGACGTCGTCCTCCTCTTCCAGCTCAGCCTCCAGCAGACGCGCCCCAGGGTAAAGCCCCAGGGCGCTACGCAGAAGCTGGTCGAGGGGCAGGATGACGCCCTCTTCACGGAGCTTGAGGGCCTCGTCCTGATCCAGGTCCCTGGCCACCGCCTCGAGGGCGAAAATGGCCAGGATCAGGGCAATGATCCCACTGTAACGAAGGATCCAGCGCATCAGTCGTCCTGATGATCCTTGAGGATCTGACCGTTGGTGGCATCAAGTTCCAGGTCCCACTGCACGCCTTGGGCGTCACGCAGTTCAACCTGGTAGATGTAGCGGCCGTATTCCTCTTCCAGTTCGGTTTCGTTGATGGTGCTGCCGGGGTGCTTGGCGATGGCCGCGGCATTGAGTTTCTCGAACGACTGGATGGTTCCGGCGTCACGCAACTTCAGGGCTTCGTCCGGGCCGAGATCACGAGCCTGGGCGATACCAGCGGTGGCAGCGAGCGTAGCAATGGCGAACAGGGCAGCGAGTTTCTTCATGAATTATCTCCTTGGGGGCTTGTGTGCTTTCGATGGGAGCAAGATACCGGGGACGACTTAATTCAAGCTGAATTCGCCTTAAGGCTTGGGACGGATCATTCACACCCTGAAGAAACTTGGCCTTGACGGGGTCGCCACTATAATCGCTGCCTTGCTTCCAGGAGACTCGCATGAGCGCCATCCAGATCAAGTTTCCCGCCCTCACACTGCGAGCAGGACGTCGCGCCCTGGCGCACATCCGTGGGCAGAGTCTGAAGCCGGCGGACGTCGGCATCCTGCCGGGTGCGGCGGGCGGCCCCAAGGCATTGGGTATCCAGGGCCTGGACCTGGCGCTGTTCGGTGAGTGGCTGCCGCGTGCACCGCGTGAGCGCGCCTTGATCGGCGCCTCCATCGGTTCCTGGCGCTTCGCCAGCGCCTGTTTGCCAAACGCCGTCGACGGCATTCGCCGCCTGGGCGAACTGTATACCAGCCAACGATTCCCCAAAGGGGTGAGCATGGCGGAAGTCAGTCGCCTTTGCGGCCTGATGCTGGATGAACTGCTCCAAGGCCAGGACGCGAAGCTGTTGGCCACCCCGCATTACCGCCTGAATGTCGTCGTGGTGAAGAGCCACGGCCTGCTCGCCCACGACCGCCGTGGTGCGCTGAGCCTGGGGCTGTCGTCGGTAATCGGCAGCAACCTGCTGGGGCGCCCGCACCTGGCGCGGCACTTCGAGCGGGTCATCCTCCACGATGCCCGCCAGAACCCACCGCTGGCACCGCTGTCCGACTTCCCCTCACGCTTCCACGCACTGGACACGGGCAACCTGCGCCATGCCCTGCTCGCCTCGGGCTCGATCCCTATGGTGATGGAAGGCGTGCGGGATATTCCGGGTGCCGGCCCCGGCACCTACCGCGACGGCGGCTTGCTCGACTACCACCTCGACCTGCCCTACAACCCGGGCGGTGTCGTGCTCTATCCACATTTCACCGACAAGGTGGTGCCCGGCTGGTTTGACAAGGGGTTGCCCTGGCGCAAGGGCGATGCCGAGCGACTACAGGATGTACTGCTGATTTCTCCCTCGCGCGAGTACCTGGCCACGCTGCCTCATGGCAAACTGCCAGACCGCAAGGACTTCAAGCGATATCTGGGCGACGACGCCGGCCGCGAGCGCTATTGGCGCAAAGCCATGGCAGAAAGCCAGCGCCTGGGCGACGAGTTCCTCGAACTGGTGGACAACGGCAAGCTGGGCGAACGCTTGCAAAACCTCTGACCTGAGACGCACGGAGCGAAGGGAGTACAGGGATGAAACTCGCAGTTGCCATCATCCATGGCATCGGCAACCAGCAGGACACGCAGAATGCGGAGGGACAACACGCATTCGCCCAGAACCTGATCGCTGGACTGCGCAAACGCCTGGGCGTGGAGGCGGACGACATTGCCTTCCAGTCACTCTACTGGGCGAGCGTGCTGGACAAACGCGAGCTGGACTATCTGGAGAAGCTCGAACACGAGCCGGTGCGCTGGCGCTGGATGCGGCGCATGGTCACCCTCTTCCTCGGTGATGCCAGCGGCTACCGCAAGGTCAGCCAGGCCTACGACACCACCTACGAGCAAGTCCACCAATGTGTGCGCAACGGTCTCAATGCATTGCGCGCCAAGGTCGAGCCGAATACCCCGCTGGTGCTACTGGCCCACTCCCTCGGCGGACACATCATCTCCAACTACATTTGGGACCAGCAGAAGCTCAATGCCACACCGAGCTGCCCGCGCGATCCCTTCATTGCCATGGAGACCCTGGCAGGCCTGGTCACCTTCGGCTGCAACATCCCGCTCTTCACCTTCGCCTATGACCCGGTGCAGCCGATCCGTTTTCCCGGCCACTGTCTCGATGAACGCCTGACACGCTCGGCACGTTGGCTGAACGTCTACGCGCCGGCCGACTTGCTCGGCTATCCGCTTCGTCCGGTGCAAGGCTACGCTGCCGTGGTGCATGAAGACCGCCCCATGGCAGTGGGCTCCTGGTTCCGCCGCCACACACCACTGAGCCATCTGGAGTACTGGAACGACGCGCGTTTCCAGGACTATCTGGCCCGCCACCTGCGCGAGCTGCTGCGGGCTTGCACCAGTACGTCACCCTCACAGAAAACAGCTCAGCCCGGCCTTCCATCCAGCCTGGGCGTGCACAGCAGCACCGCGTAGTGCCGCAGGAACAGCGCGAAGGCCACCGCCCAGCACAAGCCCGCCAGCCAGAACGCCGGACTGCCCAGCAGCGGAAGCAGCAGCACACGGGCGACGGCTCCCAGGTTGAGCAACGCGAATGCCGGCCCCATTGCACGTGGCGCGTCCAAGGGACGACCACTATGACCCAGGCTGACCCGCGCGATCATCGCCAGGATCAATCCCCCCATGGCCCCGACACCCAGCGCGTGCTGGGCCAGGCTCGGGTTGTCCAGCAACCCGAGGTGCCAGGCCGCCAGGGCCAGGGGCGCTACGGCCAGCCAGGCAAAAGCCAGGTGCAGCGGCCAGAGCAGCGTCACCCGCCAGATGCCAGCGTCGTACCAGCGCGCCAGGCGCAACAGGTTGCCGAGGCCCGGCAGCAGGCAGAGGATCGCCAGCCAGGGGGATCGCTGCAGGCTGGAACCCGCCGCGAAGCTGGCGGCCAGGAAGACGCTACCCGCCAGGCAGCTCCAGTCCAGCCAGGGCCAGGCCTTGGCCTGCTGGGTGCGGCCCAAGCCACGCTGTGTGAAGAACGGAATCACCCTCCCACCAATCAGCCCCATCAACGCCGCCACCAGCCAGAGCGCCGCCAGCACACCCTGGCGCTGCAGGGCCTCGCTGCCAACAGCCAGCCCCCAGAGCACCAGGGCATCGGCCGCCGCCAGCAGGCTCAGGACCAGCACCACGGGGTAGTTGTTACGCTGGCGCACGCGCCACAGGCTGCGCAGCAGCACCAGGGCCACCACAGGGAGGAAGGCCAGTTCCAGGGGAATCAGCAGCGTCAGGGGCGCGCCCAGTACCCAGGCCAGGCGGGCAGCAAGCCAGAGCAGCGCCAGGCTGGCCAGGGCGCGACCGCGCAAGCCGGGATTGCCGGTCCAGTTCTGTACGGCGGTGAGCAGGAAGCCGGCAATGATGGCGCCGCCGAAGCCGAACACCATTTCGTGGCGGTGCCAGGCGAGCCAGCCGCCTGCCGGATGCCAGGGGCCGAGCCGGCCGTGGAAGGCCATCAGCCAGAGCGGCACGGCCAAGAGGGCAAAGGCCGTGCCGAAGAGAAAGAAGGGGCGGAAGCCCAGGCGCCAGATCGGCCGGATCGCCAGCTCCCGCGAAGCATCAAGCAATTGCACAGGCCAGCTCCCGTTGTTCCTTGCGCATCTGGTACTGGGCGGTCAGGCGCATCACGTAGCCCAGCTTGATCAGGGTCGGCCCGAGGATCGACAGGCCGTGGGCGCCAACCAGCATCAGCAGGCCCAGGTGCGCTTCCAGGTAGTAGGCCCCGACGATGCCGAGCAGCAGTTGGGCCAGGCCTGTCCAGAGGAACAGGTGGGAGAGTTGCAGCAGGCGTTGAGGGCATCCGAACAGACTGGTCATGATCTCGCACTCCTCGTTGGGTTGCCCGGCGCTCCTTGGCGCCGGGCGATTGGGGTCAGGCCTCCAGCGCAGCGGCCGGTCCGAAGAACTCGTAGTGGCTCTGGGCTTCCGGTACACCGAGTTCGCGCAGGTGCTTCTTGACCTGGGCCATGAAGCCTTTCGGGCCCAGGAAGTAGGCATCCAGGTCACGCTCGGCAGGCAGCCACTGTGCCAGTCGCTCGCGACTCAGGAATCCGGTGGCGTGGGGCTGGTCATCCGCATGGGGCTCGCTGTAGCAGAAGAAGTGGTTGAACTGCGGGATGGCCGCGGCCTTCGCTTCGATCCAGTCGCGGAACGCATGCACCGCACCGTTGCGCGCGCAATGGATGAAGTGGATCGGACGGCCACTGTCCTGGGCGGCTTCCAGCATGGCCAGGGCCGGGGTGATGCCAACACCGGCGGTGATCAGCACCAAGGGCTTCTGGCTCGGCCGCAGGATGAAGTCGCCGGCCGGTGCGAAGAGTTCCAGCAGGTCCCCTTCCTGGACACGGTCATGGAGGAAGTTGGACACCTTGCCGCCCGACTCGCGCTTGACGCTGATGCGGTAGTCGCGGCCGTTGGGGGCGGCCGACAGCGAGTAGTTGCGGCGCGCTTCCTCACCATCGATATCCAGGCGCAGGCCGATGAACTGGCCGGGGGTGAAGTCCATCACGGCACCGCCGTCTGCCGGCACGAAGTAGAAGGAGGTGATCTCCGCGCTTTCCTGCACCTTGCGCTCGACGCGGAAGCTGCGGCCACCACGCCAGCCACCGGGGGCCTCGGCGCTCGCGGCATAGACTTCTTCCTCGGCACCGATCAGCAGGCCGGCCAGCAAATTGTAGGCCTCGCCCCAGGCGGAGATGACTTCGTCGGTGGCGATCTCTTCGCCCAGCACTTCGCGGATGGCGCGCAGCAGGCAGGTGCCGACGATCGGGTAGTGCTCCGGAAGGATCTGCAGGGCAACGTGCTTGGCGACGATGCGGTTCACCAGTGGGCCCAGCACTTCGAGTTGGTCGATGTGGCGGGCGTACATCAGCACGCCGTTGGCGAGGGCGCGGGCCTGGTCGCCGCTGGCCTGGTGGGCCTGGTTGAACAGCGGACGAACTTCCGGATACTCGGAGAGCATCATCTTGTAGAAGTGGGTCGTCAGGGCTTCTCCGCCGGTTTCCAGCAGGGGGACGGTGGACTTGACGATGGCACGAACTTGGCTGGACAGCATGTTGGGTCTCCGTTATCGGGTTGGTTCGTTCTGCCTGTTCTATTCCATCATTCATGCCAACTTTTTATTCTATATAAATCAATCACTTATATTTATTCGAGTTTTTCTGACTACACTAAGGAACAAGTCATAACGACATATCGGAGTCATAATGACACCCAACCCCCTGCTGCAGACCCTGATCCCCCTGGTCAGCGACCTGTCCCGAGAACTCCCGGAGGGCGAACGCTATCGGCGCCTGCTGGAGGCCCTGCGAGGCCTGCTGCCCTGCGACGCCACCGCCCTCCTCCGCCTCGACGGCGACCAGTTGGTGCCCATGGCCGTAGACGGCCTCAGCCAGGACACCCTCGGCAGGCGCTTCAAGGTGTCCGAACACCCCAGGTTGCAAGCCTTGATGGAGAGTCGTGGCGTTACCCGCTTCGCAGCTGACTGCGGCCTGCCCGACCCCTACGACGGATTGGTGGAAGGCCATCAGGACCATCTGGAAGTACACGATTGCGTGGGCTGCCCGCTCTACCTCGACGATCGCCCCTGGGGTGTCCTGACGCTCGATGCAATGGATCCGTCGCGTTTCGACGGGCAGGACCTGGACGTTCTCGAGGATTTCGCCAGCCTGGCCGCCGCCACGGTGAAAGCTGCCGAGCGCATGGACACCCTTACGCGTCGCGCCCAGGACGAGCAGCAGTTGGCAGAAATCTACCGCCAAGCCGCCGGGCAGGTCCGTCCGCAAGAGATGATCGGTCAGAGCGCCACCCATAAGGCGCTGATGGAGGAAATCAAGCTAGTAGGTGGCAGCGAGCTAACCGTACTGATCAGCGGCGAAACTGGAGTCGGCAAGGAACTGGTCGCTCAATCCATCCATAGCCGCTCCCTGCGCGCCCGGCAGCCCATGATCAGCCTCAACTGTGCCGCCCTGCCCGATACCCTGGTCGAGAGTGAGCTGTTCGGCCATGTACGTGGCGCCTTCTCTGGTGCCGTGAGCGAACGCAAGGGCAAGTTCGAACTGGCCGATGAAGGCACCCTGTTCCTCGATGAGGTCGGCGAGTTGCCCTTGGCGATCCAGGCCAAGCTACTGCGGGTGCTACAGAGCGGACAGCTGCAGCGGGTCGGCTCGGATCGCGAGCACCGGGTCAATGTGCGGGTCATCGCGGCCACCAACCGCGACCTCGCCGAGGAAGTGCGTTCCGGCCGCTTCCGGGCAGACCTCTATCACCGTCTCAGCGTCTACCCCCTGCGCGTTCCTCCCCTTCGGGAACGCGGACGCGACGTCCTGCTGCTGACGGGCTTCTTCCTTGAAGAGAATCGCGCCAGGCTTGGCTTGCGCAGCCTGCGCCTCAGCCAGGATGCCCAAGCTGCGCTGCTCGGCTACGACTGGCCCGGCAATGTACGGGAGCTCGAGCACCTGATCGGCCGCGCTGCACTCAAGGCCCTGGCGGCCTGCACCGAGCGACCCCGAATCCTCACCCTGACGGCCAGCGATCTCGCACTGCCCGGCAACCAGAGCTCGGCAACCATGCGCCCGGTGGAAGAACCGGAAGTTGCAGCGGTCGGCGATTTACGTGAGGCAGTGGATCACTACCAACGCCAGCTGATCACTGCAAGCCTGGAGCGCCAGGCACAGAACTGGGCTGCAGCGGCCCGCGAACTGGGCCTGGATCGCGCCAATCTGCTGCGTCTGGCCAAGCGTCTGGGCATCAAGTGAAGGGCTGGCTCGTCCGGCAATGTCTGTCTTTTCGGTCAGGCCGCCAGAGAGCTGGTAAAATCAGCGTTTTCCTGCTTTAGCCGGGATCCGGACTTCATCTCAAGAGCGTTACTCAGTGGAAATTTTCAAGGAATTCATATTCGAAGCCGCGCACCGGCTCCCTCACGTACCCGCGGGTCACAAGTGCGGCCGCCTGCACGGTCACTCCTTCCGCGTGGCCATCTATATCGAGGGAGAGCCCGATCCCTATACCGGCTGGATCCGCGACTTTTCCGAGCTCAAGGCGATCTTCAAGCCACTCTACGAGCAGCTCGATCACAACTACCTCAATGAAATCCCCGGCCTGGAAAACCCCACCAGCGAAGTCCTCGCCAAATGGATCTGGCAAGAACTCAAACCCCTGCTCCCGGAGCTCTCACGCATCCGCATCCACGAGACTTGCACCAGTGGCTGCGAATACCGCGGCGACTGACAGAGCATCAGAAATGCAAAAGGCCACCTTACTAGGTGGCCTTTTTGCTGGATACAGTCGCCAGATCACTCGCATCCGCCGCCCTGCTTGTCGATGCAAACTTTACCGCACACAAAGACAAACCCCCGACCCGCTTACGCGGATCGGGGGTTTGGGATAGAAGCTTGACGATGACCTACTCTCACATGGAGAAGCTCCACACTACCATCGGCGATGCGTCGTTTCACTACTGAGTTCGGGATGGGATCAGGTGGTTCCAACACTCTATGGTCGTCAAGCAATTCGGTTGGGATCTCGTCGTACGACGCAATCCCGAAATCTATGGCTTTCACTAATAGACAAACCCCCGAACCGTTGTCACGATTCGGGGGTTTGGGATAGAAGCTTGACGATGACCTACTCTCACATGGAGAAGCTCCACACTACCATCGGCGATGCGTCGTTTCACTGCTGAGTTCGGGATGGGATCA
>NZ_SCOK01000110.1:0-2995 GCF_005502555.1 Pseudomonas sp. D(2018)
ATACGACACGAGGTTGGATGTACCCCCATCGTCTGCGCGGGTTAGCGGGTAACCCGGCAGGATGCACCAACCGCTGTCGCACGGTGTAGCTGCGACAGGACGTTCCCCGCCGTAATCACCGCTGTAGGCGACATTGGGCAGCGGCTCGCGGCCAGCGCCTCTGCGACCCAGGTATTGCAGGTATAAAACAGCGAATAGCTACCCTCGGCCTGGTAGAACCGGCTCTCTCCATACAGGCCAGGCCCGAGCACCGCCAAGGTGCCCGTCGCAGAGTGGGTGAAGGTCCCGGCCACGAACGCGAGCAGTCGCCGGTAGCCGTCCTCCGTCACCCGCACCTCGATGACCTCGCTTGCGGCAAAACGCCGCCTGGGGTCCCCGTCAATCTTGACCGCATGCAGCACGGTTGCCGTCGACCCGAACAAGGCTCGCAGGGCGAGGCTCATGGTGGCCTGTGGGGCTCGGTAAAAGTCCTCGTCACCCCAGCCGAACTCAACGAAGTCACCGTCGCCGAACTCTTCGGCCAGTGCGGGAAGTACCTGAAGTAGATCGGGGCGTGCAATTGCCAATCCGGTATGCAGGCCATGATTCACTACATAGACGGACCGCCAATCGCCACCCTCGTCCCTTGGCGGGTCCGACGCGGTAGCGCAGCCGAACAGCGTCAGCATCAGGGCCAGCACTACAAGGCGCATGCACAAGGGTTTGGAGGCTCGCTAACGAACGTGGAAGACCCCGGCAGGGGTGGGTGCTTATACAAGCATAGAAGCTGGCCCGCAGCATCAAGCAGGCAACCATGGGCAATCGCGGCAGGCAGAAATGGTCGATAGCTACCGGTGAGCGTGGACGTTCGGTTGAGCCATTCCACGCCCGGCGTATTGATCGAGCGCGGAGCCTGATTGCTCGCGTAGGGCGGATAACGCGCCATCGCTATCCGCCGTGGAGGGACCGAACCCATTCCGGGTTATGCGCCCTGCGGTACTAGCGATGGTTG
Source organism: Pseudomonas sp. D(2018) (assembly GCF_005502555.1). Classification (NCBI taxonomy): domain Bacteria; kingdom Pseudomonadati; phylum Pseudomonadota; class Gammaproteobacteria; order Pseudomonadales; family Pseudomonadaceae; genus Pseudomonas; species Pseudomonas sp. D(2018). Next base: position 992 of record NZ_SCOK01000110.1, read on the forward strand.
CGATAGCGTTCGGTCAAGGACTGCACGAGGGTGACGTAGGATTGCGTCTCGGCGTAGGGAGGCACCCCGTTGTACTCGACCACGGACGCTTCGCCGGCGTTGTAACCTGCCAACGCCAGCACCTGGTTGCCGTTGAAGCGCTTGAGCAGCCAGGCCAGGTAGCGCGTGCCGCCACGAATGTTCTGTCGCGCGTCGAACGGATCGTCTACGGCGAAGCGCTCGGCGGTGGCGGGCATCAACTGCATCAACCCCTGGGCGCCGGCTACGGAAATGGCGTTGGGGCGAAACGCCGATTCGGCATGTATCACTGCGCGGACCAGCGCCCTGTCGACACCGTAATGACCCGAAGCGGCTTCGATCTCCCGCCGATAGGAACGGGTGTCCAGGCGCAGTGAGGCGACCTTGAAATCCTTCGGCGCCATGCACAGATAGCAGCCCTTGATGTAATCGAGCTCAAGGACAGTGACCCGAGCGGAGATCCCAACGGGGCGCCGGCTCACATATTTACGAATACCCTTGTGGACGAAGGTGTACACCCGAATCCGCACCGCGCCTGAGTCGTCGCCCCGCGCAAGCCTTGGCGGGGCCTTTGCCTTGGCGTCGACAGCGGCGCCCGCCATGCCATCCAGGCGAGTGCAGCGGGCGCTGGCGATGGCTTGGCTGGTGTAGCTGATGGTTCCGTCCCTGGCTTGGCACTTGAACGTGGCGCTGGCGCACAGTGGAACGGCGAGCAAGGCCAGCTCGATGCAGCCAAGAAGGCTCTTGCGAGCCCATTGCCATGCTCTGGAACTCATCACATCGCTCCGCGCCGCAAGCGCCGATCGGCCGTGGGGGGCCTGGCCCGGGCAATCGGGAAACACCAACTGGGACTGTCGTCGCCGGCGGTAGCCCCACGCGCGCTTTGCGCACGCTCGCCGTGCTCCTGTTCCTGACAGGCCCCCCAGGATTTCCCAGGCGCTGCCTGTGCAGGGCCTATCCTGAATGACCCACTGTTTGTTCTGGTAGTTATAGCCCTTGTAACCGGCCTTGGAACCTGCCTTGACGTACGGGTTGCCGGCGCTCCCGTGTGGCGCAGGCCGGCTTGCCAGGGCCGAAAACAAAGGTCTGGAGCACGAAAAATCTGCCGCCTGGGCCGACGAACCTGGCCAAGACTGAATACAATTCATGTCCGAATACCCCAGGCCATGAACATGGCTGTATCGAACAAGGAACTCGCCTCCATGGCCTCCTCTGATAAACAGCAAAAACGCGCCCAGCGGGCCAAAGCCAAGGCCAAGCAGAACCGTTCGGGCAAGGCAAAACCCAAGGTCAATGTCGTACATCCGCTTCTGGCCAATCCGCTGGTCAACGAGCCTTTCGATGATGTCGAAATCGACCTGAGCACCTTCGACTTCAAAGACATTGAAGAGAACGGTTTCGACCCGGCGCTCTTCGACGATCTGTTCCAGGCGATGAACGTCGGCGAAGGCATCAGCCTACTGGCGATGTGCCTGGTGTTCCTGCAGTACCCGGTGCTGGAGTTGGTGGTCGCCGAGGAAGAGGAAGAGGCTGCCATCGACTTCATGATGGGCCTGCTGATCGTCTATCGCGGGATCTTCCACGATGAAGACGAAGACACGGCAGTGAGTTGGGTCGGCGGCGATGCCTTCCAGACGGCCTACAACGAAGCGTCGATGATCCTGCAGAAGAAGTACGCTCGCGGCACCTCAAGCGCCCGAGTTTAGCCGCGCGCCGAGCGGCTACTGGTGGCAAGCCGATTGGGCCTCGCTTCGCCCCGCGCCAACCTATGGGCGTGCGCGGGTGTTTCGTGCAGGCAAACAAAACCCGCCATAGAGGCGGGTCATTAAGCATCCAGTCCGTAGGTGAACCCCATGCGGGGCTGGGTGATGGGTTACGCGGGCTCGCGGAACGCCGCCCGACCCATCCTAAGGGGGTGGGACGCCGAGTTACGCCTGCATCGCTGCGCCATGCACATCCATCGCCGCCTGGCGCAGGGCTTCGGAG
>NZ_SCOK01000111.1:0-2934 GCF_005502555.1 Pseudomonas sp. D(2018)
TACCCGTCCACCCACGGCGTGTTCGAGGAAGGCATCCGCGAAATCTGCGCCATCGTTCACGACAACGGCGGCCAGGTGTACATCGACGGCGCCAACATGAACGCCATGGTCGGCCTCTGCGCCCCGGGTCAGTTCGGTGGCGACGTGTCCCACCTCAACCTGCACAAGACCTTCTGCATCCCCCACGGCGGCGGCGGCCCGGGTGTCGGCCCGATTGGCGTGAAAGCCCACCTGGCGCCGTTCCTGCCCGGCCACGCACACATGGCCCGCAAGGAAGGCGCGGTCAGCGCGGCGCCGTTCGGCAGCGCCAGCATCCTGCCCATCACCTGGATGTACATCCGCATGATGGGCGGTGAGGGGCTCAAGCGGGCCTCGCAACTGGCCATCCTCAGCGCCAACTACGTTGCTCGTCGTCTGGAGGAGCATTACCCGGTGCTCTACACCGGCGACAACGGCCTGGTGGCCCACGAGTGCATCCTCGACCTGCGCCCGCTCAAGGACAGCAGCGGCATCAGCGTCGATGACGTGGCCAAGCGCCTGATCGACTACGGCTTCCACGCCCCGACCATGTCCTTCCCGGTGCCGGGCACCCTGATGATCGAGCCCACCGAGAGCGAATCCAGGGAAGAGCTGGACCGCTTCTGCGACGCCATGATCCGCATCCGCGAAGAAATCCGCGCCGTGGAGAGCGGTGAACTGGACGCCAACGACAACCCGCTGAAGAACGCCCCGCACACCGCGGCGGAACTGGTCGGTGAGTGGACCCATCGCTACAGCCGCGAGCTGGCCGTGTACCCCACCGCCAGCCTGGTGGAAGGCAAGTACTGGCCGCCGGTGGGCCGCGTGGACAACGTCTACGGCGACCGCAACCTGGTCTGCGCCTGCCCGTCCATCGAGGCCTACCAGGACGCCTGACGGCGATCCTATAGCCAGACCCTTTGCGCTGCATTCAACCGAACAAGAAGGAAACCAGCATGTTCCACAAGAGCCTCACCCTGTCCGATTTCGACCCCGCGCTGTTCGACGCCATCCGCAACGAGGCCCGGCGCCAGGAAGACCATATCGAGCTGATCGCCTCGGAGAACTACGCCAGCCCGCAGGTGATGCAGGCCCAGGGTACCGAGCTGACCAACAAGTACGCCGAAGGCTACCCGGGCAAGCGCTACTACGGTGGCTGCGAGTTCGTCGACAAGGTCGAGCAGTTGGCCATCGACCGCGCCAAGCAACTCTTCGGTGCCGATTACGCCAACGTCCAGCCGCACTCTGGCTCCCAGGCCAACAGCGCCGTCTACCTGGCCCTGCTGAACGCCGGTGACACCCTCCTCGGCATGAGCCTGGCCCATGGCGGCCACCTGACCCACGGCGCCAAGGTGTCGTCCTCCGGCAAGCTGTACAACGCCGTGCAGTACGGCCTGGACACCGCCACCGGCCTGATCGACTACGACGACGTCGAGCGCCTGGCTGTGGAGCACAAGCCGAAGATGATCGTTGCCGGCTTCTCCGCCTACTCCAAGACCCTCGACTTCCCGCGTTTTCGCGCCATTGCCGACAAGGTCGGTGCGCTGCTGTTCGTCGACATGGCCCACGTCGCCGGCCTGGTGGCCGCCGGCCTGTACCCGAACCCGCTGCCCTACGCCGATGTGGTCACCACCACCACCCACAAGACCCTGCGTGGTCCCCGTGGCGGCCTGATCCTGGCCCGTTCCAATCCTGATCTGGAGAAGAAGCTGAACGCCGCCGTATTCCCCGGTGCCCAGGGCGGTCCGCTGATGCACGTGATCGCCGCCAAGGCGGTGTGCTTCAAGGAAGCGCTGGACCCGTCCTTCAAGGACTACCAGGCCCAGGTAATCGCCAACGCCAAGGCCATGGCCACGGTGTTCATCCAGCGCGGCTATGACGTGGTGTCCGGCGGCACCGACAATCACCTGTTCCTGCTCAGCCTGATTCGCCAGGGCATCACCGGCAAGGAAGCCGACGCCGCCCTCGGCCGCGTCGGCATCACCGTGAACAAGAACGCCGTGCCGAACGATCCGCAGTCGCCGTTCGTCACCTCCGGCCTGCGCATCGGTACTCCGGCCGTGACCACCCGGGGCTTCCTGGTGCCGGAATGCCGTGTCCTGGCCAGTTGGATCTGCGACATCCTCGACCACCTCGGCGACGCCGATGTCGAGGCGCAGGTGGCCCGGCAGGTGGCGCAGCTGTGCGCGCGCTTCCCGGTGTATCCGGCCTGATCGCCGGTCGGGCTTTTCTGGGAGTCGCGTCATGTCGCTAAGCGTTTTCGATCTGTTCAAGGTCGACATCGCCCCCACCAACGGTGCGGCCGGCATCGTGCCGGCCGTGAGGCACTATCGAATGCTGATTTCTCCCCTCTCCCCCTGGGAGAGGGGCCGGGGGTGAGGGAAGCCTCATCCCGTTCGGACTTTTATTTCTGGAGCAATACATGACCGATCTCGCAAAAACCCCGCTGCACGCCCTGCACCTCGAACTCGGCGCGCGCATGGTGCCCTTCGCTGGTTACGACATGCCGGTGCAATACCCCCTCGGCGTGCTCAAGGAGCACCTGCACACCCGCGAGCAGGCCGGCCTGTTCGACGTGTCCCACATGGGCCAGATCATCCTGCGCGGCGAGCATGCCGCCCGTGCCCTGGAAAGCCTGGTACCGGTGGACATCATCGACCTGCCCGCTGGCATGCAGCGCTACGCCCTGTTCACCGACGAAAACGGCGGCATCCTCGACGACCTGATGGTGGCCAATGCCGGCGACTACCTGGTGCTGGTGGTCAACGCCGCCTGCAAGGAGCAGGACCTGGCGCACCTGCGGGCGCACATCGGCGAACAATGCGAGATCGAGTCGCTGTTCGACTCCCGCGCCCTGCTGGCCCTGCAAGGTCCCGCCGCCGCCGAGGTGCTCGGCCGCCTGGCGCCGGACGTGAA
>NZ_SCOK01000112.1:0-2596 GCF_005502555.1 Pseudomonas sp. D(2018)
TGCGGATTCCACGCCATTCGGACACTCAGCCCACACTGATCCGGACACCTGTTCCACGCTCATTCGGACAGGCAGTCGGAGCGCAGCGACGCAGGGCTGGCATTGTTAGTCTGAGGCGCCCAGCGCCGTCAATTTCTTCGCCCGCTTGCGCATCGATTCGCCCTTGAGATTGATCCGGTAGGCGTTGTGCACCAGACGGTCGAGGATGGCGTCGGCCAGGGTCGGATCGCCGATCAGTTCGTGCCAGTTGTCCACCGGCATCTGGCTGGTCACCAGGGTCGAGCGCTGGCCGTAGCGGTCGTCCAGTAACTCCAGCATGTCGCGCCGTTGTTCGGCGGTGAACGGGGCCAGGCCCCAGTCATCGAGGATCAGCAGGTCGGTCTTGGCGTAGCTGCTCATCAGCTTGGCGAAGCGCCCGTCGCCGTGGGCCAGGCCCAACTCTTCCAGCAAGCGCGGCAAGCGCAGGTAACGCACGCTGTAGCCCTCTCGGCAGGCCTGGTGCGCCAGGGCGCAGGCCAGCCAGGTTTTACCCACGCCGGTGGGGCCGCCGATGATCAGGTTGAGGCCGTCGCGTAGCCACTGGCCGCTGCTCAGTTGCAGGATCAGCGCCTTGTCGAGCCCGCGTGGGCTACGGTAGTCGAGGTCTTCGAGGCAGGCGTTGTGGCGCAGCCGGGCCTGACGCAGGCGGCTGCTCAGGCGCTTGTCGTCGCGTTCGGTCAGTTCGCGGTCGACCAGCAGGCCGAGGCGCTCTTCGAAGCTCAGGCTGTCGATGTCCGGGGTTTTCAGTTGCTCGTTCAGTGCCTTGAGCATGCCGTGCAGGCGCAGGCTCTGGAGCTTGTCCAGGGTCGGATGAGGCAGCATGGTGGGATTCCTTGGGGTCAGTGGTAGTAGCCGGGGCCGCGCAGGTTGGCGTGGTCGTCCGGTAGCAGGGGCAGGTTGGCTTGAGCCAATGGCAGGTTTTCCAGGCCCTGGCGCAGGATCGATTCGAGGCTCTTGTAGCTGCACGCACCGAGGCTGATGGCGCGACGGCAGGCCAACTCCAGGCGCACTTCGCCATGGGTCTTGCCCAGGCGCAGGATGCCCAGGCAGGCCCGGTAGCCATGAGTCGGATGGATGCGGCGTTCGAGGATGTGGCCGATCACGCCGGCGGTGTTCGGCCCGGTCTGCTCGGCCCAGCGGATCAGCCGCTGCGGCGTCCACTCGGCATGCTCGCGGTGGCTCTTGGGCATGTGTTCGGTCTGCGTACTGTGCCGGCCTTTGTGCGGTGAGCGCAGGTGGCTGGCCACCCGCTGGTTGGCGTGGAAGCACTCCACCGTACGCGCCGTCAGCCGTACCTCCAGCTGCTTTTTCACCAACTGATACGGTACCGAGTAGTAATGCCCGTCGACCTCGACGTGGTAGTCAATGTGCACCCGCGCCTTCTTCCACTCGGCATAGACGTAGGGCTGCTCCGGCAATGGGCGTAGCGCCGGACGATCCAAAGCCTCGAAGGCCGAGTGCCGGGAGCCCGGCAGCTTGCGAAACGGGCGCCGGTTGAGCCGATCCAACAGCGTTGCGATGGCTGTGTTGAGTTCGTCCAGAGAGAAGAACTGGCGGTTGCGCAGGGCGGCGAGGATCCAGCGCTCGACCACCTGCACGCCGACCTCGGCCTTGGCCTTGTCGCGCGGCTTGCGCGCCCGCGCCGGCACCACCGCCACGCCATAGTGCTCGGCCAGATCGCGGTAGCTCGGGTTGATATCCGGCTCGTAGCGATGGCTCTTACTCACCGCGCTGCGCAGGTTGTCCGGCACCACGATCTCGGGCACGCCGCCGAGGAAGGCGAAGCAACGCGTATGCGAGCCCAGCCAGTCCGGCAGCTGCTGCGACCAGGTGGCTTCGGCGAAGGTGTAGCTGGACGCGCCGAGCACCGCGACGAACACCTGCGCCTGGCGGATCTCGCCGCTGTGGCGGTCGATCACGGGCACTGTCTGCCCAGCGTAATCGACGAACAGCTTCTCGCCGACGCGGTGCTCCTGGCGCATCACCACGTCCAGTCTGCCCTGCCAGGCTCGGTAGTGTTCGCAGAACCAGCTGTACTGAAAGCCCTGCGGCTGGCTCAGGCGGTACTCCTGCCAGAGCAGGGCCAGGGTCACGCCGGGGCGGCGCAGTTCGGCATGCACCCAGGCCCAGTCGGGCAGTGGGCGCTGCTCGCTGGGGACTGCCGGGGCTGGTGGAAATAGCTGGCGCTCCAACTCGGCATCGGACAACGAGCAGGGCCAACTGAGGCCGCTGGCGGCAAAGCGACAGAGGTAATCACCGGCACTGCTGTGGCCAGTGCCCAGGCTGCGGGCGATCTTGCGGACGGACAGGCCGCAGTCGAACTTGAGGCGCAACACCTCTCGGATTTTACGCATGGATAAACGCTCCACGACGACCTCTTCGCTTCGAAAAAGAGGCCGATGGTAGTGAAGAAATCCTGCGTAGCTGCCTGCCTGGAAAGTGTCCGGATGGCCGTGGAATCGGTGTCCGGATGCTCGTGGAATGAGTGTCCGGATCAGCGTGGAATCACTGTCCGGATGTGCGTGGAATGGGTGTCCGAGTCAGCGTGGAGTCCGCA
>NZ_SCOK01000113.1:0-2564 GCF_005502555.1 Pseudomonas sp. D(2018)
TAGGGGAGGCGTAGCGAAAGCGAGTCTTAATAGGGCGTTTAGTCGCTGGGTATAGACCCGAAACCGGGCGATCTATCCATGGGCAGGTTGAAGGTTAGGTAACACTGACTGGAGGACCGAACCGACTACCGTTGAAAAGTTAGCGGATGACCTGTGGATCGGAGTGAAAGGCTAATCAAGCTCGGAGATAGCTGGTTCTCCTCGAAAGCTATTTAGGTAGCGCCTCACGTATCACTCCAGGGGGTAGAGCACTGTTTCGGCTAGGGGGTCATCCCGACTTACCAAACCGATGCAAACTCCGAATACCTGGAAGTGTCAGCGTGGGAGACACACGGCGGGTGCTAACGTCCGTCGTGAAAAGGGAAACAACCCAGACCGTCAGCTAAGGTCCCAAAGTTCTAGTTAAGTGGGAAACGATGTGGGAAGGCTTAGACAGCTAGGAGGTTGGCTTAGAAGCAGCCACCCTTTAAAGAAAGCGTAATAGCTCACTAGTCGAGTCGGCCTGCGCGGAAGATGTAACGGGGCTCAAACTAGACACCGAAGCTACGGGTTCGTCGTAAGACGAGCGGTAGAGGAGCGTTCTGTAAGCCTGTGAAGGTGAGTTGAGAAGCTTGCTGGAGGTATCAGAAGTGCGAATGCTGACATGAGTAACGACAATGGGTGTGAAAAACACCCACGCCGAAAGACCAAGGGTTCCTGCGCAACGTTAATCGACGCAGGGTGAGTCGGCCCCTAAGGCGAGGCAGAAATGCGTAGTCGATGGGAAACGGGTTAATATTCCCGTACTTCTAGTTATTGCGATGGGGGGACGGAGAAGGCTAGGCCAGCTTGGCGTTGGTTGTCCAAGTTTAAGGTGGTAGGCCGAACACTTAGGCAAATCCGGGTGTTCAAGGCCGAGAGCTGATGACGAGTGTTCTTTTAGAACACGAAGTGGTTGATGCCATGCTTCCAGGAAAAGCCTCTAAGCTTCAGATAACTAGGAACCGTACCCCAAACCGACACAGGTGGTTGGGTAGAGAATACCAAGGCGCTTGAGAGAACTCGGGTGAAGGAACTAGGCAAAATGGCACCGTAACTTCGGGAGAAGGTGCGCCGGTGAGGGTGAAGCATTTACTGCGTAAGCCCATGCCGGTCGAAGATACCAGGCCGCTGCGACTGTTTATTAAAAACACAGCACTCTGCAAACACGAAAGTGGACGTATAGGGTGTGACGCCTGCCCGGTGCCGGAAGGTTAATTGATGGGGTTAGCGCAAGCGAAGCTCTTGATCGAAGCCCCGGTAAACGGCGGCCGTAACTATAACGGTCCTAAGGTAGCGAAATTCCTTGTCGGGTAAGTTCCGACCTGCACGAATGGCGTAACGATGGCGGCGCTGTCTCCACCCGAGACTCAGTGAAATTGAAATCGCTGTGAAGATGCAGTGTATCCGCGGCTAGACGGAAAGACCCCGTGAACCTTTACTGTAGCTTTGCACTGGACTTTGAGCCTGCTTGTGTAGGATAGGTGGGAGGCTTTGAAGCGAGGACGCCAGTTCTCGTGGAGCCATCCTTGAAATACCACCCTGGCATGCTTGAGGTTCTAACTCTGGTCCGTCATCCGGATCGAGGACAGTGTATGGTGGGCAGTTTGACTGGGGCGGTCTCCTCCTAAAGAGTAACGGAGGAGTACGAAGGTGCGCTCAGACCGGTCGGAAATCGGTCGTAGAGTATAAAGGCAAAAGCGCGCTTGACTGCGAGACAGACACGTCGAGCAGGTACGAAAGTAGGTCTTAGTGATCCGGTGGTTCTGTATGGAAGGGCCATCGCTCAACGGATAAAAGGTACTCCGGGGATAACAGGCTGATACCGCCCAAGAGTTCATATCGACGGCGGTGTTTGGCACCTCGATGTCGGCTCATCACATCCTGGGGCTGAAGCCGGTCCCAAGGGTATGGCTGTTCGCCATTTAAAGTGGTACGCGAGCTGGGTTTAGAACGTCGTGAGACAGTTCGGTCCCTATCTGCCGTGGACGTTTGAGATTTGAGAGGGGCTGCTCCTAGTACGAGAGGACCGGAGTGGACGAACCTCTGGTGTTCCGGTTGTCACGCCAGTGGCATTGCCGGGTAGCTATGTTCGGAAGAGATAACCGCTGAAAGCATCTAAGCGGGAAACTCGCCTCAAGATGAGATCTCACTGGGATCTTGAATCCCCTAAAGGGCCGTCGAAGACTACGACGTTGATAGGTTGGGTGTGTAAGCGCTGTGAGGCGTTGAGCTAACCAATACTAATTGCCCGTGAGGCTTGACCATATAACACCCAAACAATCTGGTGATTGTGGGTGCGACTGGTTGAAGTCGACAGACCGAAAATTGGCCTGAACCGCAAAAACAGACTGTCACATACCTGATTCGGGGTAGCGTCCCAGACGTTGCCCCAACCGAATTGCTTGACGACCATAGAGCGTTGGAACCACCTGATCCCATCCCGAACTCAGCAGTGAAACGACGCATCGCCGATGGTAGTGTGGAGCTTCTCCATGTGAGAGTAGGTCATCGTCAAGCTTCTATCCCAAACCCCCGAATCGTGA
>NZ_SCOK01000114.1:0-2543 GCF_005502555.1 Pseudomonas sp. D(2018)
CATCAGCGTCGATGACGTGGCCAAGCGCCTGATCGACTACGGCTTCCACGCCCCGACCATGTCCTTCCCGGTGCCGGGCACCCTGATGATCGAGCCCACCGAGAGCGAATCCAAGGAAGAGCTGGACCGTTTCTGCGACGCCATGATCCGCATCCGCGAAGAAATCCGCGCCGTGGAGAACGGCGAACTGGACGCCAACGACAACCCGCTGAAGAACGCCCCGCACACCGCGGCGGAACTGGTCGGCGAGTGGACCCATCACTACAGCCGCGAGCTGGCTGTGTATCCCACCGCCAGCCTGGTGGAGGGCAAGTACTGGCCGCCGGTGGGTCGCGTGGACAACGTCTACGGCGACCGCAACCTGGTCTGCGCCTGCCCGTCCATCGAGGCCTACCAGGACGCCTGACGGCGATCCTCTGTAGGAGCCAGCTTGCTGGCGAAGCGCTCTGCGGAGCCATTCGCGAGCAAGCTCGCTCCTACAGCGACCGGACACAAGACAAGGAGCACGGCGGTCGGTCCGCAAGGTCCGTTCCGCCGGGCTGACTACGCTGACTAATAAGAAAGAGCCGAGCACCCGCTCAGGAGCACGACATGTCTCTCAGTGTCTTCGACCTGTTCAAGATCGGCATCGGCCCCTCCAGCTCCCATACTGTTGGCCCGATGCGCGCCGCCGCGCGTTTCGTGGAAGGCCTGCGCCGCGAGAGCCTGCTGGCCGACACCCACAGCCTGAAAGTCGAGCTCTACGGCTCCCTCGGCGCCACTGGCAAGGGCCACGGCAGCGACAAGGCCGTACTGCTGGGCCTGGAAGGCGAGCAACCGGATACCGTGGATACCGAACGCGTGGATGAGCGCCTGGCGAGCATTCGCCAGAGTGGCGAACTGCGTCTGGGCGGCGAGAAGCCGATCCATTTCGTGGAAAAAGAGCACTTGGCGATGATCCGCAAGCCGCTCCCCTACCACCCCAACGGCATGATTTTCCGGGCCTTCGACGACGCCGGCATCCAGATTCGTTCGCGCGAGTACTACTCGGTGGGCGGTGGCTTCGTGGTGGACGAGGAAGCGGCCGGGCTGGACCGCATAGTCGAAGACAGCACACCGCTGCCCTATCCCTTCAAGACCGGCAAGGACATGCTCGCCTACTGCAGCGCCACCGGGCTCTCTATCAGCGGCCTGATGCGCGAGAACGAGAAAGCCTGGCGCACCCCTGAGGAAACCAGCACCGGCCTGATGAATATCTGGCAGGTGATGCAGGATTGCGTGACCACCGGCTGCCGCAAGGAAGGCATCATGCCCGGCGGGCTCAAGGTGAAGCGCCGTGCCGCCGCGCTCTACCGCCAGCTCAGCGAACACCCGGAAGCCAACCTGCGCGACAGCCTCAGCGTGCTGGATTGGGTCAACCTCTACGCCCTGGCGGTGAACGAGGAAAACGCCAGCGGCGGCCGTGTGGTCACCGCCCCCACCAACGGTGCGGCCGGCATCGTGCCCGCCGTGCTGCACTACTACAGCCGCTTCGTGCCGGGCGCCAACGCCGACGGTATCGAGCGCTTCCTGCTCACCGCTGCCGCCATCGGCATCCTCTACAAGGAAAACGCCTCCATCTCTGGCGCCGAAGTCGGCTGCCAGGGCGAGGTCGGCGTGGCCTGCTCGATGGCCGCCGGCGCCCTCTGCGAAGTCATGGGGGGCACCCCGCAGCAGGTGGAGAACGCCGCCGAAATCGGCATGGAACACAACCTCGGCCTGACCTGCGACCCGGTCGGCGGACTGGTCCAGGTGCCCTGCATCGAGCGCAACGCCATGGGCTCGGTGAAGGCCATCAATGCGGCACGCATGGCCCTGCGCGGCGACGGCCAGCACTTCATCTCCCTCGACAAGGTCATCCGCACCATGCGCCAGACCGGCGCCGACATGAAGAGCAAATACAAGGAAACCGCTCGCGGCGGCCTCGCCGTGAACATCATCGAATGCTGATTTCTCCCCTCTCCCCCTGGGAGAGGGGCCGGGGGTGAGGGAAGCCTCATCCCACTCGGACTTTTATTCCTGGAGCAATACATGACCGATCTCGCCAAAACCCCGCTGCACGCCCTGCACCTCGAACTCGGCGCGCGCATGGTGCCCTTCGCTGGTTACGACATGCCGGTGCAATACCCGCTCGGCGTGCTCAAGGAGCACCTGCACACCCGCGAGCAGGCCGGCCTGTTCGACGTGTCCCACATGGGCCAGATCATCCTGCGCGGCGAGCATGCGGCCCGCGCCCTGGAATCGCTGGTACCGGTGGACATCATCGACCTGCCCGCCGGCATGCAGCGTTATGCCATGTTCACCGACGAAAACGGCGGCATCCTCGACGACCTGATGGTGGCCAATGCCGGCGACCACCTGGTGCTGGTGGTCAACGCCGCCTGCAAGGAGCAGGACCTGGCGCACCTGCAAGCGCACATCGGCGAACAATGCGAGATCGAGTCGCTGTTCGACTCCCGCGCCCTGCTGGCCCTGCAAGGTCCCGCCGCCGCCGAGGTGCTCGGCCGCCTGGCGCCGGACGTGAA
>NZ_SCOK01000115.1:0-2126 GCF_005502555.1 Pseudomonas sp. D(2018)
ATGGATGTCGGCGACTGGGAACATCTCGGCCCCATCACCCTCCCAAGTGGTGTCTACGAGGTCTACCACCACACCGAGCTGGCTGCGGACATCCTTGTTCAGCAAGGCGTCACTGTGCAGCTCTGACCCATGGGCGGCGCCCGCTCCGGGCGCCGCCATTCACCCTTGAAATCTTGTTCGAACGAGCCCCACACGGGGCTCGCTCCAGCACTTTGCTCCATCACTTGTATACGGAAACTATCCAGTGAACTTTGCTTGTATTAACGATAAAGACGCACTCTATTTCTTCCCACTGAACGAGCAGGAAGCTGTGTTCTCGCCGATCCAGGCCATGGATGGTACGCGCTATGTCCTCACTGAACAGGAAGGGGTCGATTTCAGCCAAACCGTTGCGGCCGAGCGAGTCGACAATGACCTGTACCTGCGTCTGCGCTCGGAGTCGGAATCCGATTCCAGCATCCAGATCAAGGATTTCTTCCAGTTCCAGGGCAGCGTCCATAGCCTGAGCGACACTGGCGAATACCGCCTGCACCTGTCCGCCGACAGCGCCACTGCGGCAGGCCCTGTAACCCTGTGCAACGAGTACCTGGGCGTACAGCAAGACCAGCCGGAAGCCGCCGTCCTCAAGGTGATGCAGCAAGCCGCTGCCTTCCAGGCTCTCGACCAGTTGGCGGAATCGCTGAACCCGTCCGCAGAACCCATGCCCAATGCACAGGAAACCGAACCGGTGCTGTTCTTGGCTGCGGCTTCCGAAGCCAACGCCACCTTCGCGGTCATCCCCAGCATCACCGCGCTCTACGACCAGGCCGGCAACAAACGGGGCCAACTGGTCAGTGGCAGTGTGACTGACGATAAACGGCCCAAGCTGGTCGGCCTGGGTGAACCCAACACCACTCTGGACATCCTGCTAAACGGTGAAGTTGTCGATAGCGTCACGGTCGATGGGCAAGGCAACTGGTCCTACACTCCCGTCGTCCCGCTGGAGGAAGGCGGCCAACTGTTCTTCGTGCGCGATCAAACCACCGGCAAGACCTCGGGCAATGTCGTCCTGATCATCGACACCATGGCCCCGGCGCGCGCTTCGCTTAGCAGCGTCACCGACGACACCTCCGGTAGCCCGATTGCAATCGCCAAAGACGGTCATACCCGTGACAACACACCGACCCTGAAGGGCAAGGCCGAAGCCAACTCCCTGGTGATCATCTACAACGACACCACCCCTATTGCCAGCATCTATGCCGACGATAATGGCAACTGGAGCTGGACCGCGATATTCCTCCCGGATGGCACTTACGCGCTCAAGGTCGCGGCCATGGACTTTGCCGGCAACATCGGCCTGCCTTCCGTCAAGCACACCATTACCATCGATACGCAGGCACCGTCACAGCCGAAGATCCTCGAGGTGCTGGACGACGCGGGCACCAGCACCGGTCCGCTGCTCAATGGCGCGGTAACCGATGACGACACCCCGACCTTCAGCGGTACCGCCGAGCAGGGCGCCACCGTCGTCATCTACGACAACGGCTTCGAAATTGGTCGAGTGGTCGCTGAAGACGGTACCTGGTCCTTCACCCCGGAGCAGCCGCTGGCAGAAGGCGAACACAGCTTCACCGCCACCGCGACCGACCGCGTCGGCAACCAGTCTCAAGCGTCCGAAGCCTGGGATCTGACCATCCTGGTCAATGTACCCGCCGCCCCTGTAGTCGAGTCGGTCCTGGATGACGCAGGTACCGTTACTGGCGCGCTCGAGTCTGGCGATTTCACTGACGACAGCACCCCGACCATCAGCGGCTCCGCTGAGGCGAACGCCACCGTCATCATTTACAGCAACGGAGAAGAGATTGGTCGCGTAGAGGCCGATAATTCCGGCAACTGGGTTTTCACGCCCGAGAATCCGCTTGCTGACGGCGAACACAGCCTGACCTTCGTGACCCTCAATGGCGCGGGTAACTCGTCCGAGCCGTCCGATCCGTGGGTCGTGAACGTCGATACCCAGGCACCCAACGCGCCGACCATCGGCAGCGTCCTCGACGACGTCGGCGTCAAGACCGGCGAACTGGCCTCCGGCGATGTCACCGACGACCAGCGGCCCACCCTCTCCGGCTCCGCCGAGAAAGGCGCCACTG
>NZ_SCOK01000116.1:0-1908 GCF_005502555.1 Pseudomonas sp. D(2018)
CCCCCATGCTGACCTGGTTACAACGAGACTCCCTCGAATTCCCGCCACTCGGGCGCGCCATGCGCGAACCCAACGGCCTGCTCGCAGCAGGCGGCGACCTTTCCCCAGAACGCCTGATTCAGGCGTATCGCCACGGCTGCTTCCCCTGGTATCAGGAAGGCCAGCCGATTCTCTGGTGGTCGCCCGACCCACGCACGGTGCTGGCACCCCAGGAAATTCACGTCTCCCGCAGCCTTGCCAAACTACTGCGGCAGGAACGCTTTCGCGTGACCTTCGACCAAGCCTTTGCTGCGGTGATCGAAGGCTGTGCCGGCCCGCGCGACTACGCTGACGGGACCTGGATCACCCCGGCGATGCAGGCCGCTTATCTTGAACTGCACCGCCGTGGCGTGGCTCACTCGGTCGAAGTCTGGCAACACGATGAACTAGTCGGCGGCCTTTATGGGCTGGCCATCGGCAAGCTGTTCTTCGGTGAATCCATGTTCAGCCGGACAGACAACGCGTCCAAGGTGGGCTTCGCCACCCTTGTGCACCACCTGCACCAATGGGGATTCGTGCTGATCGACTGCCAGATGCCCACCCAGCACCTGCAAAGCTTCGGCGCTCACACGATCAGCCGGGAAAAGTTTTCCCGCTACCTGCAGCTGTACCTTGATCAGCCGAACAACGCCGACTGGATCGCCTAGGCGAGCCTCGCAGGCTGACATACACTTGCTGAAGGGTTCTCCCGGGGGTTGATCATGACCGAGCTGGCTCGCCTCAAGTTTTATGCCACTCAACCGCATCCATGCAGCTACCTGCCCGAGGAACAGGCCACCACGCTATTCCTCGACCCCAGCCAGCCCATGGACGTGGACGTCTATGCCGAACTGTCGGAAATGGGCTTTCGTCGCAGCGGCGATCACCTCTATCGCCCTCACTGCCAACGCTGCAATGCCTGCGTTCCAGCGCGCATCCCCGCCGACCAGTTCATTCCCAGCCGCCAGCAGAAGCGTATCCTCAAGCGCAACTCAGACTTGACCATAACCCCCGTACGCCCGGCCTTCACCGAGGAGTACTATGCGCTCTACGTCCGCTACATCGAGCAGCGCCACGCAGACGGCGACATGTACCCACCCAGCCGAGACCAGTTCTCCACGTTCCTGGTGCGCGACCTGCCCTTTTCCCGCTTCTATGAATTCCGCCTAAAGGGCGACCTGAAAGCCGTGGCAGTCACTGACGTCTTACCCAACGGGCTTTCCGCGGTCTACACCTTCTACGACCCCGATGAGGAGCGACGCAGTCTTGGCCGCTATGCCATCCTCTGGCAGGTCGGCGAAAGCGCCCGTCTTGGCCTGCAGGCCGTCTATCTCGGCTACTGGATCAAGAACTGCAGAAAGATGAACTACAAGACCCAGTACCGCCCGATCGAACTCTTCGTCAATCAGCGCTGGGTAACACTTAGCTGAAGCCCTTGGCGAGCAGTGCTGTTTTCGGGCACAATGCACGCCGTTTTTGCCCGCCGCGCACTGCGACCGGGCCCATCTCTGAATACCGAGGGCTTTACTGCATGTCGAAAGAAGACAGCTTCGAAATGGAAGGCACTGTCATCGACACCCTGCCCAACACCATGTTCCGTGTGGAGTTGGAAAATGGGCACGTCGTCACCGCGCACATTTCCGGCAAGATGCGCAAAAACTACATCCGCATTCTCACCGGGGACAAGGTTCGCGTCGAGCTGACGCCGTACGATCTGAGCAAGGGCCGCATCACCTACCGCGCTCGCTGATCGGAAGTCATAAAAAAGCCCGGCATCTCAGGCCGTGTGAAAACTCCCTGAGTGCAGGCCAAGCCAACGCCCCGACTGGTTCGGGGCGTTGGTGTTTCTGGGTAATCGAAAGCGAGGAGCGGGATTTATCCCATCAGCTC
>NZ_SCOK01000117.1:0-1867 GCF_005502555.1 Pseudomonas sp. D(2018)
TCATCCTCGACAACGGCACCAAGATCGGTGAAGTCGAAGTCGGCGAAGACGGTACCTGGGCATTCACCCCGGAAACCGAACTGGGCGATGGCGACCACGGCATCAGCGTGATCATCCAGGACCCGGCCGGCAACCAGTCCGAGCCGTCCGATGAGTGGGTCGTCACCGTCGATACCCAAGCACCTGACGCGCCAATCATCGGCAGCGTTTACGATGATGTGGGCACCAGGACCGGCGAACTGGCATCCGGCGACATGACCGATGACAGCAAGCCGACCATCAGCGGTACCGCCGAAGCGGGCGCTATCGTCGAGATCTTCGACAACGGCGTGAAGATCGGCCAGACCCAGGCCAACGGGCAACGCGCATGGAGCTACACGCCCGAGAAGCCGCTCGCCAGTGGCAGCCACGCAATCACCGCCCAAGCCACCGACGCTGCCGGCAACGTCTCCGCGCAGTCCCCGGCATTCGACTTCGTGCTCATTGCACCGAATGCGCCTGTGCCGCCGGCCATCACCTCGGTCATCGACGACGTAGGCACCATCCAGGGTCCGCTGCAGAAGAACGATGCGACCGATGATGCACGCCCCACGCTGCACGGCTCCGCCGCGCCGGGTGTCGTCATTTCCGTCTACAGCAACGGTACGCTGCTGGGCACCACCACAGCCGACGACCAGGGCCAATGGTCCTTCACGCCTGGCCAGGATCTGCCCCAGGGCCTGAACAAACTGACCGTTACCGCAACCGACCTGGCAGGCAATCTGATCCCGGGCTCGGAAACCGGCGCCTATCCCCTGGTCATCGACACCGTACGGCCTAACCCCGTCGAGTCCGGCGAACTGCTGGATGACGTCGGCGCCATCCAGGGTCCGATCGTCCACGGCGACACCACCGACGACGCCCAGCCGACCTTCCAGGGCAAGTCCGACGAACCCGACGCCACTGTCGTCATCTACGACAACGGTGCGGAAATCGGCCGTGTGAAGACCGACAAGGACGGTAACTGGAGCTTCACCCCGAACCCTGCGCTGGCCGATGGCGAGCACAGCCTGAGCGTCGAACTCATCGACCGCGCGGGCAACGTCGGTGACCGTAGCGAGCCGATCGACTTCACCGTCGACACCCGCTCGGTCGAAGTGTCCATCGATGCGATCCTCGACGATCACGGCACCAAACAGGGCCCGATCGCCAAAGGCGGCGTCACCGATGACGACACCCCGCTGCTGAGCGGCCGTGCGACCCCCAATGCGACCGTGGTGATCTACGACAACGGTGCCGAAATCGGACGTACCGAAAGCAACGCTTCCGGCGACTGGAGCTTCACCTCGCCGCAACTGGACGAAGGAGACCACGCGTTCAGCGCATCGGTCATCACCGAAGCGGCCGGTGAAAGCGCGCGCAGCCCGGAGTTCGACTTCCGCATCGACCTCACCGCCCCCGGCCCTGACGGCCACGGCATCCAGGAAGTGGTCGATGACGTGGGTACCATCCAGGGCCCGATCGAGAATGGCGGATTCACCGACGACACCACCCCGACCCTCAATGGCACCGGAGAGCCGGGCGACACCATCCATATCTACGATAATGGCAACCTGATCGGCAGCGCCCCAGTCAAGCCGGATGGCACCTGGAGCTACACGACTCCGCCGCTGAGCGAAGGCGAGCACGCGATCACCGTGGTCATCGAAGACGAAGCCGGTAATTCGTCCGAGCCCTCCGATCCGTGGGTCGTGAACGTCGATACCCAGGCACCTGATGCACCGGTTATCGGCAGCGTCCTCGACGACGTCGGCGTCAAGACCGGCGAACTGGCCTCCGGCGATGTCACCGACGACCAGCGGCCCACCCTCTCCGGCTCCGCCGAGAA
>NZ_SCOK01000118.1:0-1821 GCF_005502555.1 Pseudomonas sp. D(2018)
ACGGGGGCCCGCACAAGCGGTGGAGCATGTGGTTTAATTCGAAGCAACGCGAAGAACCTTACCTGGCCTTGACATGCTGAGAACTTTCCAGAGATGGATTGGTGCCTTCGGGAGCTCAGACACAGGTGCTGCATGGCTGTCGTCAGCTCGTGTCGTGAGATGTTGGGTTAAGTCCCGTAACGAGCGCAACCCTTGTCCTTAGTTACCAGCACGTTATGGTGGGCACTCTAAGGAGACTGCCGGTGACAAACCGGAGGAAGGTGGGGATGACGTCAAGTCATCATGGCCCTTACGGCCAGGGCTACACACGTGCTACAATGGTCGGTACAAAGGGTTGCCAAGCCGCGAGGTGGAGCTAATCCCATAAAACCGATCGTAGTCCGGATCGCAGTCTGCAACTCGACTGCGTGAAGTCGGAATCGCTAGTAATCGTGAATCAGAATGTCACGGTGAATACGTTCCCGGGCCTTGTACACACCGCCCGTCACACCATGGGAGTGGGTTGCTCCAGAAGTAGCTAGTCTAACCGCAAGGGGGACGGTTACCACGGAGTGATTCATGACTGGGGTGAAGTCGTAACAAGGTAGCCGTAGGGGAACCTGCGGCTGGATCACCTCCTTAATCGAAGACATCAGCTTCTTCATAAGTTCCCACACGAATTGCTTGATTCAATTGCGAAGGCGATTGGGTCTGTAGCTCAGTTGGTTAGAGCGCACCCCTGATAAGGGTGAGGTCGGCAGTTCGAATCTGCCCAGACCCACCAATTGTCGCGGGGTCGTATGACCGGTTGACATTGGGGCCATAGCTCAGCTGGGAGAGCGCCTGCTTTGCACGCAGGAGGTCAGGAGTTCGATCCTCCTTGGCTCCACCACTCTCAGTTAGGCAGACCAAGAGCTCAGAATTGAGTATCCCGGGTTGGGGTATTGAATTCTGGACTTTGTTTCAGAATCGTTCTTTAAAAATTCGGGTATGTGATAGAAGTGACTTGTTGAGTGTTTCACTGCACTCAATAATTCAAGGTAAAATTTGCGAGTTCAAGCGCGAATTTTCGGCGAATGTCGTCTTCACCCCTATGATCGCAGGCAGATTGCTTGGGGTTATATGGTCAAGTGAAGAAGCGCATACGGTGGATGCCTTGGCAGTCAGAGGCGATGAAAGACGTGGTAGCCTGCGATAAGCTTCGGGGAGTCGGCAAACAGACTTTGATCCGGAGATCTCTGAATGGGGGAACCCACCTAGGATAACCTAGGTATCTTGTACTGAATCCATAGGTGCAAGAGGCGAACCAGGGGAACTGAAACATCTAAGTACCCTGAGGAACAGAAATCAACCGAGATTCCCTTAGTAGTGGCGAGCGAACGGGGATTAGCCCTTAAGCTTCTTGGATTTTAGCGGAACGCTCTGGAAAGTGCGGCCATAGTGGGTGATAGCCCCGTACGCGAAAGGGTCCAGGAAGTGAAATCGAGTAGGACGGAGCACGTGAAACTTTGTCTGAATATGGGGGGACCATCCTCCAAGGCTAAATACTACTGACTGACCGATAGTGAACCAGTACCGTGAGGGAAAGGCGAAAAGAACCCCGGAGAGGGGAGTGAAATAGAACCTGAAACCGTATGCGTACAAGCAGTGGGAGCCTACTTTGTTAGGTGACTGCGTACCTTTTGTATAATGGGTCAGCGACTTATATTCAGTGGCGAGCTTAACCGAATAGGGGAGGCGTAGCGAAAGCGAGTCTTAATAGGGCGTTTAGTCGCTGGGTATAGACCCGAAACCGGGCGATCTATCCATGGGCAGGTTGAAGGTTAGGTAACACTGACTGGA
>NZ_SCOK01000119.1:0-1424 GCF_005502555.1 Pseudomonas sp. D(2018)
GTAATGCTGTTCACATAAGCATTTGAGCTGTTGCCGAGGCTCCCCGAGAATCCGATGCCAGATCTCTGGCATCGGATTTTTTATGTCTTTCCAGCAGCAGTTACTCGACCTGGGCGAGTTGTTCAATTTCTCCGATCTGAGCACCTTCACCCAAAACATCCCGATTGAGTGGGTGGCCTCCGCACTGGACCTTTCTGCACAGGCCACCATACGGCGGCGGCGCCTGCCCAGCGATCAGGTGCTCTGGCTGGTACTCGGCATGGCGTTGTTTCGCGACGAGCCTGTCCATGAGGTGGCGCGACGCCTGAACATCTGTGCCCAAGGGCTGGCCTCTAGCGACCTGCTGGCCAGAAGCGGCGTCACTGAGGCTCGCAAACGGCTGGGGGCCGATCCGGTTGAGTGGCTGTTCCGCAAAACCGGCAGTCAGTGGGGAAACGAACGCTATGACGGCGATACCTGGCAGGGCCTGCAGGTATTGGCCGTGGATGGTGCGCTCCTGCGCACCCCGGACACCTCCGAGCTACGGGAGCATTTCGGCTCCGGCAATACCGCCACCGAGCGCCAGACGCCGTTCCCCATGCTACGACTGGTGGCGTTGATGAATGTGCGCTCGCACCTGATTCTGGATGCCCAGCTGAGCCCCTACCGGCGCAGTGAAATGCGCCTGGCCGATGCGTTTATGCAGCAGATTCCCGACCATTCGGTGACGCTGTTCGACAAGGGTTTCTGGAGTGCCGACTTGCTGCTGGGCCTGGCCTCAGGGGGCAACAACCGACACTGGTTGATCCCGGCGCGCAAGGCGCTGGTCAGCGAAGAGGTGAGCCGTTACGGCAAGGGCGACCGCTTGCTGCGCATGAAGGTGTCGGCCCAGGCACGAAAGCGCAACCCGGCCCTGCCAACCCACTGGGACGTGCGCGAGGTCAGCTACGAAGTACAGGGCAAGGTGAAAACTGTTCTGACCTCGCTGCCGGCGGATATCTACAGCGCCAAGGCTGTCGCCAAGTTGTATCAGGAACGCTGGGAGATCGAACTGGGCTTCCGGGATATCAAAAGCTCCCTGCAGCAGAACGCGATGACCCTGCGCAGCAAGGTAAAGGACCTGATCTACCAGGAGGTCTGGGGATTGTTGCTGGCCTACAACATCATTCGCCGCGAGGCGAGCCAGGCTGCAGTGGCCTTTGGCCGAACACCATCGGACATACGCTTCAAACCGGTGGCCCACTACATCGCCGTACAGCTGATTGTGATGGCGGCGGCTAACCCGATTTCGGCAACAGGGAGGCGCCTGTCAGAGTTGCGGGCCGGAATCAGCGGGCTGTTTCTGGATCACCGCCCAAGGCCCTCAAGGCCGAGGACGGTGAAGATCTGCAAGACCCGCTACCCGGTGGACCGCAATGCTGCTCCGCTTAAGTGAACAGCATTAC
>NZ_SCOK01000011.1:0-129233 GCF_005502555.1 Pseudomonas sp. D(2018)
ACCGGAAGGTTATCCTCGTCATCGTCGTCCTTGCCCAGGCTGGCCAGTGGGCGCCCTATCAAGGGGGCAGCTGCAGCTGCCGTGGCGAGCTTGAGAAACGTCCTGCGGGAACCACCGGACGCAGGATGGATGGGGTAGGGCCTGTTCATGGGACGCCTCCTCCCCCAAGTGATTCTTGTTATGCAGGGCACGGGCGACACAGGTGTAACTCCATGCCGTCATGGAGTGTTGGGCTGCTCGTCAAACTATCGTCAGCTTGCGAATGATATCACTCTGAGATTGCAGGGAGTCAAAAGGCTGACGGTCGGCCGGGAACCGCTCATGGATCGGGCCCTCGGTGCGCTTCGTCGCGTCTCTGGCCCTCCTGTCAAAGGCGCCATTGCGGCGCCTTGACTCCTGTTCCCAGGTCGCAAAACTGAGGCGGCAGGGCCAGAAAAAACAACCGATACGCCAACACACAGCCCTGAATCATCACTCTGGCAACAATGACAATTGCTTCGGCTAGGGGAGGCAGTCATGTGTCATACAGTTGAGGTCAGTGGGCTTTACACCGCCGAAGGGAGCCGGCAACTCATCAATTATCCCGACGCCGATGCTGCGTTGCCGATTCACGACCCACTGCGTGGCGTGGTGTGGATTCCCTGGGGACGTCGCAGTCAGGAGCACGGCGAGCTGCCGGTCACGGGTTGTCTGTTGGGGGATGGTTCGCTGCCCGAAGGCTGGGATCGATTCAGTCCGGCCACGGTGCTGGCGCGGGTGGCGCGTTTCATGGAAATAACCCACGAAGGCGAGCCATGCTGGTTCGAGGTGGAGGACGGCAAGTCGCTGCAATGCGTACTGCTGCGTCATGGCCACGAGCAGCGGGTGTATGTGGTCACCACCGAAACGCCTAACGAACAGCACCGCAGCTGGCCGTTGACGCGCGGGCACGGGGGAAGAGGCCGGTTGCATCCGGCGTGAACTGTGGCGGCGAATTCATTCGCTATGTCTGCGTTAGCTGTTGCGAGAGATTTACCATTGGGCCAAGAGCCTTGTAGGCGCTGGCTTGCCAGCGAAACGGGGCCATTCGCTGGCAAGCCAGCTCCTACGGGTAATGCAGCTGCCTGCAACACGCAATGCAGAAATAGCCAGTTCATTCGCAAAGGGCGGTGCAGCTTCCCGCTTGGAGGCTTGCAGGCAGACCTTCGGCCTGCTCAGTGATTGCCCTCGTGCAGCAAGCTAGAGGCGTCCCGGCGCCGTTCTGTTTTAGTGAACAATTTCTTCTCGATTATTCGTTTTACGTGAATCGGTCGCTGCCTTACTTTCGCCGCAAGACTGATCGCGAGCCCTGACCGGCTCTCACGTACAACGAGGACAGCATGACTACGCCTGCCGCCATCTCCCGTAACCCCGCCACTGGCGAAGAAATTGCCCGCTATCCCTACCAGGATGCCGCCGCCCTGGAGGCCAGCCTGGCGTCCGCCGAGCGTGGCTTTGCGGTCTGGAGCCAGTACAGCGTCGAAGCGCGCGGCGCGGTCCTGCTGCGTATGGCCAAGGCCCTGCGCGACAACGCCGAGTCCATGGCACGGATGACCACCACTGAAATGGGCATGCCGATCAGCCAGTCCCGTGGCGAGATCGAGAAGTGCGCCAAGCTCTGCGAGTGGTACGCCGAGCACGGCCCGGCCATGGTCGCCGACGAGCCGACCCTGGTGGAGGACGACAAGGCCGTGGTTGCCTACATGCCCCTGGGCCCGGTGCTGGCGGTGATGCCCTGGAACTTCCCGATGTGGCAGGTGATGCGCGGCGCGGTGCCGATCATCTTCGGCGGCAACGGCTATGTGCTCAAGCATGCACCCAACGTCATGGGCTGTGCCCGCTTGCTCGGGGCTGCCTGGGCCGAAGCCGGCCTGCCGGAAGGCGTGTTCGAAGTGATCAACGTCGAGCCGCCGCTGGTATCGGTCGCCATTGCCGATCCGCGTATCGCCATGGTCGCGGTGACCGGCAGTGTCGGCGCGGGTGCCGCCATCGCCTCCCAGGCTGGCGCGGCACTGAAGAAGTGCGTACTGGAGCTGGGCGGTTCCGATCCCTTCATCGTCCTGGCCGACGCTGACCTGGACCAGGCGGTAAAAGCCGCTGTCACCAGCCGCTTCAACAATGCCGGCCAGGTCTGCATCGCGGCCAAGCGCATCATCCTCGAAGCGCCCATCGCCGAAGCCTTTACCGAGCGTTTCGTGGCAGCCGTCGAGGCACTGCAGATCGGCGATCCGCAGGCCGACTCCACCTTTGTCGGCCCCATGGCGCGCTTCGACCTGCGCGACGAGCTGGACGGCCAGGTGCAGGCCACGCTGGCCGAAGGCGCGACCCTGTTGCTGGGCGGCCACAAACTGGAAGGTACGGGCAACTACTACGCGCCCACCGTCCTGGCGGATGTGACACCGGACATGACCGCCTTTCGCAAGGAAATCTTCGGCCCGGTGGCGTCGCTGATCGTTGCGCGTGACGCCGAGCATGCAGTTGAACTGGCCAACGACAGTGAGTTCGGCCTGGGTGGCGCGCTCTGGACGACAGATGCTGCCAAGGCGCAGAAGCTGGCTCGTCGCATCGTCAGCGGTGCCGTGTTCATCAACGGCTTCACCGCCTCCGACCCGCGTGTGCCGATTGGTGGCGTGAAGAAGAGCGGCTACGGTCGCGAATTGTCCCACTTCGGCCTGCGCGAATTCCTCAATGTGCAGACCATCTGGCGCGATCGCGGCTGATCGACCGGGACGGATGAAGAAAGGGGCTGACTTGTTCAGCCCCTTTTTCATTTCTGAGAAAGGAACCCAGGGTGCTGCTCGTGTAGGGGCGAAATCATTGGCTATGTCTGCATTGCGTGTTGCAAGCAGCTGCATTGCCCGTAGGAGCTGGCTTGCCAGCGAATGGCCCCGTTTCGCTGGCAAGCCAGCTCCTACAAGGCTCTCGGCGCGCTGGTAAATCTCTCGCAACTGCTAACGCAGAGCCAATTCATTCGCCCCCAAATAGCCAATTCGCGCGAATCCGGGAGGCCAATCGCGTGACCCTTGGTCAGGTGAAACGTCCCGGTCAGGTCGCTGTGCTATATCCGGAAGTGAGCAAGGCATGGCACGTGCCAACCTCAAGTTGAGCTTTCCCGCCACGCCCGCGAGGCCTGCCGACCCCGTGGCCCCGGGCCTTCAACGGAGGTAGACCCCATGAGTACCCTGCAATGCGTTCATCGCAACCACACCATCGTCGCCGACGTTTTCCAGCACCCGGGCATTCCCACGCCCTGGGCTGCCGGTTGTCACATCATCGCGCCTGACGGGCAGAGCACCCGGCGCATCGCCTTGCCGGTGAAGTATTCCTTCCTCGCGGACCTGGACAAGGCACAGCAGGCTTCCATCGCCCATGGCAAGTGGCTGGTGGATCAGTACCTGGACCAGGGGCGCGAGCTCTTCCCGAAGGTCGCCTGAAACGCCTGGGGCAGGGAGGCCCCTTGTCTGACGCCATTGCGCCCCCATCTCTGAGGGGCGCAATGCCTGCGCGGACGACTTGCAAGGAGCAACGCCATGACCGATTACAGCCATGACCCCGACCTGGTCGGCGTCAACAGCCGCATCCTCGCGGACGGCGAGCATCTGCCCGCGGTGACCTTAAAGGACGGTAGCCGGGTGCAGACTGGTACCGTGGCTGCCATGTTGCAGAACGTGGCGCGGTACAACCAGGGTGAGCGGGGCGAGGTCGAGCGGGAGTTGGAGCTGGCCGTACCGACGCTGGTGAAGGTGGGCCTGTTCGAGCTTTTCAGTCCGCAGGAATGGGCCGCCGGAGATAACCCCGGTCGCCGTTTCGTCGGCCTCAAGGCGCAGGACTATCTCGGCAGCCGGAAGGCCTGATCAGGCCGCATCCTCACAAGGCTGGTGCTCGCGGCAAATCAGTTCGATGGACGAGCGGCTCAGGGGTTCCCGGGTCAGCCCGCAGAAGGGTTCCCCATCCCGCTGCTGGTGGAAGCGGCAGGTCTTGCACAGACCGAAGCCCGGTACGTCCACCTGACGCTGGACGGTTCGCAACAGTTCTCCCAGCAACGCCTCCAACGCCGCAGCGTTCGGCCCCATCTCAGCCAGGGCCTGGGCCAGAAATGCAGGCGGCGTCACCGTTGCCAGCAGCTCCCGCGCCGCAGGCGTCAGGTCCAGGTGCACGCTGCGCTTGTCCTGCAAGTCCTGGCGTTTCTCGATCAGCCCCTTGGCTTCCAGCGCTTTCAAGGATTGCGACACCGTGCCCTTGGTCAGCCCCAGGTAGTCGGTGACGGCCAGCGGCGTGTCCGAGTAGTGGTTGCAACGCGCCAGGTATTCCAGCGCACTGAGTTGCACGGGCTGCAGGTCCGCCAGCAGCGGGTGCTCGCGGTGCCAGATACGCATCAGGCTGGTCAGTCGTTCGAACAGATCGAATAGGGTCGTCATGTTCACCTCCGTCGATAAATAGTATCGAGTAAAAACTATATTGACAAAGGGGTGTTCGCAGGTAATCTGGATAACGTATCGATTCGATACCAAATTAACAAGGAGACCGAAAATGACTACCGCTCGCTACTACCACGCCGGCTGCCCGGTTTGCGTATCCGCTGAACAGACCCTGCTCAATCTGCTTGCCCCTGAGGTGAAGGTGGAAGTGGTGCACCTGGGCGAGGTCCCCGCACGTGTCGCCGAGGCAGAAGCCGCCGGTGTGCAGTCGGTACCCGCCCTGGTCGTGGACGGCCAGGTGCTGCACATCAACTTCGGCGCCGCCATCGCCGACCTGAAGTGAGGAGGGCGTCGACATGCAGGTGAAAGTCTTCGATACCCATGTTCGTACCCGCGATGGCCGCTACCTGCACTTCGACGTGCTCACCAGCGGCGGCGACAAGCTCCAGGCCAGCCAGTACGCCAGTGAATGGCTGGCCGGCCAGGGCGTGCACGACGCCGACATCGCCGCCAGCGAATGCCTGTTCTGCCACAGCGAGATCGCCAATCCGCAGGTGGCCGAGGTCATCGGCCGGCAGGGCTATTCCATCATCCCGCTGCAAGGCTGCTGAGGAGGTCAACCATGTACCAGCCTCTGGATTGCGACCTGCACGACCTGCTGGAAATCGCCTGCCTCTATCGCTACCTCCTGCGGGTGGAACTGGTGGATGGCGGCGGATTCGAGGCCAGGGCGCTGACTACCCACACCAGCGCGGAGAAGGAAGAGTTCTTCGTGCTGGAGGTGGAGGATGGTCCCTGTTCCGTGCGCATGGATCGCCTGCTGGCTATCACTCCGCTGGAAGCGGGCGCACGTTTCGGCCGTGTGGAACTGGCCGGGAAGGTGTGCGCGGTCTGAGATCCCCGTGCGCTATGCGCATCGGCCATGGCCCAGCAGCCCGTCCTTGCGCTAGCCTTCGCAGCAAGACGTCAAAGGACCGGGACCCCACCGTTGAACATCGATACCCGCATCAAGTTCCGCCATCTGCTGTGCTTCCTCGAAGTGGCCCGCCAGGGCAGTCTGGCCCGTGCGGCGGACCAGCTTGCGGTGAGCCAGCCGGCCATCTCCAAGACCCTCAAGGAGCTTGAAGAAGTCCTTGAGGCCAGCCTGTTCGACCGCAGCAAAAGCGGCGCCAGCCTGACCGAGGCGGGGCTGGCTTTCATGCGTTACGCCGGGCCCTGCGTGCAGGCCCTGCGTGACGGGGTGAACAGCCTGCGCGAAGGCGAGTACGCCGCCGGCACAGTTCGCCTTGGCGTCCTGTCCACCGTCGAAGGGCTATTGGTTCCCGAGGTGGTGAAGCGTTTGCACCAGAGTCATCCCTCTCTGGTGGTCAGCGTGCTCACGGGGCCGGGCGCCTATCTGCTGTCGCAGTTACGTGTGGGCGAACTGGATCTGGTGGTCGGTCGCATGACCGACAGCCCCGAGATCCACGGCCTGACCTTCGAACACCTGTACAGCGAATCCATGACCCTGGTGGTCAGGGCCGGTCACCCATTGCTGGAAGAAGGTGCTGACCGCCGCTCGCTGGACGGCTTCCCCCTGGTGCTGCCGCTCGCTGGCACCACCATCCGCAAGCACGCCGATGGCTTCTTCGTGCAGAGCGGCATCAGTCCGCCGCGCCAGCGTCTGGAAACCCTGTCTCTGGCCCTGAGCCGGCGTTACGTGCAGAGCGGCGATGCGGTGTGGATCGCCCCGTTGGACGCCGTGCGCCTGGATCTGGCAAGCGGCGAACTGGTGGAATTGGACCTGGGGTTCAAGGAACCCGGCGGCTCGGTGGGGATCTGCAGCAATGCGTCCTTGCCCCTCTCGCTGGCCGCGCAGTGGGCGGTGGAAACCTTGCGTGAGGCGGCTCGGGACTATCGTGAAGGGCGCCTAGCATAACCATTTGGTTATGGATGAAGGGCAGGATTTCAATTTTCCGCTGGCCTCTACTGGATGAAACTGCGCTCCACGGCCTGCAGCATCACCGAGCGCAGTAGTTTTCGCACAACCTGCATGGGCCGCCCGACAAATCCAAAAAAGAGGAAACCGTGATGTCCGATGCGGAAAACAGCCGTTTCGTCATTCGTGACCGAAACTGGCACCCGAAAGCCTTCACGCCCGATTACAAGACGTCCGTTGCCCGCTCCCCGCGCCAGGCGCTGGTGAGTATCCCGCAGTCCGTTTCCGAGACCAGCGGCCCGGACTTCTCCCACCTGAAGATGGGCCAGCACGACAACGACCTGCTGCTCAACTTCAACAACGGCGGGCTGCCCATCGGTGAGCGCATCATCGTTTCCGGCCGGGTTGTCGACCAATATGGCAAGCCGGTACCGCATACCCTGGTGGAAATGTGGCAAGCCAACGCCGGCGGCCGCTACCGCCACAAGAACGACCGCTACCTGGCTCCCCTGGACCCGAACTTCGGCGGCGTCGGCCGTGCCCTGACCGACAGCGACGGTTATTACTACTTCCGCACCATCAAACCGGGTCCGTACCCCTGGCGTAACGGCCCCAACGACTGGCGCCCGGCACACATCCACTTCTCCGTCAGCGGGCCGTCCATCTCCACCCGCCTGATCACCCAGCTGTATTTCGAAGGCGACCCGATGATCCCGATGTGCCCCATCGTCAAGAGCATCGCCAACCCCGATGCGGTGCAGACGCTGATCGCCAGGCTCGACATGAGCAACGCCATTCCCATGGATTGCCTGGCCTATCGCTTCGACATCGTCCTGCGCGGCCAGCGCAAAACCCACTTCGAGAACCGCTGAGGAGACGCCCGCATGCCTATCGAACTGCTGCCGGAAACCCCCTCGCAGACCGCCGGCCCCTACGTACACATCGGCCTGGCCCTGGAAGCGGCCGGCAACCCGACCCGCGACCAGGAAATCTGGAGCCAGATGGCCAAGGCAGATGCCCCCGGCCAGCACATCCTGTTGCTGGGCAACGTCTACGACGGCAACGGCCACCTGGTGCGGGACTCCTTCCTGGAGTTCTGGCAGGCCAACCATGAAGGCGTCTACGACAGCGCCTTCGACCTGGAGAAGCCGTTCAACTGCTTCGGCCGCACTGCCACCACCTTCGACGCCGGCGAGTGGACCTTGCACACGGTCAAGCCGGGCGTGGTGAAGAACGCTGCCGGCGTGCCCATGGCACCGCACATCAACGTGTCGCTGTTTGCCCGCGGCATCAACATCCACCTGCAGACCCGTCTCTATTTCGATGACGAGTCCGCCGCCAACGCCGCCGATCCGGTGCTCAACCTGATCGAGCAGCCGCAACGCCGCGAAACGCTGGTGGCGCGCCGCTGCGAGGTGGATGGCAAGCTGGCCTATCGCTTTGACATCCGCATCCAGGGAGAAGGGGAAACGGTGTTCTTTGACTTCTAGGGAGCCCGTATTCGATGGGCAGGCCGAAGCCGTCGGCCGGCGCATCGAACGGCACTTCGAAGCACTGCTGGAGGCCCGGGGCTACCGGGCCGACGCAGCGCAACGCACAGCCATTGGCCACCTCGGCCAATGGCTGGAGTCGTTTCTGGCTGGCAAAAAGTCCTGGCTGAGGCGCCCTTCCGCCGGGCTCTACCTCTGGGGCGGAGTAGGGCGCGGCAAGAGCTTCGTGATGGATGCCTTTTTCAGCGCCGCGCCGCTGTCCGCCAAGCGCCGCGTGCACTTCCATGCCTTCCTCCAGGAATTGCAGGAACGCATGCGCAACTTCGCCGGGCAGCCCGATCCGCTGGTCCTCGCTGCCAGGGCGCTGGCGGCGGAGACTCGACTGCTCTGTTTCGATGAATTCCACGTCCATGACATCGGCGACGCCGTGCTGCTCGGGCGCCTGCTCAAGGTGCTGGTAGATGAGGGCGTCGGCATGGTCTGCACGTCCAACTATGACCCGGATGGCCTTTGTCCGAACCCGCTGTATCGCGAACGATTCAAGCCGGCGATCGCGCTGATCGAAAAGCGCTTCGACGTGCTCAACCTCGATGGCGGGGAGGATTACCGCCTGCGACGCGGGGAGTTCGAGTCCTGGGGTTCCTATGGCTGGCCTTCGTCGGCCTTTGAAGAGGGCTGGATTGAACGCCAGTTGGGGCTGACCTCAGCCGCCGAGCGTGATGCAGTCATTTCCGTCAACCACCACCCCTTGCGCCTGCGGGCGGTAGAGGGGGAGTGCGCCTGGCTGGATTTCGACGAACTGTGCCGCCGGCCCCATTCCAGTGCCGACTTTCTCTGGTTGAGCCGACGCTTCCGCCATCTCGCCATCAGCACCGCGCCTTGCCTGGGTGAAGAAGCCATCGACGTGCAGCAGCGCTTCGTCAACCTGATCGATATCGCCTACGACGCCGGTACGCGCCTGCTACTGGTCAGCGAGTCCAGCCTGGACGACCTCTGTCGGGGCAAACCCCATATGGACTTCTCCCGCACGCGCAGCCGGTTGCAACAGCTCAAACCGGTCCGGCCGCGCGAGGATCACTGACTACTGAAGAGCCCTGAATGCTCCAGATTCTTGGTATCACCGCTCCCATTTTCATCCTTATCGGCATTGGCTACCTGTCGGCTCGTGGCCGGCTGGTCAGCGCGGAGCAGGTGTTGGGCATGGGCAAGTTCGTCATCAGCTTCGCATTGCCGGCCCTGGTGATCCGCGCGCTGCTGGAAAAGCCCCTGGAGGACGTGTTCGACGCCACCTACCTGCTGGCCTACGGCATCGGTTCCCAGGCGGTGTTCTGGGGCGGATTCCTGTTCGCGCGTCTGGTACGCAAGGACAGCCTGAGCGGCAGTGCCCTGAGTGGCCTGGGCATGTCGGTGTCCAACAGCGGATTCATCGGCTACCCCATCGTCGCCATGGTGCTCGGCTCACCGGCTGCTGTCGCCCTGGCGCTGGGCATGCTGGTGGAAAACCTGCTGATGATTCCCCTGGCACTGGCTATCGCCGAGTTGGGACGGCAGAACGGTGGCGGACTGCGCGCAGCCCTGCTGGATACCTTCATGCGCCTGCTGTGTAACCCGGTGATCATCTCCATCAGCATCGGCCTCGCGCTGGCCCTATTTGGCGTGCGTTTGCCGAGTGTGCCGGCCAAGGTGATAGAGATGCTGGCGATGGCCTCGGCGCCGGTGGCACTCTTCGTGATCGGTGCCAGCCTGAACGGCCTCAGAGCCGGCGGCCTGGTGAAGGACGTGGCCCAACTCAGTATCGGCAAGCTGCTGCTTCACCCGCTGGCGGTCATGCTCAGCTTCCAGTTGCTACCCCCGGTCGACCCGGTGTTGCGGGTCGCGGGTGTGCTCTTCGCGTGTTCGCCGATGATGAGCATCTACCCGATCCTCGGCCAGCGCTTTGGCCTCGAAGGTCGCTGCGCCGCCGCGCTGGTGGTATGCACCGTGCTGGCTTTCGTCACCATCAGCGGCTTCATCGGTGTGTTGACTTGAGGCAACGATTACAGCGTGCCGCCTTACCGTAGGGGCGATTTCAATCGCTATGTCTGTGTTCATCGGGCGAAGAGCCTTGTAGGAGCTGGCTTGCCAGCGAAACGGGGTCATTCGCTGGCAAGCCAGCTCCTACGGGCAATGCAGCTGCTTGCAACACGTTATACAGACAGAGACTTTTCAATCGCCAAGCAGGCCGCAGGTCTGCCCTTGGGATCTCCTGGGGGCGGCTTCGCCACCCTTGGCGAATGAATTGGCTATGTCTGCGTTAAGTGTTGCTAGACCGTCCGGAGCCAAGCTGATTGCCGAGTTCTACGGATGTTTCTGGTTTCGCCTTCCCAGGCGAGTCCCTTTCTCAAACGCCAGAAAGGAACCAAAGGGCTTGCCCCTGCATCCGGGTCCGGCTTCGCCGGACTGCCCTCCCTCCATCGTTGTTACTCGCTTCGCTCGCCCTTCGGGCCGCACTGAAGTGCGTTCGCTGCAAGCAGCGTCCGGGGGGCCGGCGAGAGGGGCCATCCATGGCCCCACACGCCTCTCGCGGCATCCATGCCGCTCGTCCCCCTGCACAACGATTCCGCTCGGCCTCCTGAAGGGGCGCAGTCGCCGCCCCACCTCGTCAGCCCGGTTTCAGGCCCATGTGGGCTTCAGGATGGTTTGTACCTCGCCGGCGCGAGTCACCCCTCTACCTCTGGGAGAGGGGCTGGGGCGGGCCGCGTTCGGATGAGGGTTTTGTCAGGCTGGCGCGGAAGCCTAAAAGGCCTGCGCTAGAGCGCTTCTCTCAACGTCGCAACAGCTAACGCAGACATAGCCAATGAATTCGCCCCCACAAGTGGTGCTCGGCACTGACTATCCTCACTAGGTCTTCCGCACACGCGTGCGGTCACCCTGATCAGAGGAGGCGGCGATGAGCAAGCAACTGAGCGAGGAAGGCCTGGACCTGCTGTTTCGCCAGGCACGGACCTACAGTGCCTGGCAGGACAAACCCGTGAGCGACGACATCCTGCGTCAGCTCTACGACCTGATGAAATGGGGTCCCACCAGCGCAAACTGCTGCCCGGCGCGCATCCTCTTCCTGCGTACGCCCGAGGCCAAACGCCGCCTGCTGCCGGCCCTGGCGCCGGGCAATGTGGACAAGACCATGGCGGCGCCGGTTACCGCCATCATTGCCTATGACCTGAAGTTCTACGAGCAACTGCCCAAGCTCTTCCCGCACACCGATGCACGTGCCTGGTTCGCCGATACACCGGAGCTGGCGGGGCTTACCGCGCGGCGCAACAGCTCGCTGCAAGGGGCCTATTTCATCATCGCGGCCCGGGCCCTCGGGCTGGACTGCGGGCCCATGTCGGGATTCGACAATGCCATGGTGGACCATGAGTTCTTTCCGGCGGATGGCCACGCCAACGCCTTCCAGCTGGAGCACTTCCCGGATAGCCAGGTGAAATCGAGTTTCCTCTGCAACCTGGGTTATGGCGATCCATCGAAACTGCACGCCCGTGCGCCGCGCCTGGATTTCGACGAGGCGTGCAAGCTGCTGTAGGGAATGGGGCCGAGGAATTGTGGGGGCGATTTCAATCGCTGGGCAGAACACAGGTCTGCCCTTCGGAATTGAAGGGATAGCTGTGCTGTCCTTGGCGAATGAATTCGCCCCCACATGGCACGCCGGGGTGGTGACGTTTGCCGCGGTGGGGGGGATTGCGGCTGCGCCTCTTGAGCGGAGCCGTTGCCGGGCGCCGAGGTACCTGATCAAACCGGGGCGCCGGTTGGCGGTGGCAAAAGTAAGAGCCGAAGGCATTCGGGTCAATTGCGATTATCGAACTTTGGTTCGATAATCGGCCGGACTTGCCCTGACCGCGATCCACCAAGGACAACAAGAATGACTGAAGAACTGCGCGCCCCGCTGCCTCCCCTGGCCCCGCCGATCATCGCCTCGCCGGCCAAGCGGATCGAAGCCTTCACCGGTGACCCCAACTTCATGACCTCGCTGGCCCGCGGCCTGGCGGTGATCCATGCGTTCCAGGAGCGCAAGCGTCACCTGACCATCGCCCAGATCAGCCACCGCACCGAGATTCCCCGTGCTGCCGTGCGCCGCTGCCTGCACACCCTGATGAAGCTGGGCTATGTCACCACCGACGGGCGCACCTACTCGCTGCTGCCCAAGGTGCTGACCCTGGGCCACGCCTACCTGTCCTCGACGCCGCTGGCGGTCACCGCCCAGCCGATCCTCGACCGCCTCAGCGACCAACTCCACGAAGCCTGCTCCATGGCCACCCTGGAAGGCGAGGAGATCCTCTACATCGCTCGCTCCGCAACGCCCAACCGGCTGATCTCGGTGGACCTCAGCGTTGGCAGCCGCCTGCCGGCCTATTGCACCTCCATGGGCCGGATTCTCCTGGCAGCGCTGGACGATGCCGCGCTGGACGACTACCTCGAACATGCCGACCTGCAGGTGAAGACCAGCCGCACTGTGCACACCGTCGATGGCCTGCGCGCCAGCATCGCGGAAATCCGCCGCCAGGGCTGGGTGATCATCGACCAGGAGCTGGAGATGGGCCTGCGCTCGGTGGCGGTACCGGTCCGTGATTCCGCCGGCCAGGTGCTGGCCGCGTTGAACGTCGGCACCCATGTCGGCCGCGTCAGCCGCCAGGAGCTGGAAACCCGCTACCTGCCTGCGCTGCTGGAGGCGAGCAAGGAACTGAGCACGCGGTTGTTTCATTGAACCGACCGGCGAACTCGACTGTAGGGGCGATTTCAATCGCCAAGGGCTGCGAAGCGGCCCCATGTTCCGAGGGCAGACCTTCGGCCTGCTTGGCGACTGAATTCGCCCCTGCGAGAGCATCGTCCTGCAAAGCGTTCGACTATCGAACGCTTTGCCGATTATCGAATTGAACCGCCCGGCGACTCTTCGTAAGGTCTGCACAGCCGCGCCACCAGCCAGCGCGGCCGATAACAACAATGAGAGTTCGTTCCGGTGAAGGCCTGTACTGCCGGACACACCCTCATTCCTGTCCAGTCCGAGTCTTCCCCGTCAGAGGCCGCATAGAACGGCCCGCATGCGGTGGAGGGCCATCGCAGGAATCCTTGCATGACCAGCCCAGCCCATTTGCCCGCCACGGGCACCCTCGACGTTCAATCCTTCATCAACGCCCAGCCGCTATCCGCCTATCAATGGCGCGTTGTGCTGTTGTGTTTCCTCATCGTTTTCCTCGACGGCCTGGATACCGCCGCCATGGGCTTCATCGCCCCGGCGCTGACCCAGGACTGGGGCATCGACCGCGCCAGCCTCGGCCCGGTGATGAGCGCCGCGCTGATCGGCATGGTGTTCGGTGCCCTCGGCTCCGGTCCCATGGCCGACCGTTTCGGTCGCAAGGTGGTGTTGGTGACGGCGGTATTCCTGTTCGGGCTGTTCAGCCTGATTTCCGCCTTCAGCGCCAACCTCGAACAACTGCTGATCCTTCGTTTCCTGACTGGCCTGGGCCTGGGCGCTGCCATGCCCAACGCCACCACGCTGCTCTCGGAGTACACCCCGGAACGCCTCAAGTCGCTGCTGGTGACCAGCATGTTCTGCGGCTTCAACCTCGGCATGGCGTCCGGCGGCTTCGTGTCCGCCTCGATGATCCCGGCCTACGGCTGGCAAAGCCTGCTGCTGCTCGGCGGGATCCTGCCGCTGATCCTGGCCGTGGTGCTGTTGCTCTGGCTGCCCGAATCGGCGCGTTTCCTCGTGGTGCGCAACAAGGGCGATGAAAAGGTCCGCAAGGCGCTCGCGCCCATCGCGCCCGGTGAGGTAGCCGTGGCTCGGGGCTTCAGCGTGCCGGAACAGAAGACCGTGCAGAGCCGCAACGTCTTCAAGGTGATCTTCTCCGGTACCTACAGCGCCGGAACCCTGCTGCTCTGGCTCACCTATTTCATGGGACTGGTGATCGTCTACCTGCTCACCAGCTGGCTGCCCACCCTGATGCGCGACAGTGGCGCCAGCATGGAACAGGCCGCCTTCATCGGTGCGCTGTTCCAGTTCGGTGGTGTACTCAGCGCCGTGGGCGTGGGCTGGGCCATGGACCGCTTCAACCCGCACAAGGTCATTGGCGTGTTCTACCTGATGGCCGGCGTCTTCGCTTATTTCGTCGGCCAGAGCCTCGGTGAAGTGACCCTGCTGGCAACCTTGGTCCTGCTGGCCGGCATGTGTGTCAACGGCGCGCAATCGGCCATGCCGTCCCTGGCGGCGCGCTTCTACCCGACCCAGGGCCGCGCAACGGGCGTTTCCTGGATGCTCGGCATCGGCCGCTTCGGCGCCATCCTCGGTGCCTGGATCGGCGCGACCCTGCTGGGCCTGGGCTGGAACTTCGAGCAAGTGCTGACGGCATTGGTCGTGCCTGCCGCCATTGCCACGGCCGCCGTGGTAATCAAGGGACTTGTCAGCCACGCCGACGCGACCTGATTCCGCCGGCGCATTCGTAACCGTTTATCTCCACTTGAGGCGTGTAGGAAAAGGCTCACATAGAATCGCGGTATCGGTCCGCGGGTGCTTACCAGCGATGGCATGACGCCCGCGGCATATAACAACGACAAGAGTGCCTGGTATGGATAGTCGCCTGCTGAGTGAGCGCAGTAGGGTGTTCGAGCGTGCGGACCCCTACGCAGTGTCCGGATATGTGAACCAGCACGTCGGTTCGCACTGCATTCGGTTGCCCGCCGCCGGCCACCCCGAAGCCAGCCTCAACCACCGCAAGTTCGCCAACCTCGACCTCTGCCGCATCAGCTACGGCGGCGCCGTCCGCGTCACCTCGCCCGCGCTGGAAACCATCTACCACCTGCAGATTCTCCTCAGCGGACACTGCCTCTGGCGCGGCCACAAGCAGGAGCACTACCTGGCTCCCGGCGAGCTGCTGCTGATCAATCCCGACGACCCGGTTGACCTGACCTACTCGGACGACTGCGAAAAGTTCATCCTGAAAATGCCGACCACGCTGCTCGAATCCATCTGTGACGAGCAGCGCTGGCACCGGCCCAGCGCCGGTGTGCGCTTCCTGCAGAACAACTACCGGCTCGACGAGCTGGAGGGGTTCGTCAACCTGCTGGCGATCGTCTGCCAGGAAGCCGAGGCCAGTGACGTGCTGCCGCGGGTGCAGGAGCATTACGCGCAGATCGTTGCGAGCAAGATGCTCAGCCTGATGAAGACCAACGTCAGCCGCGAGAGCCTGGGCTGCCAGGAAGCTTCGTTCGATCGCATCCTGGTCTACATCGAGCACAACCTGAAGCAGGACATCAGCAGCGAATTCCTCGCCCGCCAGGCCAGCATGAGCCTGCGCTCCCTCTACGCGCTGTTCGAGCGCCATCTGGGCACCACGCCCAAGCACTACATCCGCCAGAAGAAGCTGGAGCGCATCCGCGCCTGCCTGGCCGACCCGAGCTGCAACGTGCGTAACGTCACCGAGCTGGCCCTGGACTACGGCTTCCTGCACCTGGGGCGCTTCTCCGAGAGCTACAAGAGCCAGTTCGGCGAACTG
Source organism: Pseudomonas sp. D(2018) (assembly GCF_005502555.1). Taxonomy (NCBI): domain Bacteria; kingdom Pseudomonadati; phylum Pseudomonadota; class Gammaproteobacteria; order Pseudomonadales; family Pseudomonadaceae; genus Pseudomonas; species Pseudomonas sp. D(2018). The sequence goes on from NZ_SCOK01000011.1 coordinate 15,371, forward strand.
CCTTCGGACACCCTGAAACGCCGCGGGTTGTAACGCCAATCCCTCGTTCTCTGACTGTAGGGGCGAATGCATTCGCCCCTACAACCGTTGCCCCTATCCGGTTTTGCTGACAACCACCACCGCTTTGCACAAAACGGATAGCGATCTGCAAAAAGCGGATATTGCCGATTTCTCCGCATCCCTAACCTGACCTGGCCTGAACAATAACAACGGAGGCCCTGGCCATGTCCCTGGGATTCGATTTTCTGCATTCCCTGCTTGAGGAAGACAAGGAGAAGGGCATCTACCGCTGCAAGCGGGAGATGTTCACTGACCCGCGTCTGTTCGATCTGGAGATGAAACACATCTTCGAAGGCAACTGGCTGTATCTCGCCCACGAGAGCCAGATTCCCGAGAAGAACGACTACCTCACCCTGACCATGGGGCGCCAGCCGATCTTCATCGCGCGCAACAAGGACGGTGAGCTCAACGCCTTCCTCAATGCCTGCAGCCATCGCGGCGCGCAGCTCTGCCGGCACAAGAGCGGAAACCGCTCCTCCTATACCTGTCCCTTCCACGGCTGGACCTTCAACAACTCCGGCAAACTGCTGAAGGTGAAGGACCCGGCTGAAGCCGGCTACCCGTCCAGCTTCAACTGCGAAGGCTCCCATGACCTGACGAAAGTGGCTCGCTTCGAGTCCTATCGCGGCTTCCTCTTCGGTAGCCTGAATGCCGACGTGAAGCCCCTGGTCGAGCACCTGGGCGAGTCCGCCAAGATCATCGACATGATCGTCGACCAGTCCCCTGAGGGCCTGGAAGTCCTGCGCGGATCGAGCAGCTATATCTACGAGGGCAACTGGAAGCTGACCGCCGAAAACGGCGCCGACGGCTACCACGTGAGCTCCGTGCACTGGAACTACGCCGCCACCCAGAACCAGCGCAAGCAGCGCGAGGCCGGCGAAGAGATCAAGACCATGAGCGCCGGCAGCTGGGCCAAGAACGGCGGCGGCTTCTACTCCTTCGATCACGGTCACCTGCTGCTCTGGACCCGCTGGGCCAACCCGGAAGACCGCCCGCTCTACGAGCGCCGCGATGAACTGGCCCAGGACTTCGGCAAGGCCCGCGCCGACTGGATGATCGAGAACTCGCGCAACCTCTGCCTGTACCCGAACGTCTACCTGATGGACCAGTTCAGCTCGCAGATCCGTATCGCCCGGCCGATCTCCGTCAACCAGACCGAAATCACCATCTACTGCATCGCGCCCAAGGGCGAGAGTGCAGAGGCGCGTGCCAAGCGCATCCGCCAGTACGAAGACTTCTTCAACGTCAGCGGCATGGCCACCCCGGATGACCTGGAAGAGTTCCGCTCCTGCCAGCTGGGCTACCAGGGCAACCGTGGCTGGAACGACATGTCCCGCGGCGCCGAGCACTGGGTCGAAGGCGCTGACGCCGCCGCCCAGGAAATCGACCTGCATCCGCTGCTCTCCGGCGTACGCACCGAGGACGAAGGCCTGTTCGTGCTGCAACACAAGTACTGGCAGGAAACCATGCTTAAGGCCGCCGCGGCCGAGCAGCAACTGATCCCCGTGGAGGCCGTGCAATGAGCATCTCTTACGACGCCGTGCGCGACTTCCTCTACCGCGAAGCGCGCTACCTCGACGACAAGGACTGGGACAACTGGCTGGAGCTGTACGCCGCCGACGCGACCTTCTGGATGCCGTCCTGGGACGACCGCGACGAGCTGACCGAAGATCCGCAGACCGAAATCTCGCTGATCTGGTACGGCAACCGTGGCGGCCTGGAAGACCGCGTCTTCCGCATCAAGACCGACCGTTCCAGCGCGACCATGCCGGACACCCGCACCTCCCACAACATCAGCAACATCGAGATCCTCGACGTGGCTGACGGGCAGTGCCAGGTGCGCTTCAACTGGCACACCCTGAGCTACCGCTACAAGACCGTGGACAGCTACTTCGGCACCAGCTTCTACACCCTCGACGTGCGCGGCGAGAGCCCGCAGATCAAGGCGAAGAAGGTGGTCCTGAAAAACGATTACGTGCGTCAAGTCATCGACGTCTACCACATCTAGGGTGCCTGCCATGTCCCATAAAATTGCACTGACTTTCGAAGACGGCGTCACCCGTTTCATCGACGCCACCCCCAGCGAAACCGTGGCCGATGCGGCCTATCGCCAGGGCATCAACATCCCGCTGGACTGCCGTGACGGCGCCTGCGGCACCTGCAAGTGCTTCGCCGAAGCCGGCCGCTACGACATGGGCCAGGACTACATCGAAGACGCACTGAGCGAAGACGAAGCCGCCCAGGGCTACGTGCTCACCTGCCAGATGCGCGCCGAGAGCGATTGCGTGGTGCGCGTGCCGGCGTCCTCCGACATCTGCAAGACCCAGCAGGCCAGCTTCGAGGCGAGCATCAGCGCGGTTCGCCAGCTGTCCGACAGCACCATCGCGCTGTCCATCAAGGGTGAGTCCCTGAGCAAGCTGGCCTTCCTACCGGGCCAGTACGTGAACCTCAAGGTGCCGGGCAGCGAGCAGACCCGTGCCTATTCCTTCAGCTCCCTGCAGAAGGACGGCGAAGTCAGCTTCCTGATCCGCAACGTACCGGGCGGCCTGATGAGCAGCTTCCTCACCGGCCTGGCCAAGGCCGGCGACAGCCTGTCCCTGGCCGGGCCCCTGGGCAGCTTCTACCTGCGGGATATCCGCCGTCCGCTGCTGCTGCTGGCTGGCGGTACGGGCCTGGCGCCCTTCACCGCCATGCTGGAAAAGATCGCGGAAGAGGGCAGCGAGCACCCGCTGCACCTGATCTACGGCGTGACCCACGACTTTGATCTGGTGGAAATGGACAAGCTGGAGGCCTTCGCCGCACGCATCCCCAACTTCACCTTCAGCGCTTGCGTGGCTAGCCCGGACAGCAGCTACCCGCAGAAGGGCTACGTGACCCAGCACATCGCGCCCAAGCACCTCAACGATGGCGACGTCGATGTCTACCTGTGCGGCCCGCCGCCCATGGTCGAGGCGGTCAGCCAGTACATCCGCGAGCAGGGCATTGCGCCTGCGAACTTCTACTACGAGAAGTTCGCCGCCAGCGCTGCCTGACCACGATGTGCCCCTGTAGGAGCGAGCTTGCTCGCTCCTACAGGGATGCCAAGTGCGTAGATCCGTAGCCCGGATGAAATCCGGGGACAGCGGCTCGCGGGACTCCCGGATTGCATCCGGGCTACGAACTGAAAGGGCATTGCCATGAACAAGAGATTCCAGGACAAGGTCGCGCTGGTCACCGGCGCAGCGCAGGGCATCGGTCGCCGCGTTGTCGAGCGGCTGGTGGAGGAGGGGGCACGGGTGGTTGCCGTGGATCGCTCCGAGCTGGTGTTCGAACTGCTGGACGAGCTGGGGCCCGGCGTCGACGTACTCGCCCTGACCGCCGACCTCGAACAATTCGCCGAATGCCATCGCGTGGCTGCTTGCGCGGTAGAACGCTTCGGCCGGCTGGACATCCTCATCAACAATGTGGGCGGGACCATCTGGGCCAAGCCCTACGAGCATTACCAGCAGCACGAGATCGAGGCTGAAGTGCGTCGCTCGCTGTTCCCGACACTCTGGTGCTGCCACGCTGCGCTGCCCTACATGCTGGAGCAGGGCGCGGGTGCCATCGTCAACGTGTCCTCCATCGCCACCCGTGGCGTGAACCGCGTGCCCTACGGCGCGGCGAAAGGTGGGGTGAATGCGCTGACCGCCTGCCTGGCCTTCGAGAACGCCGAACGCGGCATTCGCGTCAACGCCACCGCGCCAGGCGGTACCGAAGCGCCGCCGCGCCGCATTCCGCGCAACAGCGCCGAGCAGAGCGCGCAGGAGAAAGTCTGGTACCAGCAGATCGTCGACCAGACGGTCGACAGCAGCCTGATGAAACGCTACGGCACCATCGACGAACAGGCCGGCGCGATCCTCTTCCTGGCCTCCGACGATGCCTCCTACATCACCGGTGTGACCTTGCCGGTGGGTGGAGGTGACTTGGGCTAAGAACACCGTGGTGATGGGTTGATAGCGAGGAATGACCGTCCGGGCACCGTCACGCGCCCGTCCCTGCGGTTTCTACACAACAAAAACAAAAGAGACAGATGCCATGCGAAAACTCGACGTACACGAGATCATCGACAACGCGCGCTTCACGCCCTTCCACTGGATGGTGATGTGCTGGTGCGCCCTGCTGCTCATCTTCGACGGCTACGACCTGTTCATCTACGGCGTGGTCCTGCCGGTGCTGATGAAAGAATGGGGCCTGACCCCGCTGGAAGCCGGCGCCCTGGGCAGCTATGCGCTGTTCGGGATGATGTTCGGCGCGCTGTTCTTCGGGCCCCTGGCCGACAAGATCGGCCGCAAGAAGGGCATCGCCATCTGCTTCGTGCTCTTCTCCGGTTTCACCGTGCTCAATGGCTTCACCAGTACCCCGACCGAGTTCGGTATCTGTCGCTTCATGGCGGGCCTGGGCATCGGCGGACTGATGCCCAACGTGGTGGCGCTGATGAACGAATACGCGCCGAAGAAACTGCGCAGCACCCTGGTCGCCATCATGTTCAGCGGCTACTCCCTGGGCGGCATGCTGTCCGCGGGCGTGGGTATCTACATGCTGCCGCGCTTCGGCTGGGAGGCCATGTTCTTCGCCGCCGCCGTGCCGCTGCTGATGCTGCCGCTGATCCTCTGGTACCTGCCGGAGTCCGTCGGCTTCCTGCTGCGCCAGGGCCGGACCGAACAGGCCCGCGCCATCCTCAAGCGGATTGCCCCCGAGCGTGAACTGCGTGACGACGACCTCCTGGAACTGACCGAAACCAAGACCCAGGGCGCCCCGGTACTGGAACTGTTCCGCGAGGGACGCGGCCTGCGCACCCTGATGATCTGGGTCGCGTTCTTCTGCTGCCTGCTGATGGTTTACGCCCTGAGCTCCTGGCTGCCGAAGCTGATGGCCAACGCCGGCTACAGCCTGGGCTCGAGCCTGTCCTTCCTGCTGGCCCTGAACTTCGGCGGCATGTTCGGCGCCATCGCCGGCGGCTTCCTCGGCGACCGCTTCAACCTGCCGAAGGTGGTTGCGGCCTTCTTCATCGTCGCGGCGGTGTCCATCAGCCTACTGGGCTTCAAGAGCCCGACCCCGGTGCTCTACCTGCTGATCGGCATTGCCGGCGCCACCACCATCGGCACGCAGATCCTGCTGTACGCGACCGCCGCGCAGTTCTATGGCCTGGCGATCCGCTCCACCGGTCTCGGCTGGGCCTCTGGCATCGGCCGCAACGGCGCCATCGTCGGCCCGCTGCTGGGCGGTGCGCTGCTGGGTATCAACCTGCCGCTGCAACTGAACTTCATGGCCTTCGCCATCCCCGGCGCCATCGCGGCCCTGGCCATGTGCTTCGTCCATCTGCAGCAAACCCGGGTTGCACCGCTGGCAACTGCTGCACAGGGTTAAGCCTGACCACGAGTCGCAACACTGACCGGGAGGCAGCATGCGCACCTTGTTCAAGGACTGTTCATTGTCCGCCGTGGTGGCGGGATTCATCGCCACCATGATTTCCTACGCCGGCCCCCTGGTCATCGTGTTCCAGGCGGCGGAGAGCGGCGGCATGCCGGCCGAACTGCTGTCGTCCTGGGTATGGGCGATCTCCATCGGCAGCGGGGTGCTGGGGATCGTCCTCAGCCTGCGCTTCAAGGTGCCGGTGATCATCGCCTGGTCGGCGCCCGGTTCCGCGTTGCTGGTGTCCATGCTGCCGGGCATCAGCGCGCAAGAGGCGGTAGGCGCTTATGTCATGGCCAACGCCATCATCCTGCTGGTGGGGCTGTCCGGCGCCTTCGACCGCATCGTCGGCAAGCTGCCGGGGGCCATTTCGGCGGCGATGCTGGCTGGCATCCTGTTCAGCTTCGGCACCCGCCTGTTCACCTCCCTCAAGGACGAACCGGCGATGGTGATGGCGATGTTCCTCACCTACCTGGTGGTGCGGCGACTGTCCCCGCGATACGCGGTGATGGCCGTGCTGCTGGTGGGCTGCGGCATCGCCGCCGGCAGCGGCCAGCTCAACACGTCGGCCCTGGTGATCGGCTTCGCCACGCCGGAATGGGTCACGCCGGTGTTCACCTGGCACGGCCTGTTCAACATTGCCCTGCCGCTGGTGATGGTGGCCCTGACCGGGCAGTTCGTCCCCGGCGTCGCGGTACTGCGCAACGCCGGCTACCGGACACCGGCCAGCCCGATCATTTCCGCCAGCGGCCTGGGCAGCCTGCTGCTAGCCCCGTTCGGCTGCCACGGCCTGACCCTGGCGGCCATTACCGCGGCAATCTGCACCGGTCGCGAGGCCCATGAAGACCCGGCGAAACGCTACGTCTCCGGCGTGGTGGGCGGGGTGTTCTACCTGTTGCTGGGCATCTTCGGTGCGACCCTGGTATCGATCTTCACCGCACTGCCCAAGGAACTGATCGCGGCACTGGCAGGGCTCGCGCTGTTCGGCGCCATCGCCGGTGCGCTGGCCGGTTCCATGGCGGTGCCGGAGGACCGCGAGGCCGCGTTGATCACCTTCCTGGTTACGGCGTCGGGCATGTCCTTCCTCGGGCTGTCGGCTGCGTTCTGGGGGTTGATCTTCGGCATCGTCGCCCACCTGCTGCTGACGGCGCGCCGTGTGCCCAAGGCTTCACCGGAACGGGAGGAAGTGCTCGAACCCAATCCCTGACCTGACCTGACCTGACCCGGTGATGGAACTACTGCGGGAGCTGTCCGTAGCCATCGCCACACCTTCCCCGACTTGCGTGCATGGCTCCGACAGAGGGCCGGCGGGGGAGTTTTGTCCCCATAAAAACAAGAGTGACGACATGACCCACAACAAAAGCAAACTGTGTGTACTGCTTTCCGCCGGCGTCAGCGCCGGTTTCGCCCAGGCCGCCGAGTCCGGCTTCATCGAGGATTCGACAGCGACCCTGCAGGCGCGCAACTACTACTTCAGCCGTGATTATTCCGACATCGTCGGACCGAACCAGCAGTCCAAGGCCGAGGAATGGGCCCAGGGCTTCATCCTCAATTTCAAGTCCGGCTACACGCCGGGGCCGGTGGGTTTCGGCATCGACGCCATCGGCACCCTCGGCATCAAGCTCGACAGCAGCCCTGACCGGGTCAATACCGGCCTGCTGCCCGTCCAGGAGGACGGCAAGGCCGCCGATGACTACAGCCGCCTGGGCGTGGCAGGGAAAATGCGTTTCTCGAAGACCGAGCTGAAAGTAGGGGAGCTGCAACCCAACCTGCCGGTGCTGGTGTTCAGCGATATCCGTTTGCTGCCGCCGAGCTACCAGGGCGCCAGCATCACCTCCAACGAAATCGCCGGGCTGACCGTGCAGGGCGGCCACCTCACCAGCACCAGCCTGCGTAACGAGGCCGGCGACGACAAGCTGCAGGCCATGCTTGGCCACCTGCCGCAGCGCCAGGCCTCCAGCGATGCCTTCAACTATGTCGGCGGCGACTACGCCTTCAACGCTAACCGCACCACAGTCAGCGCCTGGTATGCGCAGCTGGAAGACATCTACGACCAGCGTTTCTTCGGCCTCAAGCACAGCGAACCGATGGGGGATTGGGTGCTGGGCGCCAACGTCGGCTATTTCGACTCCAGCGAAGACGGCAAGAAGCTCATCGGCGACATCGACAACCAGGCTTTCTTCTCCCTGCTGTCGGCCAAGCGTGGCGGCCATACCTTCTATGTCGGCTACCAGGCGATGTATGGCGACAGCGCCTTCCCGCGCGTATTCGCCAACGTCAGCCCGCTGGGTAACGAAGTGCCCACCTACGAGTTCGCCTTCGCCGACGAACGTTCCTGGCAGGTGCGCTACGACTACGACTTCGCCGCCCTCGGCATCCCCGGCCTGGTGGCCAGCACCCGCTACATCACCGGCGACAACGTGGATACCGGCCAGGGCTTCGAGGGCAAGGACCGGGAGCGCGACCTGGACATCAGCTACGCCTTCCAGAGCGGCGCCCTCAAGGGCCTCGGCGTGCGGGTGCGCAACGTGATGGCGCGCTCCAACTACCGCACCGACATCGACGAGAACCGGCTGATCCTGTCCTACACCTGGACACTGTTCTAAGACCGAGCGCCGTGGCCTTTCATGGGCACGGCCTGCTTTACCCGCGATGTAGAAGGAGCCTTCATCCATGTCCCGCAGAACCCTGGCCGCAGTGTTGCTTGGCAGTGGCGGCCTGATTGCCTTGATCGCTTTTCACATGAGCAATGGATGGCTATTGGCCCTGGCGCTGATCGGCATCGGTGCCAGTGGCCTGCTGTATCACTTCCAGCAACCTGAAACGGTGGAAGTACGCGTAGAGGTACCGGTCAGCGAACCGGTCGTTCAGGTGCATGCGACAGCGGCACCGGAGCCGGTGCGACCTGTTTCGCATAACCACCTGCAACTGCCATTGAGCGAACTGCTCGACGCCATCCTCCAGTGCGAAGCGGACATGCAGTACGCCAACTCGCTGGCCCGTGCCGCCGGCGAGAAGGTCCAGCTGGGTGCCGAGAGCATGCAGGCCACCGCCGGGGCCATCGGCGAGCTGGATGCCTACATGGCCCACATCGGCCAGGTGTTCAACGAGCTGGGTAGCCAGTCCATGCGCATCGGCGCCATCGTCGGCAGCATCCAGGACATCGCAAAACAGACCAACCTGCTGGCCCTGAATGCCGCCATCGAGGCGGCCCGGGCCGGTGCTCACGGGCGCGGCTTTGCCGTGGTGGCGGACGAAGTACGCAATCTCTCGCTGCGGGCCAATGAATCCAGCGGGCAGATCCGCCTGATCGCTGAGGGCCTGCAGAAGGCCGCGGTCGATGCGAGGGAGGGGATGGAACACGTCAGCGGTTCTACCCGCGCCGGCCTGGAGAAATCCGCTGCCGCCCTGCAGGCCATGGGGGAGATGCGCGCCGGTGCAGCGGCGCGGGTGGAAATCGTCGAGCGGATCGTCCAGCGCCTCGCGGGGCAGCGAGGGCTGGCGCAACGGATGGTCGGATTGCTGGAGGAAGGCACCTGACGGGTGCCTCTCCCGGTCACGCGTCGACGTTCACCACCACGCGACCGCGCACCTTGCCGGCCAGCAGGTCGCCGGCTGCGGCAATGGCATCGCCCAGGCCGATTTCGTGGGTGATGGCGTCCAGTTGGGCGAGATCCAGGTCCCGTGCCAGGCGATCCCAGGCTTCGATCCGCTCGGCGCGCGGGCGGGTGACGCTGTTGATGCCCAGCAGGCTCACGCCACGGAGGATGAAGGGCGCCACGCTGGAGGGAAAGTCCATCCCCTGGGCCAGGCCACAGGCGGCCACGGCGCCGTCGGCTCGCAAGCCGGCGCAGACATTCGCCAGGGTGTGGCTGCCCACCGAGTCGATGGCGGCGACCCAGCGTTCCTTGCCCAGCGGGCGGCCCGGCTCGGAGAGTTCAGCGCGGTCGATGATCTCGGCGGCACCCAGGCCCTTCAGGTAATCCACCTCATGGGTACGACCGGTGGCCGCGACAACGCGATAGCCAAGACGGGCGAGCAGGGCGATGGCGAAACTGCCGACGCCACCGTTGGCGCCGGTGACCAGCACGTCGCCCTGGCCGGGTTTCAGGCCGTGGCGCTCCAGTGCCAGCAGGCACAGCATGGCGGTGTAGCCGGCAGTGCCAATGGCCATGGCCTGGCGCGGGGTGAAGGCGCTGGGCAGCGGGATCAGCCAGTCCCCCTTCAGGCGGGCCTTCTGCGCCAGTCCGCCCCAGTGGGTTTCGCCCACGCCCCAGCCATTGAGCAGTACCGCGTCGCCGACCTTGTAGTCCGGGTTGCTGCTGGCTTCGACGGTGCCGGCCAGGTCGATGCCCGGCACCATGGGGAACTGGCGCACGACCGGGCTCTTGCCGGTAATGGCCAGCCCGTCCTTGTAGTTGAGGGTGCTGTAGGCCACGCGAACGGTGACATCACCCTCCGGCAGTTGCGCTTCATCCAGTTGGGTATTGCGGGCGCGGTAACCGGCCTCGTCCTTCTCGATCAGGATTGCGTTGAACATGCTCACACCTCCAATTAGACCAGTCGTCTATAAATGGGCCCGAAAAACCGCGCGCCCTTTCGGGCTAGCGCGGCAGTCCGGCCAAGAATCCTTTGAAGAAAACATCCAGTGGAACGTTGTCTCGCGTCAGCCGGGCACGCAACACGGCGCCTTCCCAGCCAATCCAGAAGAACGCCGCAAGCCCTTCGCAGTCCGCTTTCGCTGACAACTCACCGGCTGCACAGGCTTCGCGCAGGCATTGGGCCAGACGGTCCTGCCAACTGCAGAGGATGGCCTCCAGTTCCAGGCGGAAACCTTCTGGCAGGATGGCCACTTCCTGACCCAGGTTGCCCACCAGGCAACCTCGGCAGAACGCGTGGCGGAGCATGCCGGCCTTGGCGTCTTCGACGAAGTTGCAGAGGCGTTGCAGCGGGGGCACGTCTTCTTGCAGCAGGTATCGGTCGAGCTTGTGGGCGAAGTAGCCGGCATAGCTCTCCAGCACCGCCTGCCCGAAGGCTTCCTTGCTGTCGAAGTAGTGATAGAAGGAGCCCTTCGGCACGCCCACACGCTTGAGCACCGCGTCGATGCCGGTGGACATGAAACCCTGCTCGGTAAGGATCTCCATGCCACAGCGAATCAGCGCGGCACGTGTATCGGCGAAGTCGCGGTCGACTTTGGGCGGGCGGCCACGGCGGGGTTTGGGATGCAGGTCGGTCATGGGGACGGGATATTAGACTGATCGTCTAGAAGATCAAGCATGGCGTCTGCATAACGTGTTGCAAGCAGCTGCACTGCCCGTAGCGAATGGCCCCGTTTCGCTGGCAAGCCAGCTCCTACAGGGCTCTTCGCCCAATGGTGAATCTCTCGCAACAGCCAAGGCAGACATAGCGAATGAAATCACCCCTGCAAGACGCTCAGCCCATCAAGCCGGACTATCGCCCAACACCTCCCGAATCCGCTGGGCGATATAACCGACATGGGTTTCCAGCGCGAAGTGTCCGGTATCCAGCAGCTCCACCACCGCATTGGGATTGTCACGCTTGAAGGCTTCGGCGCCCGGCGGGATGAAGAAGGGATCGTGTTCGCCCCAGATCACCAGGGACGGCAACCGGGTATCGCGGAAAAATGCCTGGAACGCCGGGTAAAGCTTCAGGTTGTTGGCGTAGTCGAGGAACAGGTCGAGCTGGATGTCCTTGTTGCCCGGGCGCTCCAGCAGCAGGGCGTCGAGGTAATAGGATTCCGGGGCGACCAGCGCGATGTCCTTCACACCATGCACGTATTGCCAGCGGGTGCCGTCCAGGTTGAGCACGGCATCGTGAACCACCTGGCGGCGTTCCGCGTTGCTCGGCTCTGCCCAGTAGGCACGGATCGGCTCCCAGGCATCACCCAGACCCTCCAGGTAGGCGTTGCCGTTCTGCGACACCAGGCCGGTGACCCGCTCGGGGTGGGCCAGGGCCAGGCGCAGGCCGGTGGGCGCGCCGTAGTCGAATACGTAGAGGGCGTAGCGCTTCAGTCCCAGCTCGTCGACGAAGGCGCCAAGGGTGGTGGCCAGGGCATCGAAGCTGTAGCGGTAGGCGCGCTCTTCCGGCACCTCGGTAAAACCGAAGCCGGGCAGGTCCGGCGCGATGATGTGGAATCTGTCAGCCAGCAGCGGGATCAGGTCGCGGAACTGGTGGGATGAACTGGGGTAGCCGTGAACCAGCAGCAGGGTTGGGGCGGTGGGATCGCCGGCTTCGCGGTAGAACACACGAACGCCGTCGGCTTCGACGAATTGGTGGCGAACCGGAATATGAACGAGGGGCGAGGTCATGGTGTGGCACTCCGTAACTTATAAAACTGTTAATGGTGGTTACTCTGTGGCGCAGTATGAGCCGGCTAAGTAACCTGTCAACTAAAAGAATGTAGGTTACATATGCCATTCGTCGTAACTGTTCATGTTGTGTTTATAGGGTTACAATTCCAGCATTCACTGACCGGAGTGTCGCCATGACCACCGTCGCGTCCCCAGCCCCTCTCGAACCCTTCGTACTGGCCGACCACCCGGTGCTCGACCTGCTCAACACCCTGGCGGTGGTGGATGGCGCTCCGTACGAGTTCTGGCACAGCGATGCGGACGTCCAGGCATGGCTGGCCCGCACCGGTTGGAACCTGCCGGAAGCGCGCTTCGCCAAGGGCGAATTGCTGCAGGCCGCATTGGCCCTGCGCGAAGCCGTGCGCGAGCTGGTGGAGCAGCGCAAGTCAGGCGGTAGGGGGAGTCCCGAGGTGCTCAACCGTTTCCTCGCCGGGCCCAGCCATCTGCGTCTGGATTGGCCCGCCGATGGTGAGCCTCGTGTGGAAACGGTGCGGGCGGCAGGCACCGCCGAGCAGTACCTGGCGCCGCTGGCGGAAGCGGCGGCGGAGCTGCTGGTGGCAGGCGATTTCAACCTGGTGCGGGTCTGTGAACACCCCGACTGCGTGCTCTGGTTCTACGACCGCACCAAGTCCCACCGTCGCCGCTGGTGCAGCATGGCGCTGTGCGGGAACCGGCATAAGGTGGCCGAGTTCCGCAAGCGCAAGCAGGCGTAAGGGGAGGGCGACTGCGCTCAGGTCCAGCGCGGGCGCATTCCCTATGTGCTGGGGATGAACCTAATTTCCTGCCCCCTCGCTACGTTCACTGGGTATCGGACCCAGTCGTAGCGAGAGAACCCCATGAATCATCCCGAAGGTCTTCATCGATTGCCGCTGCCAGGCGGCGAGCACCTCAGCATCGAAGCGAGTTCACGCCGCTTGCGCTTGTTGCGCGGCAGCCAGTCCCTGGCGCAGGTCGCTGTCGGCGAGGAGGGCGGGCTGCCTTTGTTCCAGTTGCAGGAAGTCGCAGCCGGTGAGGCCCAGGCTGCCATCCAGGCCTTCTGCTACTGGCACTTCGCACGCTCGCCCGAGCACCAGCGGCTGGCCTGGCGCTTGGACGTTACAGCGGACAGCGCCCTGCGCAGTGGCCTGCTGATTCCCGCCGATGCCGGCCTGCTGCATGCCGAGCGAGGCCTGTTCTGGCAATTGCCCGATCCCTGGTTGCGAGGTGCCCCGGGCATTGGCTACCCGCAGCAGATGGTGATGAACGCCAATGGCCGTCGCCATCCACTGCGGGCGCCCAAGGCCAGCGGTGAGGTCTATCGCCGTTTCGATGCACGCCTGGGCAGCTGGATCTCTCTGCGCACCCTGGATATCGATCTGGACCTGGAGCGCTTCAATCGTTGGCAGAACAGCCCCCGCGTGCTGGCGTTCTGGCAGGAGGGCGGCAGCCTGGAGCAGCACCGCGAGTACCTGCAGAAGCTGGCGGATGATCCACACACCCTGACCCTGATCGGCTGCTTCGATGACGAGCCCTTCGCTTACTTCGAAGCCTACTGGGCCAAGGAAGATCGCATTGCGCCGTTCTATACCGTGGACGACTACGACCGGGGCATCCACATGCTCGTAGGCGAGGAAAAGCACCGTGGTCCGCACAAGGTGGCGAGTTGGTTGTCCGCCCTGGCCCACTACCTGTTCCTCGACGACAACCGCACCCGCAAGGTGGTGGCCGAACCCCGCGCCGACAACGCGCGGATGATCGCCCACATGCAGGCGCAAGGCTTCTATCGCGAGAAGGAATTCAACTTCCCCCACAAGCGCGCGGCGCTGATGGTGCTCGAACGCGAGTGGTTCTTCGATCGTTGTGAATTGTGCTGAGCGTCTGGCCCCGAGAACCTGGGGTCAGCTGTTGTGGCGGAGTGGCGTTGCAGGGGCGATTTCAATCGCCAAGCGGACCGCAGGTTCGCCGTTCGGCCCTGTCACGTGGGCAGCTGCGCTGCCCTTGGCGAATGAGTTGGCTATGTCTGCGTTAGCTGTTGCGAGAGATTTACCATTGGGCCAAGAGCCCTGCAGGTGCTTGCAACACGCAATGCAGACATAGCCAATGAATTCGTCCCGACAGGAAACAGTTCGGCGTGGGCGTTACGCGCTCTTGCGTAGCTCGCGCTCGGTGCCAATGGATTTGCGGCAATGGATCAGGGCGTCGCGAATCATGAAGTTGACCAGGGTAGGGGAGACCCCGAGTTCCACGGCAATTTCCTTCTGCGGCTTGCCGTGGATGCGGTACATCTCGAAGGCGTAACGGGTGCGTTCGGGGAGCTGGCCGAGGGCGTTGGCGACCCTCTCCAGGGTTTCCTGGTGCAGGTGCAGGGCTTCGGGGGATGCGCTGGCGTGCTGTTCCACGTTCAGGCCCTCTTCTTCGCTGCTGGAGTGGCGCAGTTCCAGGGCTTGCTTGCGGTAGTGGTCGATGGCCAGGTTACGCACGGTCTGGAACATGTAGCTGAGCTGGGCCTTGAAGGACAGCTTGAGCAGCGGGGCAGACTGCAGCCTGAAAAAGGCGTCCTGCACCACGTCTTCGGCGCGGTAGTGACAGCCGGTGATACGTGCGGCGATCTTCACCATCATGGATCTGTGATCGATGAAGGCCTGCAACGAAGGGGAGTGGGGATGACCGGCGGCAAGGCAGTCAACAGGTCCTTGTTCTGGCATTGGATTCACCTGTGCGCTTTCTTGGTATTGCTTTCTGGTTGGGGGTGAGGCGGGGCACAAAACTAGTGCTAACGACACACAGTGTCAAATAAGAATCGTTATCATTGTTGAGAATTGTGCCGGAATCTTTCTTGCTTGTCATTGTCGTGTTGGGAATACGAATCTTTCTTGACAGGTGAGTGAATTTGCCGATTCAGGCGATGAAAGCGCAACACATGCCGTAGGGGCGAGAGCAACATTCCGAAGTAATTTCTTCTAATCCTCATCCGTTCTTCTCAGTGGAAGCGCTGGAGACAGCTGCTCCAGACAGGTTTCTACAGAGGAGAGCGACACCGTGTTCGATCGTGACGACGTGATATTCCAAGTGGTGGTGAACCACGAAGAGCAGTACTCCATCTGGCCGGAGTACAAGGCCATCCCCGCCGGCTGGCGCGCGGCCGGCAAGAGCGGCCTGAAGAAGGAATGCCTCGAGTACATCGAGCAGGTCTGGACCGACATGCGTCCGCTGAGCCTGCGCCAGCAGATGGAAGGCGTGACGGCCTGAGGGGGCGGACATGGTCGCACTGCGTCTGTTCTGCATGCCGTACTCCGGCGCCAGCGCCATGGCTTACGCCCGCTGGCGCCGCAAGGTGCCGCAGTGGCTGGCCATTCGCCCGGTGGAGCTGCCGGGCCGCGGTGCGCGCCACGGCGAGCCCTTCGCGACCGATGTCCTGGCGTTGGCGCGCGGGCTGGCCAACGAAATCCGTGGTGAGGCGCAGCAGCCTTATGCGCTGTTCGGCCATAGCCTGGGTGGCTTGCTGGCCTTCGAGATGGCCCATGCCCTTCGCGAGCTGGACATGCCCCGGCCGGTGGCCTTGTTCGTATCGGGAAGCGCTGCGCCGGCGCGGCGCGATTTTTCCGAGTTCGCCGCCGCCAAGAGCGATGCCGAGCTGATCGCCACGCTGCGCAGCCTCAGTGGCACGCCCGAGGCGGTGTTGGCCAATCGAGAATTGCTCGACCTGCTGCTGCCGGTACTGCGTGCCGACTTTCTGCTGTGCGGTCACTACCGCTACAGCCCGAGGTCGCCGCTCTCGATTCCGCTCCACGTGTTCGGCGGCCGCCGCGACAGCATCAGCGTCGACGACCTGCTGGCCTGGCAGGAAGAAACCGCCTCCAGCTTCTCCCTCGACATGCACGCGGGGCATCACTTCTTCATCCACGACAACGAGGCGCGGGTGCTGCGCACCCTCAAGGCGCACCTGGGGCGGCATCTGCGCTATCGCTCCAGCTGGGGCTGGACCCCGGACGTCCGCCCGGCGGACAGGATTTCCCAGGCGGGTGGCTGAGCCGCCCGCGCTCCCCGATCAAACCGATTGCAAGCCGTATTCAGGCAGGAAAGAAAAATGACGGAAGTGTTCGATCTCCCAGGCACCCTGGTGGAGGCGTTGCAGCGTCGCGCTGCGGCGGAGCCGGAACGTATGGCCCTGCGTTTCCTCACCGAGGACCAGGGTACGGGCGAAGTGCTCGACTACCGCCAACTGGACCAGCGTGCCCGCCGTGTTGCGGCAGCCCTGCAGCAGCGCGCCGTGGCCGGGGATCGCGCCGTGCTGTTGTTCAACAGTGGCCCGGACTACGTCGCCAGCTTCTTCGCCTGTCTCTACGCCGGTGTAATCGCCGTGCCGGCCTACCCGCCGGAATCCAACCGCCAGCACCACCTGCAGCGCCTGCATTCCATCCTCGATGATGCCGAGCCACGCCTGGTGCTGACCTCCACCGACCTGGAGGCCCAGTTGCAGGCCGCGCTGGGCGAGGAGTCCGGCAGCCTGCTCTGCGTCGACCGCCTGGACGCGTCGTTGGCCGATGCCTTCCAGGGCGTTGAACTGGCCGATACCGACATCGCCTTCCTGCAATACACCTCCGGCTCCACCTCGCTGCCCAAGGGCGTGCAGGTGAGTCACGGCAACCTGGTGGCCAACGAGAAGCTGATCCGCCAGGGCTTCGGCATCTGCGATGACGATGTGATCGTCAGCTGGTTGCCGCTCTACCACGACATGGGCCTGATCGGTGGCCTGCTGCAGGGCATCTGGAGCGGCGTGCCGGTGGTGCTGATGTCGCCGCAGTATTTCCTCGAACGCCCGGTGCGCTGGCTGGACGCGATCAGCCGCTTCGGCGGTACCGTCAGCGGTGGCCCTGACTTTGCCTATCGCCTGTGCTGCGAACGCATCAGCGAATCGGCCCTGGCGCGACTCGATCTGTCCGGCTGGCGTCTGGCGTTCTCCGGTTCCGAACCCATCCGCAAGGACAGCCTGGACGCGTTCGCGGCGAAATTCAGCCCGTGCAGCTTTGACACGGCGGCCTGGTTCGCCTGCTACGGCCTGGCGGAAGCCACGCTCTTCGTCACCGGCGCCCGCCGTGGCCAGGGCATCAATGTCCGTGAACTGGACACCGACGCCCTGGCCGCCAACCGCGCCGAGACCGGTGTGGGCGCTACCGCCATCAGCTGCGGTTACCCGCAGCCGGAACACGAACTCAAGCTGGTGGACCCGCTGGATGGTGTCGTCCTGGGCGAAGGCCAGGTCGGCGAGATCTGGGTGAGCGGCGCCAGCGTCGCCCTGGGCTATTGGAACAACCCGGAAGCCAGCGCGCGCACCTTCGTCGAACGTGAGGGCCGTACCTGGCTGCGCACCGGCGACCTGGGCTTCCTGCTGGAAGGCGAGCTGCACGTCACCGGCCGGCTGAAGGACATGCTCATCGTCCGCGGCCACAACCTCTATCCGCAAGACATCGAGCGCACCGTCGAGACCGAAGTCGAGGTGGTGCGCAAGGGGCGCGTCGCCGCCTTTGCCGTGCAGCACCAGGGCAATGAGGGTATCGGCATCGCCGCCGAGATCGGTCGTCGCGTACAGAAGATGGTGCCGCCGGATGTGCTGGTAAAGATGATCCGCCAGGCCGTGGCCGAAGCCCATCAGGAAAGCCCGGCCGTTGTCGTGCTGCTCAACCCCGGCGCGCTGCCCAAGACCTCCAGCGGCAAGTTGCAGCGTTCCGCCTGCCGCAGCCAACTGGCCGACGGCAGCCTCGATCACTACGCGCTGTTCCGCGAGGGCGAAGCGATCCGCCAGCCGGGTGATGAACCCGCCCCGGCCGCCGACGGCCTGGTGGCCCGGCTCTGGCGTGAACAACTGGGCGTGGCGGAGCTGAGCGCTACTGACAACTTCTTCGCCCTGGGCGGCAACTCCATTCGCGCCGTGCAGGTCATGGCTCGCCTGCGGGAAGAACTGGGTGTTGCCGTGGAAATGCGAGACCTCTTTGAAGCGCCCACCCTGGGTGAGTTCTCCAACCGGGTGGAGCGTCTCGCAGCGGAGGGAGGACAGGCGCAAGGGGCAATCGCGCGTCTTGACCGCAGCCAGCCACTGGCGCAATCCGCCGCCCAGAACCGCCTCTGGTTCCTCTGGCAGCTGGACCCGCACAGCGCCGCCTACAACATTCCCGGTGCGCTGCGCCTGCGCGGTAGCCTGGATAACGTCGCACTGAAGAAGAGCTTCCAACTGCTGGTGGAACGCCACGAATCCCTGCGCACCACCTTCCATGAGCTGGATGGTCAGCCCGTGCAGCGCATCCACCCGGCTGGTGGCTTCCAGCTGCGCCTGATCGACCTCGAAGACCAGCCCGATGCCGAAGCCCGCGCCCAGACCATTCGTGAGTCCGAAGCGCTGACGCCCTTCGACCTGGAAAACGGCCCGCTGCTGCGCGTCAGCCTGGTGCGCATCGACGAGCGCGATCACCTGCTGCTGGTGACGCTGCATCACATCATTGCCGACGGCTGGTCCCTGAACCTGCTGTTGGACGAATTTTCCCGGCTCTACAGCGCCCTTGGCCTCGGCCACCACGCGACGCTGGAACCGCTGCCGCTGCAGTACGCCGACTTCGCCGCCTGGCAGAACCAGTGGCTGGCGGCAGGCGAGGGCGAGCGCCAGTTCGACTGGTGGAAGGCCCAACTGGGCGAGGAGCAGCCGCTGTTGCTGTTGCCCACCGACCGGCCGCGCTCGCCGGATGCCCGTTACCGTGCCGGGCGCTACAGCATTCGCCTCGACAAGGCCCTGGCCGAGCGCCTGAATCAGGTCGCCCGCGACCACGACGCGAGCCTGTTCATGCTCTTGCTGGCGGGTTGGCAAGCGCTGCTGCACCGCTACAGCGGGCAGAAGGACATCCGCCTCGGCGTACCCAGTGCCAACCGCTCGCGCCTGGAAAGCCAGGGGCTGATCGGCTTCTTCATCAATACCCTGGTGCTGCGCGGTGAACTGGACGGCCGCATGCCGTTCGATGCGCTGCTGGCCCAGGCCCGTCAGCGCGTTCTCGGCGCCCAGGGGCACCAGGCGCTGCCCTTCGAGCAGTTGCTGGAAGCCTTCCCGGAGGCCCGCGCCCAGGGTGGCCTGTTCCAGGTGCTGTTCAACCACCAGCAGCGTGATCACCGTGCGCTGCAACGCCTGCCCGGCCTGTCCGCCGAGGAGCTTCCCTGGAACAGCCTCGAGGCCAAGTTCGAGCTGCAACTGCAGAGCGAAGAAGACGAGCGCGGGCGCATCAGCCTGTCGTTCGACTACGCCCTTGAGCTGTTCGACGAAGCCACCATCGCCCGTCTGGCCACCCACTTCCAGCGCCTGCTCTGGCAGGTGGCGGAACGTCCCGAGCTGGCCATTGGCGACGTGCAACTGCTGGGTGATACCGAGCGCGCGCGGCTCGCCCTCTGGGGCAGCGCACCCGGTGAACGTGCCCGGCGCTGGTTGCCGGAACTGATCGACGAGCAGGTCGCCGCCAGCCCTGAACGGCCCTTGCTGCTGGGCAGCCAAGCGCTGTCGCTGGGTGAAGTGAATGCCCGTGCCAATCGCCTGGCCAACCGCCTGCGCGCCCTGGGCGTCGCGCCAGAAGTGCGGGTTGGCATCTGCGCCGAGCGCTCGCCGGAACTGCTGGTGGGCCTGCTGGCGATCCTCAAGGCGGGCGGCGCGTATATCCCGCTGGACCCGGACTACCCCCGCGAGCGGCTGGCCTTTATGGTCGCCGACAGCGGAGTCCAGCTGCTGCTGACCCAGAGCCACCTGGACGTGGTCGAGCTGGCGGACAACGTCCGGCGCCTGGACCTGGACGTTGCCGATGAGGGCCACTGGTCAGACACCGTCCCCGCGCTGCACCTGCACGGCGAGAACCTCGCCTATGTGATCTACACCTCCGGCTCCACCGGCAAACCCAAGGGCGTCGGCGTGACCCATGCGGCGCTGGCCGAGCGCCTGCTGTGGATGCGTGACACCTACGGCTTCGGCGCGAATGACGTGTTCATGCAGAAGGCGCCGGTGAGCTTCGACGTGTCCGTCTGGGAATGCTTCCTGCCGCTGCTCTGCGGCAGCCGCCTGGTACTGGCTGCGCCTGGCGAACACCGCGACCCGGCGCGCATCGTCCAGTTGGTACGTGTGCACGGCGTGACCGTGCTGCATTTCGTCCCGGCACTGCTGCAGCTCTTCGTGGACGAGCCGCAACTGGCCCAATGCCTGAGCCTGCGCCTGCTGTTCTCCGGTGGCGAGGCGCTGTCGGCGGAGCTTCGCGACCGTGTGTTCGAGCAATTGCCGGCCGTGCAGTTGCACAACCGCTACGGCCCCAGCGAAACCACCATCAACGTCACCCACTGGCACTGCCAGGCGGGCGAGGGCGCTCCGGTGCCCATCGGTCGTCCGCTGGGCAATGTGCAGTGCCTGGTGCTGGACGACAACCTGGAGTCCACCGCACCCGGTGTTGCCGGTGAGCTGTGCATCGGCGGAGTGGGGCTGGCCCGTGGTTACCTCGGCCGCGCCGGCCTCAGCGCCGAACGCTTCGTGCCCAACCCGGACGGCAGCGGTTCGCGCCTCTATCGCACCGGCGACCTGGCGCGCTGGCGCGCCGACGGCGTGCTGGAGTACCTCGGCCGCGTCGACCAGCAGGTCAAGCTGCGTGGTTTCCGTATCGAACTGGAAGAAATCGAAGCCTGCCTGCTGGCCCAGCCCGGCGTACGCCAGGCGGTTGTGGTCCTTCGAGACAGTCAGGCCGGACCGCAATTGGTGGGCTACGTGGTCGCCGATACCGACGACCAGGCGCACCTGCTGGCGGGCCTCAAGGACGCCTTGCAGCAAACCCTGCCGGACTACATGGTGCCGGCGCACCTGCTGCGCCTGGATGCCATGCCGCTGTCCCCGGCCGGCAAGTTGGAGCGCAAGGCCCTGCCCGAACCCCAATGGCGCCAGCGCGAGCATGTGGCGCCGCAGACCGCGGTCGAGCAGCGCCTGGCTGCCATCTGGTGCAACGTGCTGGGCATCGGGAACGTCGGCCTGGACGACGACTTCTTCGAACTGGGCGGTCACTCCCTGCTGGCTACCCAGATCGTGTCCCGCAGTCGTCAGGCCTTCGATATCGAACTCCCGTTGCGAGCGCTGTTCGACGCCAGCCGCCTGTCCGCTTTCGCCACCCGTGTGGAAGCGGCCCTGGCCGCCGGCCTGCGTGACAGCCAGGGCGCCATTACCCGTGTCGACCGCAGCCAGCCGCTGCCGCTGTCCTACTCCCAGCAGCGCATGTGGTTCCTCTGGCAAATGGAACCGGACAGCCCGGCCTACAACGTCGGCGGCGTGGCGCGCATGAGCGGCCGGCTGGAGGCCGACCGTTTCGAAGCCGCGCTGCAGGCCCTGGTGAAACGCCACGAGACCCTGCGCACCACCTTCCCCAGCGAAGGCGGGGTGCCGGTGCAGCAGGTGTCCGAGGACTGTGGCTTGCGCATTCGCCGCGAGGATTTCTCGGCATTACCGGTCGATGAGTTCCAGCCGCGTCTGGAGGCCTTCACCGATGTCGAGGCGCACCAGCCGTTCGACCTGGAGCGCGGTCCGCTGCTGCGGGTGTGCCTCGTCAAGGCCGAGGCCGAGCTGCATTACCTGGTCGTGACCCTGCACCACATCGTCACCGAAGGCTGGGCGATGGACATCTTCGCCCGTGAACTGGCCGAACTCTACGCCGCCGAACTCGAAGGCCGCGAAGCGGAGCTGGCACCCCTGCCGGTGCAGTACCTGGACTACAGCCAGTGGCACCGCCAGTGGCTGGAAGGCGGCGAGATGCAACGCCAGCTGGACTACTGGAAAGCCCAGCTGGGGGGCGAACAGCCGCTGCTGGAAATCCCCGGCGACCGTCCGCGCCCGCCGGTGCAGAGCCATGCCGGCGACCTGTTCCGCTTCGACCTGGACGACCGCCTGGCTGCGCGCGTGCGCGCCTTCAACGCCGAGCATGGCCTGACCATGTTCATGACCATGACCGCCGCACTGGGCGTGCTGCTGTATCGCTACAGCGGCCAGGATGACCTGCGCATCGGCGCACCGGTGGCCAACCGCATCCGCCCGGAAAGCGAGGGGCTGATCGGCGCCTTCCTCAACACCCAGGTGCTGCGCGTGCAGCCCGAGGGCCGGATGAGCGCGCGTGAATTGCTGGAGCAGGTGCGCCAGGTGGCCATCGACGCCCAGTCCCACCAGGACTTGCCGTTCGATCATCTGGTAGAAGCCCTGCAACCCCAGCGCAGCGCCGCCTACAACCCCCTGTTCCAGGTGATGTGCAACGTGCAGCGCTGGGAATTCCAGCAGACCCGCGAAGTGGCCGGGCTGAAGCTGGAGTACATCGCCAACGACGCCCGCGCCACCAAGTTCGACCTGAACCTGGAGGTCACCGACCTCGACGAGCGCCTCGGCTGCTGCCTGACCTACAGCTGCGACCTGTTCGACCGCCCGCGCATCGCGCGCATGGCCGAGCATTGGCAACACCTGCTGCGGGCGATGATCGAGACGCCGGATGCGCGCCTGTCCGAGTTGCCGCTGTTCACTGAGCAAGAACATGCCGCGCTGGTCGCCGCTCACCGTCAGGGGGCGGATGCCTACCCGCTGAATACGACGGTGCAGCAACTCTTCGAGCGCCAGGTCGCGGCCACTCCTGATGCGCCGGCGCTGACCTTCGCCGGCCAGCACCTCAGCTACGCGGAACTCAATGCCCGCGCCAACCAGCTGGCTCGACGCCTGGCGGAACTGGGCGTGGGCCCGGAAGTGCGGGTGGGCCTGGCCCTGGAGCGTTCGCTGGAAATGGTCGTTGGCCTCTTGGCCATCCTCAAGGCCGGCGGCGCCTATGTGCCGCTGGACCCGGAATACCCGCTGGACCGCCTGCGCTACATGGTGGAAGACAGCGGCATCGCCCTGTTGCTGGGCCAGGCCGGCCTGCTGGATGCCCTGGGCGAACTGCCCAAAGGCGTTCGCGGCTGGTGCGTGGAGCGTGACAGCACCGCTCTGGCGGGTTACGCCCCTGACAACCTGCCGCTGCGCAGCGGTCCAGGAAACCTCGCCTACGTCATCTACACCTCCGGCTCCACCGGCCAGCCGAAGGGCGTCGGTGTGGATCAGGGGGCCATCGCCATGCACCTGCAGGCCGTGGTCGCCGACTTCGGCATGCGCCGCGATGACTGCGAGCTGCACTTCTATTCCATCAACTTCGACGCTGCGAGCGAACGCCTGCTGGCGCCGCTGGTATGCGGCGCGCGGGTGGTGTTGCGCGCCCAGGGCCAATGGGGCGCGGAAGAGATCTGCGCGCTGATCCGCGACGAGCGTGTGACCATCCTCGGTTTCACCCCGAGCTATGGCTGCCAGTTGGCACAGTGGCTGGGCGCTCGTGGCGAGCGTTTGCCGGTGCGGCTGTGCATCACCGGTGGCGAGGCGCTTACCCCGGAGTACCTGCACGGCATTCGTGCGGCCTTCTCCCCGGAAGCCTTCTTCAACGCCTACGGCCCCACCGAAACCGTGGTCATGCCGCTCGCCAGCCTGGCGCCGGAACAACTGGAGGCGGGCGCCAGCAGCGTGCCCATTGGCAAGGTGGTGGGCGCGCGCGCGCTCTACGTGCTGGATGCCGACCTCAACCTGGTGCCGCCGGGTGCCACTGGTGAGCTCTATGTAGGTGGCGACGGCATCGCCCGTGGTTACCACCAGCGTGCCGGCCTGACTGCCGAACGCTTCGTCGCCGACCCGTTCGGGGGCCAGGGCGGTCGTCTGTACCGCACCGGCGACCTGGTGCGCCAGCGCAACGACGGCCTGATCGAATACGTCGGCCGTATCGACCATCAGGTGAAGATTCGCGGCTTCCGCATCGAACTCGGTGAGATCGAAGCCCGCCTGCAAGCCCTGCCGGGTGTACGTGAAGCCGTGGTACTGGCGCTGGACGCCAGCGGCGGCAAGCAACTGGTGGGCTATGTGCTGCCCGAGGAGGTGAGCCTCACCCGCGCAGACGCCGAACGCCAGGCCGCGTACCGCGAACAGCTCAAGACCCAACTCAAGGCGCGGCTGCCCGACTACATGGTGCCCGCGCACGTGGTGCTGCTGGAGCGCATGCCGCTGACCGCCAACGGCAAGCTGGACCGCAAGGCCCTGCCGGCGCCGGACCTGGAGCATGGCCGCCAGGCCTACGCCGCGCCATGCAACCCGCGTGAACAGCAACTGGCAGAGATCTGGCGCGAGGTGCTCAACCTGTCCCAGGTGGGCATTCACGACAACTTCTTCGAACTGGGTGGCGACTCCATCCTCTCCATCCAGGTGGTCAGCCGCGCGCGGCAACAGGGCATCCATTTCACACCCAAGGACCTGTTCCGCTTCCAGACCGTGCAGAGCCTGGCCGAAGCCGCCCAGGACGGACCGCGCAAGGACGTGGCCGCCATCGAGCAGGGCCCGCTGAGCGGTCCGGCCGGGCTGACGCCGATCCAGCACTGGTTCTTCGACGGGCGTGACAGCGGACTGGACCACTGGAACCAGGCGCTGCTGCTGGAACCCGGCATGGCGCTCGACCCGGCGCTGCTGGACCGCGCGCTGGAGTGCCTGCTGGAACAGCACGATGCCTTGCGCCTGTCCTTCCACCGTACCGAGGGTGCCTGGAGCGCCGAGTACCGCGCTCCGCAAAAAGGGCAAGGGCTGCTCTGGCACCGCCGGGTAGCGGGCGGGGCTGAACGCCAGGCGCTGTTCGAAAGCGCTCAGCGCAGTCTGGATATCACTCACGGCCCGCTGCTGCGCGCCGTGCTGGCGGAAGGGCCGGACGATCAGCAACGCCTGCTACTGGCCATCCACCACCTGGTGGTGGATGGGGTGTCCTGGCGCGTGCTGCTGGAAGACCTGCAGAGCCTCTACCGGCAACTGGCGGAAGATCGCGAACCGAGCCTGCCCGCCAAGACCAGCGCCCTGGGCGACTGGAGCCGGCGCTTGGCGGCCTACGCCAGCAGCGAGTCCCTGCGTGAGGAACAGGCCTGGTGGCAGGCGCACCTGCAGGGTGCCGCCGGCGAACCGCCGCGTGACAACCCCCAGGGAGCAAATACCGAGCGGCATGTCCGCAGCGTAACCGCGAGGCTGGACGCGAATCGCACCCGTGCGCTGCTGCAGCAAGCACCGGCGGCCTATCGCACCCAGGTCAATGACCTGCTACTGACCGCCCTGGCGCGTGTGCTCTGCCGCTGGACCGGCAGCGATTCGGCGCTGGTACAGCTGGAAGGTCATGGCCGCGAAGCGCTGTTCGACGAGATCGACCTGACTCGCAGCGTCGGCTGGTTCACCAGCGCCTACCCGCTGCGCCTGACTACGGCTGATGGCCTGGGCGAGTCGATCAAGGCGATCAAAGAGCAACTGCGCGCGGTGCCGCACAAAGGGCTCGGCTACGGCGTGCTGCGCTACCTGGCCGATGCCCCCTTGCGCCACGCGCTGCAAGCCCTGCCGCAGGCGCGGGTCACTTTCAACTACCTGGGTCAGTTCGACCAGAGCTTCGGTGCCGATGCGCTGTTCCGCCCACTGGAAGAGCCGGCCGGTGCCCAGCATGACGTGGACGCGCCACTGCCGAACTGGCTGAGCATCGACGGCCAGGTCTACGGCGGCGAGTTGCAGCTGCGCTGGACCTTCAGCGAGCAGGTATTCGCCCCGGCCACCGTCGAGCGCCTGGCGGAGGACTACCAGGCCGAGCTGGAAGGGCTGCTGCACCATTGCCTGGAAGAGGGCGTCGCTGGCATCACGCCGTCCGACTTCCCGCTGGCCAGGCTCTCCCAGGATCAGTTGGACGGCCTGACTCTGGCCCCCAGCGAGATCGCCGACATCTACCCGTTGACGCCCATGCAGCAAGGCCTGTTGCTGCACACCCTGCTGGAGCCGGGTTCGGGCATCTACTTCATGCAGGACCGCTACACCATCAACAGCGGTATCGACTTCGAGCGCTTCGCCGCCGCCTGGCACGCCGTGGTCGACCGGCACGAAGCCTTGCGTGCCTCGTTCTGGTGGAACAGCGGCGAGAACATGCAGCAGATCATCCATCGCCGCAGCACCACTGCCATCGAGCTGCTGGATTGGAGCGCCGAAGCGGAAGACGATCATGAGCAACGTCTGCGCGACCTGCTCAAGGCCGAGCGCGAAGCCGGCTTCAATCTGCTGGAGGTGGCACCGTTCCGCCTGCGCCTGATCCGCCTGGGTGCCGAGCGCCACTGGTTCATCATGAGCAACCACCACATCCTCATCGATGCCTGGTGCCGCTCGCTGCTGATGGGCGACTTCCTGGAAATCTACGGTGCGCTGGGCGAGGGCCGCGAAGCGCAGTTGCCAACTCCACCGCGCTACCGTGACTACATCGGCTGGCTGCAACAGCAGGACGCCCAGGCCGCCGCCGACTTCTGGCGTGACAACCTGCGCGGCTTCGAGCGGCCCAGCTACATCCCCAGCGACCGGCCGTTCCTGCGTGACAACGGCGCCATGCGGGTGGGCGACCGCATCATCCGCCTGCAGGTGGAAGAGGGTGCACGCCTGCGCGAGACGGCCCAGCGTCACCAGCTCACCATCAACACCTTCGCCCAGGCGGCCTGGGCCCTGGTGCTGCGCCGCTACGGTGGGGAGCGCGACGTGCTGTTCGGCGTCACCGTGGCCGGGCGCCCGGTGGGTATGCCGGAAATGCAGCGCACCGTCGGCCTGTTCATCAACAGCATCCCGCTGCGGGTGCCGATGCCAGCCGTGGGCGAGCGATGCAGCGTGCGCGACTGGCTGCAATCGCTGCTGGAACACAACCTGGCGTTGCGCGAGTACGAGTACCTGCCGCTGGTGAAGGTGCAGGAATGCAGCGAGCTGCCCAAGGGCCAGCCGCTGTTCGACAGCCTCTTCGTGTTCGAGAACGCGCCGGTGGAAGTCTCGGTACTGGACCGTGCCCAGAGCCTGTCCGCCAGCTCGGAGTCCGGCCGTACCCACACCAACTTCCCGCTCACGGTGGTCTGCTACCCGGGCGACGACCTCGGCCTGCACCTGTCCTACGACCAGCGCTTCTTCGAGGAAGCGACCATCGACAGGCTGCTGGCCGACTTCAAGCGCTTGCTGCTGGCCCTGGGCGACTACATCGGTAGCGACTTCTCCGAACTGCCGCTGCTGGGTGAGGAGGAGCGAGGCTTCCTGCTCGAAGACTGCAACCGCACCGAACGCGCCTACCCGCTGGACCAGGGCTATGTGCGCCTGTTCGAGGCGAAGGTGGCGGGGCACCCGCAGAAGACCGTTGCCACCTGCCAGGGCGAGGCCTGGAACTACGGGGAACTGAACTGCCGCGCCAACCGCCTGGGCCACGCCCTGGTGGCGGCCGGGGTGCGTCTCGACCAGCCAGTGGCACTGCTGGGCGATCGCAGTCTGGAACTGCTCGGCATGATGATCGGCGCCTTCAAGGCGGGCGGCGGCTACCTGCCGCTGGACCCGGCGCATCCGGCACAGCGTCTGGTCGATATCCTGGAGCGCAGCCGCGCCCCGGCGCTGGTCTGCACCCGTGCCTTCGAGGCCCAGGCCCGCGCGCTGCTGGATGAACTCAACTGCGCCCACCGTCCGCGTTTGCTGGTGTGGGAAGCGCTGCAGTCGGGCGAGGGCGATGAGCAGGACCTCGGCATCTACAGCGGCCCAGGCAACCTCGCGTACATCATCTTCACCTCCGGCTCCACCGGGCAGCCGAAGGGCGTGATGGTCGAGCAGGCCGGCATGCTCAACAACCAGTTGAGCAAGGTGCCGTACCTGTCGCTGAGCGAAGCGGACGTGATCGCCCAGACGGCGTCGCAGAGTTTCGATATCTCCGTGTGGCAGTTCCTCACCGCGCCGCTCTGTGGCGCCCAGGTGGACATCGTGCCCAACGCCATCGCCTACGATCCGCTGGCGCTGCTGACCCATGTGCGCGAACGCGGCATCACCGTCCTGGAGAGCGTGCCGTCGCTGATCCAGGGCATGCTCGCCTCCGATGCCATGGACCTTGCCGGCCTGCGCTGGATGCTGCCCACCGGCGAAGCCATGCCGCCGGAACTCGCGCGCCAGTGGCTGCAACGCTACCCGGCCATCGGCCTGGTGAACGCCTACGGTCCGGCGGAGTGCTCGGACGACGTGGCGTTGTTCCGCGTCGACCCGGCCTCCACCGAAGGTGCCTACCTGCCCATCGGCACGCCCACGGACAACAACCGCCTCTACCTGCTGGACGCCGAGCTGCAACCGGTGGCCATGGGTGCGGTGGGCGAACTCTGCGTTGCCGGCACGGGCGTCGGCCGCGGCTATGTGGGTGACCCGGCTCGCAGTGCCCTGGTGTTCCTGCCTGATCCGTTCGGTGAAGCGGGGGCACGCTTGTACCGCACCGGTGACCTGGCGCGGCGCCGCTTCGATGGCGTGCTGGAGTATGTCGGCCGCGTGGATCACCAGGTGAAGATTCGCGGCTTCCGTATCGAGCTCGGTGAAATCGAGGCGCGGCTGCATACACACCCCGAGGTTCGCGACGGCGCGGTAGCGGTGCAGGAGGGCGCCACCGGCAAGCAACTGGTGGGCTACCTGGTGCCGGTCGATCCGCAGGTGGACGTGGCCGCGCTGCGCGAGCGGGTCAAGCAAGCGCTCAAGGCCACGCTGCCCGAGTACATGGTGCCGCTGCACTGGCTGCACCTGTCCGAGCTGCCGCACAACGCCAACGGCAAGCTCGACCGCAAGGCCCTCCCGGCACTGGATATCGGCCAGGCCCAGGGCGCCTTCCAGGCCCCGCGCAGCGAACTGGAAAGCACCCTCGCCGGCATCTGGGGTGAGGTGCTCAAGGTGGAGCGAGTCGGGGTCACCGACAACTTCTTCGAGCTGGGCGGGCACTCGCTGCTGGCTACGCAGATCGCCTCCCGCGTGCAGAAGACCCTGCAACGCAACGTGCCGCTGCGGGCCATGTTCGAGTGCGCCACGGTCGAGGAGCTGGCGCACTACATCGAGTCGCTGGAAGACAGCGCCATCAGTGAACAGAAGGCCAGCCGGCTGGATGACCTGATGGCGAGTCTGGAAGCCCTTTGACCCCCTCTCCCGCTTGCGGGAGAGGGTTGGGGTGAGGGGAAGAACAATCGCCGCCGGACCACAAGTTCGGCGGCGCATCGAAACAACACGAGTCAAGGGTATCGACAATGCAAGCCACCGCAGAGCAACTGATCACCGAAACCGAAGCCCTCTACAGCTTCGAGGAAAACCCGCTGCTGCAACGCCAGAAGCAGCAGGAATCCAATGCCCGCAGCTACCCACGACGCATTCCCCTGGCCCTCAAGCGTGCCCGTGGCATCCATGTCGAAGACGTCGAAGGCCGTACTTTCATCGACTGCCTGGCCGGCGCCGGCACCCTGGCCCTCGGTCATAACCACCCGGTGGTGGTGGAAGCCATCCAGAAGGTGCTGGCGGACGAACTGCCGCTGCACACCCTGGACCTCACCACCCCGGTGAAGGACGCCTTCGTCCAGGACCTGTTCGCCGTGCTGCCGACGAACTTCGCCCAGAAGGCGAAAATCCAGTTCTGCGGCCCCACCGGTACCGATGCCGTGGAAGCCGCGCTGAAACTGGTACGCACCGCCACTGGCCGCAGCACCGTACTGGCCTTCCAGGGCGGTTACCACGGCATGAGCCAGGGTGCCCTGAGCCTGATGGGCAACCTGGGGCCGAAGAAGGCCCTCGGCGCGCTGCTCAACAACAACGTGCAGTTCCTGCCGTTCCCCTATGACTACCGCTGCCCCTTCGGCCTGGGTGGCGCGGCGGGCGTTGAGGTCAACCTGCGCTACATCGAGAACCTGCTGACCGACCCGGAAGGCGGTGTGCTGCCGCCAGCGGCGATCATCGTCGAGGCGGTACAAGGGGAGGGCGGCGTTATCCCGGCCCAGGACGCCTGGCTGCGCGGCCTGCGTGAACTCACCGCGCGCCTCGGCATCGCCCTGATCATCGACGAAATCCAGAGCGGCTTCGCCCGCACCGGCAAGATGTTCGCCTTCGAACACGCCAGCATCGTCCCCGACGTGGTGGTGCTGTCCAAGGCCATCGGCGGCAGCCTGCCTTTGTCGGTGATGGTCTATCTGGACTGGCTGGATCAGTGGCAACCGGGCGCCCACGCCGGCACCTTCCGTGGCAACCAGATGGCCATGGCCGCAGGCTCGGCGGTGATCCGCTACCTCGACCGGGAAAACATCCCGACCCACGCCGAAGCCATGGGCCAGCGCCTGCGCGGCCACCTGAAAAACCTGCAGTCCGACTACCCGCAGCTGGGTGACATTCGTGGTCGCGGCTTGATGCTCGGCGTGGAAGTGGTCGACCCGGCCGGCAACACCGACCACCTCGGCCATCCGCCAGCGTTCGGCAAACTGGCCTCGTTCATCCAGAACGAGTGCCTCAAGCGTGGCCTGATCCTCGAACTCGGCGGCCGCCACGGCTGTGTGGTGCGCTTCCTGCCACCGCTGATCATCACCGCCCAGCAGGTGGACGAAGTGGCCGAACGCTTTGCCAGCGCGCTGAAGGCGGCGGTGCAACGCCTGTAACTCGCGGGGGTGCCTCTTTTGTGGGGGCGAATTTATTGGCTATGTCTGCGTTAGCTGTTGCGAGAAATTCACCATCGGGCCAAGAGCCTTGTAGGAGCTGGCTTGCCAGCGAAACGCTGCCATTCGCTGGCAAGCCAGCTCCTACGGGCAATGCAACTGCCTACAACACGTCATGCAGACATAGCCATTGAAATCGCCCCTACAGGGATTACTGCCGTCGGATGGCCTCAGAGCGGGCCGAGTTCCACCTTGCCGTCGTGGCGGTCTTTGATCCAGGGCAGCGCTGGTGAGGGGTATCCCAAGCCCCATCCCTAGGCTTGGACATTCACCCTAGACTCCAGGGCCGCATCGAAGAAGGACGAGATCAACCGGCTGCCACGCCGCTCCGCCAGGCAGTAGAGGTAGGTTTCGGTGTGCACCGGGTCGCCGTCGATGCGAATCGGCTGGATGCGCGGGTCCGGGATGAACTCCGCTTCGGATACCGCCCCCAGGCCTATCCCGCGCATCACGGCTTCCCGCAGGGCCTCGCGGCTGCCGATCTCCATGGCGATACGCGGGGTGACGCCTGCTTCGCCAAGTGCCCCTTCAAGTGCCGAACGGGTGGTCGAGCCGGGCTCGCGTTGCAGGAGGCGCTGGCCTTCCAGTTCTTCCAGGGCAATGGTGCCGCGCCGGGCGAGGGGATGGTCATTGCGGGCGAAGAGGATGATCGCGTGGCGCGCGTAGCGCACGGCGCACAGGCTCGGGTCGTCGTGCAGGCCGGCCAGCACGGCGATGTCGGTGACGTATTGCTCCAGGTCCGCCAGCACCTGGGCCGAGTTGCCCACGCGGATCGAGACATCGATGCGAGGGTGACGCTGGCGGTAGCTGTCCACCATCTCGATCACATGGAAGGGCCCCACGGCGCCCAGCTTGAGCTGGCCGCTGTCGAGCCTTCCGGAGTCCCGCAGCAGGTTGTGCGCCTCCAGCTCCAGGGCGGCCAGGCGCTGGGCGATGGGCAGTAGTTGCTGCCCCACCTCGGACAGCTCTATCCGACGGCCGCGGCGATAGAACAACTCGACATTGTGCTGGCGCTCCAGGCTCTGCACCTGGGTCGTGAGGGTGGGCTGGCTGAGCCCCAGGGCACGCGCTCCGGCGCTGAAGCTTCCGTGCCGGGCGACGGCCAGGAAGGCCCGCAACTTGGCGCTGGACATCCATAGACTCCATCAATACTTGGTTGGCAGAACCCATATTGAATTGATCGTATGACTGTCACGTGACGTTCCTAGCCTGTGCACATTCCAACCACAACCGCTGGGAATGCCATGCACACGTTCGCCAAGTTCCTCCGCGTCGCCGGTATCGCCATCCTTCCCCTGATCGCCGCTGGCCAGGCACAAGCCGCTGACAAACTGACCATTGGCCTGATTCCCTCCGAGGATTCCCAGGCCATGATCGAAACCAGCAAACAGGTGCTCGACAGCCTGGAGAAACAGCTCGGCATGCCGGTGGAGCCCTTCGTCGCCACTGACTACAACGGCATCATCGAAGCACTGCGCGCCGGCAAGCTGGACGTGGCCTACCTCGGCCCGTTCTCCTACGTGCTGGCGACCACGGTCGCCGATGTCGAAGCTTTCTCGGTGGCAGTGACCAAGAAGACCGGCCAGAGCGCTTACAAGAGCCTGATCCTGGCGCGCAAGGACAGCGGCATCCGCCAGCTATCCGACCTCAAGGACCATACCTTCGCCTTCGTCGATCCCAGCTCGGCTTCTGGCCACCTGTTCCCCAAAGCGGGCCTGGAGCAAGCCGGTTACCAGCCGGACAAGCTGTTCTCGCGGGTGATTTTCTCTGGCTCCCACGACGCCAGCATCCTCGCGGTGGAGAATCGCAAAGTGGACGCCGCCGCCGTGGCCGACCGCATTCTCGCCAATGCCGTATCCAAGGGGCTGGTGAAGCAGGAGGACTTCCAGGTGGTCTGGACCTCCCGTCCGATTCCCGAGTCGCCCATGGTCTGGCGCAAGGACATGGATCCGGCGCTGAAGCAGAAGGTCGCCAGCGCCCTGGCGGCGATCAAGGACGTACCCTGGGGCGACCAGGGCCTGCTGGACGGCTTCCAGCCCACCAATGACTCGGCCTACGACGTGGTCCGCGACACCGCCAAGGTGCTCGATCTCGATCTGCGGAGCATGAAATGATCAGCGTCCGCCAACTGGCCAAGCAGTACGGCAGCAATGCCGTGCTGCGTGGCATCGACCTCGACATAGGGGCGGGCGAGTTCGTGGTGGTGCTCGGGCAGTCGGGCGCCGGCAAGTCGACCTTGCTCCGTTGCATGAACCGCTTGGCGCAGGCCGATTCCGGCAGTCTCGAAGTGGCCGGCATCGACGCGATGGCCTGCCGCGACACCCGCGAGCTGCGTCGTCAGGTGGCGATGATCTTCCAGCACCACAATGTGGTGCCGCGCCTGTCGGTGCTGAAGAACGTACTGACCGGTCGCCTTGGCGCGGTCTCTACCCTGACCTCGGTGCTGCAGTTGTTTCGCCGCGAAGACGTGGCCCTCGCCATGGCGTGCCTGGAACGCGTGGAACTGGCGCACAAGGCCCATGAACGGACCGATTCGCTGTCGGGCGGACAGATGCAGCGGGTGGGAATCGCCCGCGCCCTGGCGCAACGGCCGAAGGTGATCCTGGCCGACGAGCCAGTGGCCAGCCTCGATCCCAAGACTGCGCGCCTGGTGCTGCAGTACCTGCGCGACGCCACCCGCGAGCTGGGTATCACCGTGGTCTGCAACCTGCACCAGGTGGACTACGCCCGCGAGTTCGGCGACCGCATCGTCGGTCTGGCCCACGGCCGGATGGTGTTCGACGGCGCGGGTGGGGATCTGACCGACGCCGACCTGCAACGCATCTACCCGGGCCAGGCGCCTGAGCCAGAGGACTTGCGTCCGGCCGGTCGGGTGCCGATGCACTTCGCCACGGGACTGGAGGGCTGACCATGCAACCGCGCAACTTCATCTGGACGGTAGACCTGCCGCAAGGCCAGCGCGGCTGGCTGGGCACGGGTGCCATGGTGCTCGCTGTGGTGCTGATCCTGCATTGGAGCGCCCAGGGCGCGCAGCTCAGCCTGGGCGAACTGGCGGCAGGCCTGCCGCAGATCGGCGACTTCCTCAGCCGCACCGTACCGCCGGACTTCAGCATCCTGCCCAGGCTCGTCGCGCCCGCACTGGAAACCGTGCAGATCGCCATCTGGGGCACGCTGCTCGGCGTCTTGGCGGCCGTTCCGCTGTCGTTCCTGGCGGCCCGCAACCTGACTCGCAACCGGCTGCTCTACGGCGCTACCCGTCAGTTCCTGAACCTGACCCGCAGCATCAACGAGCTGATTCTCGCTCTGGTGTTCGTTTCCGCTGTGGGGCTGGGGCCGTTCCCCGGCGTGCTGGCCCTGGCGCTGCACGGCGTGGGCATGCTGGGCAAGTTCTTCGCCGAGAGCATCGAGGAGATCGACCAGGGGCCCATCGAAGCGCTTCAGGCGACTGGCGCAAGGCCCTTGCAGGTGATCGTCTTCGGTGTGCTGCCGCAGGTGATTACCGCCTGGATCGCGGTGGTGCTCTACCGCTTCGAGGTCAACCTGCGTTCGGCCACCGTGCTCGGCATGGTCGGCGCTGGCGGGCTGGGCTTTGAGCTGGTCAGCAGCCTGAAGCTGTTCAAGTACCCCGAAACCGCCACCTGCATCATCGTGATCACCCTGATGGTGATCATCGCCGACACGGCTTCCAGCCGCCTGCGCAACGCCATCCAGCGCGGCGCCTCCCACTGATCTGATCCTCGCAGGCCGCTGCCCGGCTCGACGCCGGCGCGGCGGGCCGCGGCCTGCGCGCCTGTATCGGTTGTACCGATGCAGACCTGCAAACAATCGACTTGAGCCGTTGTCGATGGCCACTGACTAGGTGTCCACCTTCTGACAACAAGAACAAAGGAGCCGTCATGACTGCCCGTTTTCATAATCCAGTCGATACACGCTTCGGCTGTGGCAGCCTTCGCCAGCTTGCGTCCCTCACCGAAAACCAGAAGGTCGCCCTGGTGATCTTCCCCGAGGCCCGCGCACTTGGCTTGCTGGATCGCCTGAACGTGCTGCTGGGCGAACGCCTGGTACATGTGGTTGAAGACGTCCAGCCCAACCCGGACGTCGCGCAGTTGCGCGACACCTACGAGCGATTCTGGCGCGAGGCGGGTGACTGCCAGACCGTGATCGCCGTCGGCGGCGGTAGTGCCATCGACACCGCCAAGGCACTGATTGTCGGCACCGCATCCGGCAGCTTCGATGAACTGCTGACCCTGCTCGCGACGGGCCAGGCCTTTGTGCCGGCTCGGGCCAAGGCGCTGATCGCGGTGCCCACCACCGCCGGCACCGGCAGCGAAGTGACGCCTTGGGCGACCCTCTGGGATGTCGCCAACCAGAAGAAATACTCCCTGCACCTGGACTGCACTTGGCCCAAGGTGGCCATCGTCGACCCGGAGCTGATGATGACAGTGCCGGCCGGCGTCACCGTTTCCACCGGTCTGGATGCGCTGTCCCACGCCCTGGAATCGATCTGGAACCACAACGCCAATCCGATCTCCGACACCTTCGCCGTCTCCGCCATCGAGGACATTCTCGATTGCCTGCCGCAGTTGCGCCTCGATCCCGGCAACAAGGAGCTGCGCTCGCGCATGGCGCTGGCTGCGCTCAAGGCCGGCATGGCGTTCTCCAACACCAAGACGGCGCTGGCGCATTCCATTTCCTACGAGATGACCCTGCGCTACGGGCTGCCCCATGGCATTGCCTGCTCCTTCACCCTGCCATTGGTGCTGGGACTGGCGTGGGGGCGCGACGAAGCGCGTGATCGCACCCTGCAAGGGATGTTCGGCCCTGATCTGCACAAGGCTCAGGCGCGCCTGCGGGCGTTTCTCCACAGTCTCGACGTGAAGACCGAGTTTGGCGATTACGGCCTTTCGCCTGAGCAATCCCGGAGCATTCTCGAAACCGCTGCGCGAGGTGCCCGTGGCCGCAACTTCATTGGATCCAGCGCCGACTGATCCTGTCGTTCACTACCCGGAGACTGACCATGCACTACCAGCAACCCACCCAACTCAAAGCCGCGATCCTCGACTGGGCCGGTACCGTCGTCGACTTCGGTTCCTTCGCGCCGACCCAGATCTTCGTCGAGGCCTTCGCCGAGTTCGGCGTCGCCGTTTCCCTGGAAGAAGCCCGCGGCCCGATGGGCATGGGCAAGTGGGACCACATCCGCACCCTCTGCGACATCCCGGCGATCGGCGAGCGCTACCGTGCCGCCTTCGGCCGCCTGCCCACGGACGACGACGTCACCGCTATCTACGAGCGCTTCATGCCGCTGCAGATCGAGAAAATCGCCCTGCACTCGGCACTGATCCCCGGTGCCCTCGACGCCATCGCCACCCTGCGTGAGAAGGGCCTGAAGATCGGCTCCTGCTCCGGCTACCCGGCCGTGGTCATGAGCAAGGTGGTGGAGCTGGCGCGCCAGAACGGCTACGTCGCCGACCATGTGGTCGCCACCGACGAAGTGCCCAACGGCCGCCCGCACCCGGCCCAGGCCCTGGCCAACGTGATCGCCCTGGGCGTCGACGACGTCGCCGCCTGCGTGAAGATCGACGACACCTGGCCGGGTATCCTCGAAGGCCGCAGCGCCGGCATGTGGACCGTGGCCCTGACCTGTTCGGGCAACGCCCTCGGCCTGACCTATGAGCAATTCAAGGCCTTGCCAGCGGACTAGCTGGACCAGGAACGCGCCCGCATCGGCCAACTGTTCGAAGGCTCCCGTCCGCACTACCTGATCGACACCATCGCCGACCTGCCGGCAGTGATCGACGACATCAACCAGCGCCTGGCCCGCGGCGAGATGCCCCAGTCCTGCTGATCGGAAGCGGCGCCAGCCGGCGGGCAAGGATGCCCGCACCCGCAATGAAAAATGGGCGCCGACCTGTGGGGGCGGATTCATTCGCCAAGGAGGCCGCAGGCCTCCCGTAGAGGGCGGGCCACGTTGGTTGAAGCCCAGTGCAGCGGTGTCCGTACCCAAGCGATGGGTTTCGTTCCTCTACCCATCCTACGACCTGAAGGCAGCGGTGCAACGCCTGTAACTCGCAGGGGCGCTTCTATTGTGGGGGCGAATTCATTCGCCAAGGAGGCCGCAGGCCTCCAGTAGGGGGCGGGTCATGCTGGTTGAAGCCCAGTGCAACGGCGTCCGTACCCAAGCGATGGGTTTCGTTCCTCTACCCATCCTACGATCTGGTCCTGCGCACGGGGATCACCGCCGTTGGGCGGGCTCAGAGCGGGCCGACTTCCACCTTGCCGTCGTGGCGCTCGTTCATCCAGCGCAGTACTTGCTCGCCGAACTCGGGCGGGGCCTTGCGAGCGACGCGGCGCACCAGGTCCAGTACGGTTTGCTGGGCAAGGGCTTCTTCCATGCGCTTCTGTGCCTGCAGCATCACGGCGTGGATGGAGCAGGGGTCGGCAACCGCCCAGTTCGGTGCCGGGCATCCACTCCCGAAGATCGCGCAACGCTCGCGCACGCCCCGGCATTCGAAAATCTGCTTGTCGCCATCGATGGCGCGGACGATGTCCAGCACGGTGATCTCGTCGGCCGGCCGCGCCAGGCGGAAGCCGCCGCGCACGCCTTCGGTAGCAGCCACCAGGCCGGCCTTGGCCAGACGGGTGAATACCTTGGCCAGCAATTCCGGGGGCACGCCCTGAAGTTCGGCAAGGGCACGCACGCTCGCTTCGCGGCCGTTGCCTTTCTCGTCTGCCAGGTAGAGGAGGCAGTGAATGCCGTACTCCACGCCCGCGCTATACAACGCCATCTTTAACTCCGACTAGTTCTATCGCCTTTAATAGGGCGGTTTTCGCACGTACCGCAATGATTGGCGCCCTGCATGGAGGCTTCAGGATTACGCCGACGCCTCGAATACTAATCTATGCAGGGCGTATTACCCAGATTTGTTGCGACTTGAAGGTGATGATGGCGACGAGCGGCGCAGCGAGCAAGAAAAAACGCTTGCCGAAATTAACTACGACCAAGAAAGTCGCAGTTAGCCGGTGTGGTTCGGGGCGATGACCTCACAGCCCGGCATGAAGATGTCGGGCGCATCTGCCCGGAAAAACCTCACTTTTCGCCTTCTGGAGATACACATGAAACAACGCATTCTGATCGTCGGCGCCGGCTTCGGCGGTATGTGGAGCGCTCTGAGCGCAACTCGCCTGCTGGACCAGCACGGCCGCGATGACGTCGAAGTGGTAGTGCTCGCGCCCCAGGCCGAACTGCGCGTCCGTCCGCGCTTCTACGAGCCTGAGGTACACAAGATGGTGGCGCCGCTGGGCGAGCTGTTCGACGCGGTGGGTGTGACCTTCGTCCAGGGCTTTGCCGAGCGCATCGACACCGAGGGCAAGCGCGTCGGTTATCGCACCACTGCTGGTCAGTTCGCTGAGCTGGACTATGACCGTCTGGTCCTGGCTACCGGCAGCCAGGTGGTACGCCCGGCGCTGGCCGGTGTCGAACACGCTTTCGACGTCGACCAGCTCGAAGAAGCCGTGCGTCTGGAGCAACACATCCAGTCCCTGGCGGAGCGTCCGGCTTCGGTCAGTCGCAATACCGTGGTCGTGGCCGGTGGTGGCTTCACGGGGATCGAGACTGCAGCCGAAATGCCAGCCCGCCTGCGTGCTGCACTGGGTGAGAACGCCGATGTACGAGTGATAGTCGTCGACCGTGGCAGCGAAATCGGTGCTGCGCTGGGTGATGGCCCTCGTGGCGCGATCATCGAAGCCTCCGAGCAACTCGGTGTGGAGTGGCGTCTGAACAGCGCAGTGGCGTCGGTGGACGCCGGTGGCGTAACGCTGGCCAGTGGTGAGCGCATCGAGGCGGCTACCGTGGTGTGGACCGTGGGCGTACGCGCCAGCTCGCTGACCGAGCAGGTTGCCGCCGAGCGCGATGGCCAGGGCCGTCTGCACGTCGACGCCAACCTGCAGGTGCCAGGGCAGGACGGTCTGTTCGCCACCGGTGACGTGGCCCGAGCCGCTTGCGATGACCAGGGCAACTACGCACTCATGTCCTGCCAGCACGCCATCGCCCTGGGCCGCTCGGCAGGCAACAACGCGGCAGCAAGCCTGCTGGGGGTGGCTCCGATCCCCTACAGCCAGCCCAAGTACGTCACCTGCCTGGACCTGGGCGCCTGGGGTGCGGTGTTCACCGAAGGCTGGGACCGCCAGATCAAGTTAGAGAAGGCCGAAGGCAAGTCCCTCAAGCAGCAGATCAACAGCGTGTGGATCTATCCGCCGGCGGCTGATCGCGCCACCGCACTGGCCGCCGCCGACCCGCTGATCCCGGTTGTGGCCTGATACCCGCAAGTCCGATCCAACTACCTGTGCCGCGCCGTCTCCCGACGGCGCGGCATCAGATTCTCCTTTTTCTCCCGGAGGTTGCCATGGGCCTGACGGTGATGATCACCACCCGACCGCTGGCCGCAGCATCAATCGAACAACTGCTCGCACGCTGGTTATCGCAGGATTGCTGGACCCTGAAAGCCCGTTCGCCAGACGGGCGCTGCTGGCAACTGCAACTGGTGGCGGGGGCATGCACCGCGTCGGCGGAGCGAATGTTCGACGTAATAATGATGAGCGATTGGTTGGTGGCACTGGATTTCGACGCGCCTGACATCGTCGCCTGACCGGCTACCGCAATACCAGGAGGGCGACCATCACCGCGATTCCATGCTTTTGGATAGTGCGAAGCGGAGCTTGTTGGAACCATAGTCCAGCTCTAGCCTCTAGCATGGCTTTGCCACGCATGGTCCTGACAACAAGCACAAGGAATCGCCGTGACCGCGCAATCGACCCCCTCGCAGGACATCCTCGACGTGTTGATCGTCGGTGCCGGTCTGTCCGGCATCGGCGCCGCCTGTTACCTGAAGCGGTACCAGCCGTCCAAGCGCTTCCAGGTACTTGAGGCCCGCAACGACCTGGGTGGCACCTGGGACCTGTTCCGCTATCCGGGCATCCGCTCCGACTCCGACCTCTACACCTTCGGCTTCGAGTTCAAGCCCTGGAAGGACGAGAAGGCGATAGCCGACGCCAGCGCGATCATGAGTTACCTGCGCGAAACCGTGACCGAGCACCAGATCGACCGGCATATCCGTTACGGCCAGCGCGTGATTGCGGCGGACTGGCGCAGCGAATGCGGGTGGTGGGAAGTGCAGGTGGAAGACGCCGCCACCGGTCAGCGCAGCATCCAGCGCTGCCGCTGGCTGTTCTCGGCGGGCGGCTACTACCGCTATGACCAGGGGTTCTCCCCGGCCTTCGACGGTATCGAGCGCTTCCAGGGGCAGGTGATTCATCCGCAGCGGTGGCCGGAAAGCCTGGATTACGCCGGCAAACGGGTGCTGGTGATCGGCAGTGGCGCCACAGCCGTGACCCTGGTACCGGCCATGGCCGACAAGGCCGCCCACGTGACCATGCTGCAGCGCACCCCGAGCTATGTGATCCCGCTGCCGGCGAAGGACCCGATTGCGCTGCTGCTGCGCAAGCTACTGCCGGAGCAGACCGCCTATTCCATCGTGCGCTACAAGAACGCCAGGGTCGCGCTGGCCTTGTGGCGCTTCTGCCAGCGCTTTCCCAACGCGGCACGGCGCATCATCCGCTTCATCAACGCGCGCGCGCTGCCCAAGGACTATCCGGTAGACGTGCATTTCAACCCACCCTACAACCCCTGGGACCAGCGTCTGTGCGTGGTGCCGGACAGCGACCTGTTCCGGGCGCTGGGCAGCGGCAAGGCGTCCATCGTCACCGACCAGATCGACCGCTTCACCGAGCAGGGCGTGCGCCTGAAGTCCGGCGTGGTGCTGGAGGCGGACATCGTGATCACCGCCACCGGGCTCAACGTGCAGGTGTTCGGTGGTGTGCAGCTGTCCCGCGATGGCCAGCCAATCGCCTGGAACGAGACGGTGGCCTACAAGGGCATGATGCTGTCCGGCATCCCCAACTTCGCTTTCGCGGTGGGCTACACCAACGCCTCCTGGACGCTCAAGGTGAGCCTCCTGTGCGAGCACTTCTGCCGTCTGCTGGGTTACATGGATGACCACGGCCACGCCGTGTGCGAACCCAAGGCGCCAGCGGGCATGCCGACCCGGCCGCTACTGGATTTCGGCGCCGGTTATGTGCAGCGCGTGCTGGCCAACCTGCCACGGCAGGGGCCGGGCATGCCCTGGGTGATGTCCATGGACTACTTCAAGGACGTGAAGCTGCTGCGCAAGGGGCCGGTGGCCGATGCCTGCCTGACGTTCTCCGCCGCGCCGGCCGAGCAGGCCGTTGCCGGGGTCGCGTCGAGCGGTGAAAGCGCGGCCTCGAAATAGCAGGGTGCTTGCGTCGTCGCTAGGCCCTTCCGGGCTCGCGCTTGAGTTGCTCGCGCATCAGTTCCAGGTAGCGCGTGGCGCCTAGGCCCAAGGGGCGGTTCTTGATCCAGACGATGTCGACCCACAGGCGCATCTGGCTGGCCATGTTGTCGAAGCGGACTTCGGCCAGTGCACCGGAGGCAACCAGCGGCTGGATCAGGGGCTGTGGCAGGTAGGCCCAGCCCAGGCCCGCCTGCACCAGGTCGAGGGTGGCCAGGTAGCTGTCGGTGAGCCAGATCCGGTGCGACAGCACGATCTGCGGGTCGGAGGCCGTGGGCTCGCCGGAGGCGACGATGATCTGGCGGATAGTGGCCATCTCCGCTTCGCCCAGCGGCATGCCCTCAGTGGCGGTTGGATACCCGGGAGCGGCAACCGCGACCAGTAACTGGCTGCCGGCTTCGAGAAAGGCCTCGCGTTCATCGATCCCCGGACGCTCGAAGACCAGCGCCAGTTGCACGCTGCCCTCATGCAGCATGCGCACGGCCTCCGATTGCGAGGCGGAGCGCACTTCGATCTGCAGCGTCGGAAACTCACGGGACAGGGCTGTCAGGGGGCGGCTCCAGGCTCCGGTTTGCAGTTCCGGTGCCATGGCCACTACCAGGCGCGTTTCCAGACCTTGATGCAATTGCAGCGCGTGGGCATCCAGCAGGTTCAACTGGCTGGCCACCTGCCGGGCCTGGGGCTCGAGCGCGCGAGCGGCCGCTGTGGGAAGGGCCTTGCGGGTGGAGCGGTCGAACAGTTCCAGATCCAGTTCGGCCTCCAGCTGGGATACCGCCATGCTGACGGCGGAGGGCACGCGGCCAAGCTTGCGGGCCGCGGCGGAGAAAGAGCCTGCTTCGAGGACGGCGAGGAATACTTTGAGCGATTCGCTGGTGAAAGCCATGGTGGTTGTCAGTTTTCCTGATAACTGTTGTCTTTTTCTATCAGGCCTGAACACCTAATTTCTACTCCATCGACATCAACGGTCAGGAGCGTGAAATGAACAACACAGGTTGGCAGGGCCAGGTGGCGCTGGTCAGCGGCGCGGGCAGCGAACTGGGCATCGGCATGGCGATAGCCCGCCGGCTTGGGGCCGCCGGGGCGAAATTGATCGTCACCGCGAGCAGCGCCCGAATCGCCCAGCGGGTGGCGGAACTGCGCGCGGAGGGCTTCGAGGCCGAGGGGAGGGCGGCCGACCTGACCGACGAGCAGCAGGTGCGCGACCTCGCGACCTGGGCCGAGTCCCTCTGGGGGCGCGTCGACATCCTGGTGAACAACGCCGGCATGGCCATGCAGGGCAGCCCCGAACCCTTCGCCGAGGTCGCCAGCATGGACCTCGACACCTGGAACCTCT
The DNA here is from genome assembly GCF_005502555.1 of Pseudomonas sp. D(2018). NCBI lineage: Bacteria > Pseudomonadati > Pseudomonadota > Gammaproteobacteria > Pseudomonadales > Pseudomonadaceae > Pseudomonas > Pseudomonas sp. D(2018). The sequence goes on from NZ_SCOK01000011.1 coordinate 57,523, forward strand.
CTATCACCCGCAACCTGACCACGGCGTTCCTGCTGACCCGCGCCGTGCTGCCGGGCATGCAGGCGCGGGGTTACGGACGCATCGTGAACATCAGTTCGACCACCGGCACCCGTGGCAGCAATCCCGGCGAAGCGGCCTACAGCGCGGCCAAGGCCGGGATGGTGGGCCTGAACATGGGCCTGGCGCTGGAAGTGGCCCGCCAGGGCATCACGGTCAACAGCGTGGCACCGGGCTGGATCGGCACTGGCTCCAGCACGGAAGAAGAAACGCACGCCGCGAGCTATGTGCCCATCGGCAGGGCGGGGCGCCCGGATGAAGTGGCGGCGGCGGTGGCCTTTCTCGCATCACCGGAAGCCAGCTACATCACCGGAGAGCTGCTGGTGGTGGATGGTGGCAACTGCCTGATCGAAAACAAGGCGCCGTGAGCGGGAGAAAAACCAGCATGAGCACTCAAGTCGTACTGATCACGGGCGCCGCTGGCGGCGTCGGCCGGGCACTGGTGCAGCGATTCACCGAAGGCGGCTGGCAGGTTTTCGCCGCCGACCTGGATGCACAGGGCCTGGTCCGATTGCAGGCACAGTTCCCTGCCTGCGGCACCTTCGCCGGCGATATCCGCCGACCGTCGACCTGTGAGGACGCCGTTGCCGCAACGCTGTCGGCCTTCGGTCGGCTGGATGCCCTGGTCAACGCGGCCGGTGTCTGGCGCGAAGGGCCAGTGGATCGTTTCAGCGAGGAGGATTTCGATCTGGTCCTCGACGTGAACCTGAAGGCCACCTTCTTCATGTGCGCGGCGGCCATCCCGCCACTCAAGGAAAGCCAAGGTTCCATCGTCAACATCTCCAGCGACGCCGGCCGCCAGGGCAACCGCAACGCGGCGGCCTACTGCGCCAGCAAGGGCGGGGTGACCTTGCTGACCAAGACCCTGGCGCTGGACCTGGCGCCATTCGGTGTGCGCTGTAATGCAGTGTCGCCGGGCGATATCGAAACGCCGATGCTGAAGTTCCAGGCCGAGCACTACGGCCAGGGCGATCCCGAGGGGTACTACCGCGAGTTGCTGGCGAAGTATCCGCAGGGTGATCGAGCCTGTTTCATCCAGCCCCAGGAGGTCGCTGAGCTGACGTATTTCCTCTGCCAGCCCGCGGCACGCTCGATCACCGGAGCGGATATGGCTATCGACCGAGGCGTATCAGCGGGTAATTGATGGGTTGCGGGTCAATGCACTGACGTAGCACCCGCGAGACAAGGGGGGATACCGAGGGTGGACAGCGACGCGCTGCCCACCCTGCGGCAAGCGGATCTACCTGATCAACGCTCGACAGCCAGCGCCACACCCATGCCGCCGCCGATGCACAGGGTCGCCAGGCCCTTCTTCGCATCGCGCTTGATCATTTCGTGCAGCAGGCTCACCAGTACGCGGCAGCCGGAAGCGCCGATGGGGTGGCCCAGGGCGATGGCGCCGCCGTTGACGTTCACCTTGGCCATGTCCCAGCCCAGTTCCTGGCTGACCGACAGGGCTTGGGCGGCGAAGGCTTCGTTGGCTTCGATCAGGTCGAGGTCTTCGAGGCTCCAGCCGGCCTTTTCCAGGCAGCGGCGGGTGGCAGAAACCGGGCCGATGCCCATGATCGCCGGGTCGACGCCGGCATTGGCGTAGCCCGCGATGCGTGCCAGCACCGGCAGGCCCAGGGCTTGGGCCTTGGCCGCGCTCATCAGGACCACGGCGGCAGCGCCGTCGTTGATGGTGGAGGCATTGCCCGCGGTGACGCTGCCGTCTTTCTTGAAGGCCGGCTTGAGCTTGGCGAGGGAATCGGCAGTGGTACCGGCGCGCGGACCTTCATCGGTGGCGAAGGCGATGGGGTCGCCCTTGCGCTGCGGGATCAGGATCGGGGTGATCTCGTCGGTGAAGCGCCCGGCTTCGATGGCGGCGACAGCCTTTTGCTGGGAGGCGGCGGCAAAGGCGTCCTGCTGCTCGCGGGTGAGGCCGTATTTTTCCACCAGGTTCTCGGCGGTCACGCCCATGTGATAGCCGTTGAAGGCGTCGGTCAGGCCGTCGTGGATCATGGTGTCCAGCGCCTTGGCATGGCCCATGCGCATGCCGGTGCGGGCTGCCGGGAGGATGTAGGGCGCCAGGCTCATGTTCTCCTGGCCGCCGGCGATGATCACCTCGGCGTCGCCGCAGCGGATGGCCTGCACACCCAGGTGCAGGGCCTTGAGGCCGGAGCCGCACAGTTTGTTCAGGGTCATGGCCGGCACTTCATGGGGCAGGCCGGCGAGGATGGCGGCCTGGCGCGCCGGGTTCTGGCCGCTGCCTGCGGTGAGGACCTGGCCGAGGATCACTTCATCCACCTGATCGCCCTTGAGGCCCGTCTGGGTCAGCAGCTGGCGGATCACGGCAGCGCCCAGTTCATGGGCGGGAATGTTCGCCAAGGCACCCTGGAAGCTGCCGATGGCGGTGCGGGTAGCGGCGACGATAACGACGTCTTGCATGCTTGAATCTCCTGAGAAAGGCGCCGGAACGACGAAATTAAAAAGGCGCGGCCCGAGTACGGCTGGGCCGCGCGACACGCTAAAGGGTCAGAACTGCTCGGCGGTGAGGCCGAAGAGTGGCTCGCTGCCGCCGCGAATGCTGGCTTCCAGGCCCAGGGTGCGTGGCAGCAGGCGGCGGAAGTAGAACTCGGCGGTGGCCAGTTTGGCGGCGTAGAAGCCTTCGTCTTCCTCGCGGCGCGCCTGGGCTACCTGGGCCATCCGCGCCCAGAGCCAGGCGTAGGCCACATGGCCGAAAAGCTGCAGGTATTCGACCGAGGCAGCGCCGACTTCATTGGGGTTGCGGGCGGCCTGGTCGAGCAGCCACTCACTGGTGCCCTCCAGGCGCTGCAGGGCTTCCAGCAGTTCGCCGGAATAGGGCGCGCCGGGCTGGCCGGCAAAGCTGCGCACCTCGGCACAGAACAGGCGCACCGCGGCGCCGCCATTGGCGACGACCTTGCGGCCCAGCAGGTCCAGGGCCTGGATGCCGTTGGTGCCTTCGTAGATCTGCGCGATGCGCACGTCGCGTACCAGTTGCTCCTGGCCCCATTCGCGGATGTAGCCATGGCCACCGAAGACCTGCTGGCCGAGCACGCAGCTGTCCAGTCCGGTATCGGTGAAGAAGGCCTTGGCGACGGGCGTGAGCAATGCCACCAGGGCTTCGGCGCGCTGGCGTTCGTCCGCGTCGTCGGCGTACTTGGCCAGGTCCAGTTGCTGGCCGACGTAGCAGGCGAAGGCGCGACCACCCTCGGTCATGGCTTTCATGGACAGCAGCATGCGGCGCACGTCGGGGTGCACGATGATCGGGTCAGCCGCCTTGTCCTTGGCCACTGCGCCAGTAGGTGCGCGGCTCTGGATGCGCTCGCGGGCGTAGGCCACGGCGTTCTGGTAGGAGGCGTCGGCGCAACCGATGCCCTGGATACCGATGGACAGGCGCTCGTAGTTCATCATGGTGAACATGGCCGCCAGACCTTTATTGGCCTCGCCAATCAGGTAGCCGGTGGCGCCGTCGAAGTTCATCACGCAGGTGGCCGAGGCCTTGATGCCCATCTTGTGTTCGATGGAGCCGCAGGAAACCGCGTTCTGCGCGCCGAGGGAACCGTCGGCATTGACCATGACCTTGGGCACCAGGAACAGGGAGATACCCTTGGGCCCGGCCGGGGCGTCCGGCAGTTTCGCCAGCACCAGGTGGATGATGTTCTCGGTCAGGTCCTGCTCGCCGCCGGTGATGAAGATCTTGGTGCCGGAAATGCTGTAGCTGCCATCGGCCTGGGGTTCGGCCTTGGTACGGATGATCCCCAGGTCGGTGCCGGCGTGGGGCTCGGTCAGGCACATGGAACCGGCCCAGCGGCCCTCGTACAGGGGTGGCAGGTAGGTGGATTTCAGCTCTTCGCTGGCGTGGGCGTCGATGGCCAGGCAGGCGCCCGAGGAGAGGGCGGAGTACAGGGCGAAGCTGGCATTGGCGGCGTAGAGCATCTCTTCGAACTGCACGGCGAGCATCTTGGGCATGCCCATGCCGGCATAGTCCGGGTTGCCGGAGAGACCTACCCAGCCACCTTCGATGTAGGTGGCGTAGGCCTGTTTGAAGCCGGCCGGGGTGGTGACCACGCCGTCCTGCCATTGCGCGCCTTCCTCGTCGCCGCTGCGGTTTAGCGGGGCGATGAGCTGCCCGGTGACCTTGGCGGCTTCTTCCAGGATGGCGTCGGCGGTATCGGCGTCGACCCGCTCGGCCAGGGCGGGCAGGCGAGCCCAGATGGACGGGGCATCGAAGACTTCGTGCAGGACGAAGCGCAGATCACGAAGCGGAGCGCAATACTGGGGCATGGGAGTTACCTTGCTTTGGCACGGGTGAAGAGGATTTGAGGAAACTGATCAACTGGGACACGGCGCCGAGGATCAGGCTTTCCAGGAATGCTGAGCGCTCGGCATCGGGAAGTCCGGAGTGCTCCAGCCAGTTGGGTATTTGCTGGAAGATGCCCGAGAGCGCATCGCCGGCCGCCTTGCGCCGAGCCGAGGACGGCTCGGCGGCCAGGCCGACGTCGCGCAGCCAGTATTCCTGGCAGCGCAGTTCCAGCTCGTCGATGCGCAGCTGGTGGGCAGGCGTCAGGCAATGCCGCTCCTGCATGGCGAGGCGAAAGTGCAGCGGACGGGCCCTGTGCAGTTCGATCAATGCGGTGACCAGTTCATGCAGCCGCTCGATGCAAGGCTTGCGCGGGTTCGACCGGGACGAAACCGCGAGCAGCCCTTCGTAGTACTCCTCGATGAACTCGAACAGGAGTTCTTCCTTGCTGCTGCAGTGGTGATACAGGGAGCCGGCGGCGAGCCCGAGGTGGGTTGCCAGTTCACGCAGGCTGACCTGGCCAAAACCCTTGCAGGCGAAGAGCTCCAGGGCTTTTTCACGATTGCGCTCGAAACGCGACGCTGACGAGTTGTCGCGACGGACATCCGGCATGGCATCGTGACTCGCGGACTGTGTGAAACCCACCTTACCTCCTGCATGGGCGCTGATGCCCACCTTCCAATCAGGGTTCCGAGTCTAGGCGCGGGGAGGGCGCTGGCCTATGCCCAAACTGCGCAGCTCGGCGTGGTAGTTTTTGCCACAGGCGTGCTGTCTGGCGGACGTCAGGCTCAACTATCATGGGCGGACTTTCCGCCGGAATTATGCGGAGCATTGAGAGGCAGCATGCGGGAACAGGATTCGGTGGCGGCGTATCTCGTCCAGGCAGCACTGCACAAGCTGGAGGACGCGCCTGAGCGCAAGCGGGCGATACTCGAAGAGGCGGGCATCGACGCCCAATCGCTGGAGCTGCCGGACGCCCGCCTGCCTGCCACGGCCGTCCACAGTTTCTGGCTGGCCATGGTCCGGGAGTTGAACGACGAGTTCTTCGGGTTCGATTCCCATGGCTTGCCGCGCGGCAGCTTCGCCCTGATCTGTCGGGGCCTCATCCAGGAGCCGACCCTGGGCAAGGCGCTGTCGCAATACCTGAGGTACCTGGGGCTGTTCATTCATGACATCCGCGCCAGCCTTGAGGTGCGCAACGGCCAGGCGGTGATCGGCCTGCAAACATCGATGGCCAATCAGGCCATCAGGGGCAGCGCGGAAGAGATCTTCCTCAATATCGTTCTGGGGGTGCTTTGCTGGCTCGTTGGTCGGCGCATTCCCCTGGACCGGACCCGATTCGGCCATCCGCGTCCTTCCCATGGTTCCGATCCGTTGCTGTGGGGGCCGTTGCTGGAGTTCGACGCCGATCGCACCGAAGTGGTGTTCGATGCCGGCTACCTGGCGCTTCCCGTGGTGCAGGACCTGCCCGCGCTGAAGCACTTCCTGCGCACCTCGCCGCAATGGCTGGTGGTGCGCATACGCAACGACGAGAGCCTGGCTGCGCGGGTGTTCCGGCGCCTGCGGCAGCAGGAGGATTTCATCCCGCCGACCCTGGTCGCCCTGGCCGAGGAACTGGGAATGAATGCCACCAGCTTCCGCCGCCAACTGGAGCGTGAGGGATTCAGCTATCAGGAGATCAAGCACGAGGTGCGCCGCTCGGTGGCCTTCGAGCTGCTCAAGGGCGACCGCTTCAGCATCAGCGAAATCGCCATCATGAGCGGGTTCCAGGAGCCCAGCGCGTTCCATCGGGCCTTTCGTAGCTGGACCGGCGAGAGCCCCGGGCAGTTCAGGAAGCGTGCCCGACAGAAAGTCGAGCCCTGATTCAAAAACCACTTTCCCTGAGGGCGACTGCAGCCACATGGGTCAGCCCCTCGACCAGCAGGCTGCGGCGGCCGCCTTCGATCTGCAGGTGGCCACGGGTTTCGCGCAGGGTCGGCGGGGCGCTGGCCAGTTGCACCAGCACGTGGAACAGCGGCGGGTTCGGCACCAGCTCCTGGCCCTGGCTGGCTACCGTAAGCGGGCCGCCGAAGCGGGAGGCGAGCATGGGGTGTTCGAGCTGGCTGACGCGGGTGCTGCCGATGGCCACCACCTTGCCGGCGATCGGCTCCGCGCGGCCTTCGGGGTAGAAGCGTACCGCACCGCCCTGCATCAACCGTTGCACGTCGTCCTGGTCGACGTAGGCGTCCACCTGCCAGCTGCGTGGGTCCACCAGCATGCCGATGGCTTCGCGGCTATGCACCCACTGCCCCGGCTGCCAGTCGGGGTCGAGGTCCAGCCAGCGGCCGGCGAAGGGGGCCTGGAGTTGAAGCCGGGCGATTTCCGAACGAGCGGCGCGGGCTTCCTCGAACTGCACACTCAGGCGCTGGCGTGTGGCCAGGGCCTGGTCGGCCCCGCTGGGGTCGGCGATCAGGCCGCCAAGCCGCGCTTCGTAGCTCTTCACGCTGGCCTCGCTGCTGGACACCCGCGAGGCGATATTGGGTTCGTCGAGCGTCACCAGGGTGGCACCGGCCTGCACGTCGCCAGCCGGGTGGATGGTTTGCAGGCGAGCCGGGTAGGGCGCGAAGACGCGCAACTGGTGTTCGGCACGCGCCACACCAACGGCGTGGATCTGGCTGCGCCAGGGCACCGCGAGCAGGAGCAGGAACACCGCCAGCAGCCCCCACCAGAAGCGTCGGCGGCTGGCGGGGATGCCCGCGCGATGGGCCCACCAGTGTTTCAGTTCGCGAAAGACCGGCATGAGGATGAACCAGCAGATTTCCACCACGAACAGCACGATCCCGAGCAGTTTGAAAAAGAGCAGGTAGACCGCCACCGCGATGCCGAGGAACAGCACCAGGCGGTAGACCCAGGTGACCATGGCGAAGGCGACGAGGGCACGCCGCTTGCCGGGGCTGAAGGCTTCCGGCCATTCCTCGTCCAGGCCCAGGAGAACCCGTCGCAGCGTCACCCGCGCCAGGGCCGAGGAACGTTCGTGGAGGTTCGGGAAGTCCAGCAGGTCCGACAGGATGAAGTAGCCATCGAAGCGCATGAACGGGCTGGCGTTCAGGGCCAGGGACAGTACCCAACTGGTGGTCGCCAGATAGAGCAGGGCATTGCGCAACGCCCCCGGGTCCGACAGCGCCCAGCCCAGGGTGGCCAGGCCCGCCAGGCCCAGCTCGGTGAGGATGCCGGCGGACGCGATCGCCAGGCGCTGCTTCGAGCTGCGCAGTTTCCAGCTCTCGCCGGTGTCGGTGTAGAGCATCGGCCAGAGCACCACGAAGGCTATCCCCATGTGCCCCACCCGCAGCCCCAGACGCGTTGCCACCAGGGCGTGACCCAGCTCGTGGAGCGTCTTGGCCAGGATCAGCGCCAGGGCGAAGCTCACCAGCCCGGACGCGGAGAAGGACTCCACCACCGCGGCGGTGAAGCTGTCCCACTGCTGCAGCACCAGCAAGACGCCGAGTACGCCGAGCGTAATCACCACCGTGCCGGTCAGCGGCTGGAAGAGCCAGTCCAGGTGCCTGGCCAGGCGTTGCAGAGCATTCTGCGGGCGCAGCAGCGGTACGCGGAAGAACAGGTAGTGGTGCAGCCACCAGCGCCAGTCCAGCCAGGCATTGCCTTCGCTGCGCCGGGCCATGCGTGCGGCGGCGTCGGGCGTCGGGCGCAGCAACTGGTGCTGTTCGAGGAACTGGCGGAACTCCAGCACCTGCTCCACATCCGGACGCAGCGGCGTGTGCGCCTCGATGTCCTGGCAGATCCGCGCCGGCGTGCGCTCCCAGCGCAGCAGGCATTCGAACTCCAGCCAGCCGATTCGGTAGAAGCGGTTGACCACCGTGTCCTGGATCACCCAGGCCGGTTCGCCGTCAATGCCCGGCGCGGTTTCCAGCAGGCGCAGGTCTTCGCGCAGCGGTGGCAGCGGCAGCTCGGCTGCGTTCGCCATCACAGCCCGCTCCAGGCGCGCAGTGCGGCAAAGGGCCGGCGCAGCAGGTAGTAACCCAGTACCACCCGCTCGCCGTAGAGCTTGGCGGTGCCGTGCAGGCCCAGGCGGGCGTGCTCAGGCTGGCCCTCGACACTGGCCAGCAGCCGGTAGGCCACTACGCCTTCTTCATTGGCGCGGGCCTGGTAGCTGGTCTCCAGCACCTGGCCCTTGAGCGGGGAGAGGGGGTAGGCGGTGAGGAACAGCGTGACTTCGGCGCCGGGCTCCAGGGCGATGGCGTCGGCCACCGGCAACTGGATCAGCATCGCCGGATGCGCCGGATCGGCCACCTGGAGAATGCGCTCACCGGTCACCACCGGTTTGCCCAGCCAGTCATTGGGGTCGCTGAACACCGCCACGCCGGCGCGTGGCGCACGCACTCGGGTGCGCTGCAGCTGTGCCTGTACCGCTGCCAGCTCGGCGCGTCTTTGCTGCGCGCGCCCATTGAGCAGGGTCAGCTCGCTCTTGCTCTGCGGATTGTCGAAGGCGCGCTGACTCGCGGCCATCAGCTCGGCATCGGCCACTGCGACTTCCTTGCCGAGTACCTCGGCGCGGCTTCGCAAGGTGGTTTCGTCGAGGGAGAAGAGCAGGGTGCCTTCCTCCACCGGCTGGTTCGGCCGCACCTGCATGCGTTCGATCACGCCGTCGATGGGCGAACTGACGATCTGCGCCTGGCGCGAGACGATTTCCGCCGGCGCCAGCGCGGTCTGTCGTACCGGCACCAGCAACAGCAGTGCCGCGACCGCCATCGCCACTAATGCCTGGCGCTTGCTGGGCCGCCAGCCGAGCAGGCGACGTCGCCGGCCGAAGGAGGCCCAGCAGTGGGCCCAGGTCTGCCAGACGCCGTCCATCAAGGGCACCAGGGTTTCCGCTGGTGGCGCTTCGAGCAGAAACAGCACCAGCCCAAGACGCTGACCATCGCGATCATGCAGGGGAATGCACCAGATTCCGCTCGGCCACCATTCCGCCCAGCCTTCGGCAATATCGTCCGGCGGTGCAAGGCTGTCGCGGCCTAGCCAGCGTGGCTGGGCGTCGGGCAACTGGCTGGCGAGCCAACGGCTGGCCCGGCGCAGCCAGACCAGGTAGGGCGAATCCTCGCTGGGCCTGGCCAGCCCCGACACACAGAGCAGCTCCAGATCCTCGCCGCGTTGCGCCAGCACCAGGGCCTGGTGGTAATGCAGCAGGGCATACGCATCATTGGCGATGGAGAAGGCCAGCGCGTTGAGCGAGTCGGCAGCCAGGGCACGGTCGCGCAGGGCGGCCAACCCCAGCAGCAATTGCGGGTGGGGCAGGCGATCAGTCATGGGCTTGCGGGAAACGTGCGGTGCCGCTCATGCCGGCGATCAGTTCCGGGTGCTCGGCGTCTAGCCGCGCTTCCAGTTCCACGGTCTGGGCCACGGCATCGACCCGGGAGTTGATGGCGCTGATATGGGCGCCATAAGCCTTGCCGGTTTCCAGGATGTTGACCTCCAGCGGCTGGCCGGGCTTGAGCTGCGGCAGCAGGTTGGAGGGCACGTTGAGGCGCACCTTGAGGGCGCCGTCGCTGACCAGGTCGAACAGCGGGGTGCCCGCGGCTACCGTCTGGTAGGGCTTCACATGGACCTTGGCCACCCGCCCGGAAAAGGGTGCCTGCACCTGGCAGTAGCCGCTCTGGGCCTGGGCCAGGGAGCGGGCGCCTTCGGCCTTCTGCACCTCGGTGTTGGCCATGGCCACTTCCAGGTCGCCGACCGCGTCCAGCTTGCGCAGGTTGCGCTTGGCGTCGAGGTTCTGCCGGGCCATGGTCAGCTCGGCGACAGCCACCTTGGCGCGGGCCTGGGCTTCCTCGCAGTTGAGCTGGGCCAGCAGGGCGTTCTTCGCCACTTGCTGGCCGAGGGACGCCTTGAGCTCGCCAAGGGTGCCGTTCATCTGGCTGGAAAGGGTGGTTTCCAGGTCGGCGGCGAGCAGCACGCGAATCGCGCCAGGGTCCTCCAGGGGACGGGCCGGCGCGGCGTCTTCAGCAAGGGCAGGGGTGAGTACGAGGGACAGCAACAGGGCGAGCAAACTGCGCTCAGCGTTGTACGACATTCGGTGTTCCTTGTTTGCCGACGAGGAGGTTGGTGCGTTCCTGATCGCCCATCGTGCGCTGGATTTCACGGGACAGGGTCTGGATGTCGTGCTTTTCGATCTGCTCGGGGAGGATGTCCAGGCCAACGGAGTTGTATAGCCGGCCCCAGGCCGCCTGGGCGTCAGAGTAGGCGGCCTCGCGCTGGTAGCGCGAAAGCAGGTAGCGGCCTTCGGCGCGGATCAGCTCCAACTCCGAGCCGTAGGAGGTCGTGCGCGCCGCCTGGGCGTAGTCCAGCAGACTCTGGTCCACACGCAGGCTCTGGTCGGCGAACTCCACTTCCTGGCGTGCCAATTGGTAGCGCAGGGTGCCCACCCGGACCTGAGTGAGAATGGCCATCGACAGCGCCACCCGGCGCATGTCGTCGGTCTTCTCCTGGGACTCGGTGGCGCGGTTGAGCGAGGGGAGTTGCAGCAGGCGCAGCAGGTTCAGCGACACTTGCAGCCCGGTCTCGGTCCAGTGGCTGTTGTAGAGGTACTTGTTGGAGTCGTACTTGTAGCCGAAGTCCAGGCTGACGTTGGGCCAGAGCTGCGCCTTGGCGATCTTCAGGTCATTCTCGTTGACCCGTTTCCGGTACCACTCTTCCATGATTTCCGGGCGGTTCTCCAGGGAGATCTGTTCCAGCCGGTTGATGTCCTGGTTCAGTTCCGGCAGCGGCTGCTCGGCCTGGTCGGCGAGGATCAGCTTCGAGCCAGGGGGCAGGGACAACAGCGCCGACAGTTCGGCCTGGGCGAACTCCAGGTCCTGGCGGCGCACGGTGAGCAGGTAGATGGAGTCGAGCAGGGCGCGCTGGTAAGCCAGTACTTCCTGGCGCGGCAGCAAGCCCTTGCTCTCGGCCTCGCGAGCGGAGAGCAGTGCCTGGTGGGTGCGTACCAGCAGGCGGTCGACCTGGGGCATCAGGCGCTGGGCACCGACTGCGCGCCAGTAAGCGTTGCGCACGTCCTGCAAGACGTTCTGCGCCACCTTGCGGCGGCGCTCCTCGGCCATGTGGATCTGGTCGCTCTTCTGCTGGGTGCGGTAGTAGGCGACGCCGAAGTCCAGCAGGCTCCAGGAGAGCCCCAGGCCATAGAGCTCGCGGTAGCGTTCCTCGGACGTGGATGCCCGCAAGCTTTCCTCACGATCCTGGATACCGATGGAGGTGCCGCCGGAGTCGTTGTTGCGCCCGGCGTAGCCGGCGGAGGCCACCAGGCGCGGCAGCATCTCGTGGCTGGAGACGTCACGCAGGTCAGAGGCCAGGGCGTTCTCCATCAACTTCAGGCGGTAGTCCAGGTTGTACTTCAGGGCTCGGGCGGCGGCCTCGTAGAAGGTGATGGGGGCGGTCACCGGCTCCTGGTCGGCGTACATCTGCGCCTGGTCGCGGACGATACGCTGGCGGTTTTCTTCTTCCGTGAACTCCTGGGTCTGCATCGCCGAACAGGCGCTGAGCAGGAGGACGGAGGCGATGGCGGCGCTCAGAAGTTTCAGGGGGTGTCTTGGCATGGTCTGTCCTTGGTCCTTGCTTATTCGGTCGTACCGTTGCCGAGGGCGCGCAAGCGCTCTGCGGCCTCGCGCAGCTGGGCGCGGAAGCCCGGGGCTGTGCGGGTATCGGAGGGTGGCGGAAGCTGGGCGTCGCCCTGGGTCAGGTTGTCGGGGCTGGTGGCGAACACCGAGGGGTCGGGCAGAAGACCGTCGGCGCTCAGACTGATGCGGCCATGGCGGCCGAGAATCCAGGCCAGGTCCAGGTCGCTGCCAGCGCTACTATCACGTACCGCCCGGGAGACGAATTGGCCCTTGATCTGGCCGAAGTGCGCGTTCAGGGTCTCACTCTCGATTTCCGGCTCCAGTCCAAGGCGCAGATCGCTGCCGTCGGCATCCCAGCCGGACAACATCAGCTGGCGATCATTGCGTTCCACCACCGGGCCGACGAAGACCACCGGGTCCACGCCGGGCAGTGGCAGGCGCCGGAACGGATCGAGATCGCCACGGTCCTCGTGTGGACCGATGGGGTCGCTGTCGGGGGCGGGGATGAAGGGGGCTGCGATGTCCAGGTCGATCACCAGCTGGGCCAGATCCACCGCGCCAGCCAGGTCGCCCACCGTGTAGGTGAAGACGTCCTGCAGGACACGACCAAGGCCGGCGGCCCGCAGCACTTCGGGATTGGTCAGGTCGATGCTGTAGGTGTAGCTGCCATCGGCGTTGATCACCAGGGTGCCGTAGCGGCCGGCGATGGGCTGGCCGACGAGGCCGGTCGTGCCGCTGCCGTTCTCCGCACCGCTGCGAATGCCGACCACCTGCAGGCGGTCGCCGCCATCGATGTCCGAGTCGTTCGGCAGTACGTTGCCGGTGGCCTGGGGCGCCGGGGTCTGGTCGCTGGCCAGATTGCCGTCGTCCTGGGCGACCGGGTTGTCGTTGGCACCCTGGACCAGGATGTTCAGGCGCGCCTCCGACTCGGCCCCGGCGGTGTCCCGCATGCGGTAAGTGAAGACTTCCCGCAGGGTTTCGCCGGCGGTGCGCAAGGCCTGCACCCTGGGGTTCGCGTCGTCCAGCACATAGACGTAGCTGCCGTCGGCGTTGAGCGTCAGGGTGCCATAGAGACCCTGCAAGGCCTGGCCGACGCTGGCGGACTGGCCGCTGCCATTGCGCACGTCCAGCACCTGCCGGGACTCCCCATTGCTCACCGCATCCACGTCGATGTCGTTGCCCAGCACATTGCCGGTGGCGGGCTGGCCGGGGGTGGCGTTGTTCACGCCGCCGGCCTCGATGGCGACGCTGTCATCGTCCTGCGCGATGGGGGTGTCGTTGCGGCCGTCGATGGTGATGCGCAGTTCGGCGGTGTCATCCGCCAGGTGTGGGTCGACCAGGGTGTAGGTGAAGGTGTCCACCAGCGTCTGGCCGCTGATGCGCAGGGCCTGGACTTCCGGCAGGCTGTTGTCGACCACGTAGGTCCAGCTGCCGTCGGCGTTCATCGTCAGGTCGCCGTAGAGGCCACGCAGGACCGTGCCGACAGTTCCGCTGGTGCCGCTGCCGGTTTCGCTGCCGGTGCGGATGGCCGACACCGACAGCGGACCGCCTTCGAGGTCCGTGTCGTTGTTCAGCACATTGCCGCTGGGGTTCAGGCCGGGATCGTCGTTGTTCAGGCCACCGGCTTCGATGGCCGAGGCTTCGTCATCGAAACCGTCGGGCACATCGTTGCGACCGATCACTACGATCGACAGCTGTGCCAGGTCGGTCAGCCCGCCAAGGTCAGTGATCTCGTAGGTAAACCGGTCCACCAGGGTGCCGAGCAGGTCCAGGGCCAGTACGTCCGGGTTGCTGGAATCGACTGTGTAGGTGTAGCTGCCATCGGCATTGATCACCAGGGTGCCGTACTGGCCCAGCAGTACGCTGCCGACCGAGCCAGCGACGCCGCTGCCGTTCTCCGCGCCGGTGCGGATGCCGGTGACGCTGATCTGGTCGCCCTGATCGATGTCGCTGTCGTTGGGCAGCACATTGCCGCTGGGGTTGAGCACCAGGCCGTCGCCATTGTCGGCGACCGCGATATTGACGTTGTCCCGGGCGACGGGGGCGTCCCAGGCGCCCTCGATGGTTACGTTGATCCGGGCGATGCTCAAGTCGCTGGCGGTGTCGCGCATGCGGTAGGAGAAGAGCTCACGCAGCGTCTCTCCGGGCTTCAGTGCCTGGACCGCAGCGAGGTCGTTGTTCACCACGTAGAGGGTCTGGCCGTTGGCGAAAATAGTCAGTGTGCCGTAGAGGCCGGCAATGCTGCGGCTGCCATTGACCAGTTCGAACCCGGCGCCTGACAGTTCGTCGCCAAGGCGGATGCCGACGACGGTCTTGGTGTCGCCGGCGTCTACGTCGCGGTCGTTGTCCAGCACGTTGGCAGTGGGGTTGATACCAGCCGTACCGTTGTTGGTGCCGCCAGCCTCGACCGCGACGATGCTGACGCGGTTGGCCAGCGGGGTGTCGTTGCGGCCCTGGATGGTGATGGTCAGCGTCGCGGTGCTGGTGGCGCCCGCCAGGTCGCGGATGGTGTAGGTGAAGGACTCGTTCAGGGTATCGCCGGCCGTACGCAGGGCCTCCACCTCCGGGTCGTCGTTGTCGAGGATGTAGGTGTAGCTGCCATCGGCGTTCAGCGTCAGGGTGCCATAGGTTCCGACGAATGCCGTGCCGATGGTGCCGACACTGGCACCCTGGCGTACGCCGACCACGCTGAGTGATTCGCCGAACTGATCGACATCGAAATCGTTGTCCAGAACATTGCCGCTGGGGTCGATACCCGAGGTGGTGTTCAACAGCCCACCGGCTTCGGTGGCAATGTCGTTGTCGTCAGTGGCCACCGGCGTGTCGTTGGCGCCCTGGATGGTGATGTTCAGCACCGCAATGTCGGTGGCGCCAGCGGTATCGATGAGGCTGTAGTTGAAGCTGTCGGTGAGGGTGTTGCCCGCACGCAGTGCCTGGACGGCCGCCAGGCTGTTATCCAGCCGGTAGCTGTAGCTGCCGTCGGCGTTGAGCGTCAGCCAGCCATACAAACCGCGCAGTTCGGTGCCAAGGGTGCCCGCCGTGCCGGCGCCTTCGACTGCGCCGGTACGCACGGCGGCCACAGCCTGGGTTTCGCCGTAGTCGATCGGGTCGCCGGCGCCGCCATCTACGTCGGTGTCGTTGTCGAGCACATTGCCCCTCGGGTCCACGCCGGCGCTGCCATTGTTCAGCCCACCGGCTTCCACGGCGGTGGCACCGTCATTGGCGGCCACCGGGTTGTCGTTGCGACCGAGGATGAGGATCACCAACTGCGCCGACTGCGGGGCTTCCAGGCCGTCGGATATGGCGTAGGTGAAGCGTTCGATGAGGATATCCGAAAGCTGGCGCAGGGCCTCCACTTCGGGGTTGCTGTTGTCCAGCACGTAGCTGTAGGTGCCGTCGGCATTCAGCGTCAGGGTGCCGTACTGGCCGGCGAAGGCCTGGCCGATGACACCGTTGGTCCCTAGCTCATCATTGCTCACGGAAATGACGGTCAGCGGGTCGCCGTCCGGGTCGACATCGAACAGCAGGGCATCGCCCGTGGGGTCGATGCCCGCCTGGCCGTTAGCTACGCCGCCACGTTCGACGGCCAGGTTGAAGTGATCCTGGGCAATGGGCGGGTCATTGACCCCGCGGACGGTGATCACCAGTTGCGCCTGGTCGGTCAGGCCGTTGGTGTCGACGATCTGGTAGGTAAAGGTCTCGGTCAGGGTCTGGCCGGCCAGCAGGGCCTGCACCGTGGGGTTGCTGCTGTCCACGTCATAGGTGAAGGAACCGTCAGCGCCGATGCTCAGCACGCCGAAGTTCCCCGCCAGCAGGGTGGCGTTGGCGGTGCTGGTGGAGCCGGCAGCCACGCCGATCAGCGCGCCGCCGGCGGTTTCCAGGCCGACGCGCACACCGTTGACGTTGAGCAAGGTGTTGGGCCTATCGGCGGCGTCGACATCGTTATCCACGCCATTGCCGCCGGGCTGGGTGACCGTGCCGGGACGGCTGGGGAATCGAATGACGTTGCCGCTGGGGTTGCTCTCGCCGACGGCGGTGGGACCGGAGCCTGCCTGGGCGGCGGCCCGGTCATCGCTGGCCACCGGGTTGTCGTAGTTGCCGCGCACGGTGATGCGCAGTTCGGCCAGGTCGCTCAGCCCGAGCGCATCGGTGACCTGGTAGCTGAAGAAGTCAGTCAGTGAGTCATTGGGGCCGAGGCGCTGCACGGCCGTGGCGTTCTCATTGATGACATAGCTGTAGCTGCCATCGGAGGCGATGGTCAGCGTGCCGTACGTCCCGGCGATGCTCACGCTGCCACCTCCGGGAACGATGGTCAGCAGGCCGGGCACGATCTCCCGCAGCGGTCGCACACCGGTGACTGTCTTGGTCTCGCCATAGTCGATCGGGTCCGCCGGATTCTCGCCGCCGTCAACGTCGATATCGTTGTCCAGCACGTTGCCCACGGCGTCGGCGCCGGGCACCGGGAAGCCCGGAGGCGGGCTGTCGTTGGGGTTGCCGACGTCGGTGTTGTTGACGCCGCCTTGCTCGATGGCGGTGCCCTGGTCGTTGACGCCTTGCGGCGTGTCGTTGGCGCCCTGGATGACCACCGAGAAGGTCGCCGAGGATTGCAGGGGAGGGCCGCCGATACCGATGTCCGCGATCCTGTAGGTGAAGTCCTCGGTCAACTGCTGGCCGGCCAGGCGCAGCGCCTGCACCTCGGGATTGTCGTTATCGACGATGTACTGGTAAGCGCCGTTGGCCTGGATCACCAGTGTGCCGAAGCGGCCGATCACCTCCACCGAACCGAGCGGGGGCACCGCTACGACCACGCCAAGGGGCGAGGTGACCGAGATCACAATGAGCTGGTCGCCGTTGGTGCCGATGTCGACGTCGGTGTCGTTGTCCAGCAGGTTGCCCCGCGGATCGATGCCCGGCAGCCGGTTGTCGGTGCCACCGGCTTCCACTGCGGTGTCGTTGTCATCCACTGCGGTGGGCGGGTCGTTGACCGGGGCGAGGTTGATCACCAGGAAGTCGCGGTCGGTGCGGGCGTCTGCCGCTTCGCCGGGGATGCCGTTGCCGTTGAAGTCGCCGTAGTTGCCCAGGTCGTTGGTGACGACGGTGAGGAAATCGTTGCCGTTGAAATTGAGGTTGCCCTGGTAGCGCAGGCCCGCCAGGGCCGAGTTGATATCGGCGATCCGCCCCACCAGCACCATGTTCAGGGTGCCTGCGCCAGTGACTGTGACACCGGTGGTCGGGCCGGCGAGGGACAGGGTTCCGCGCACGACACTGAGGGTGACCTGGATGGCGCGGCCATTGACGTTGGGGTCGCGCTCGGCATCGATGTCGCTGACGCGGATGCCGCCGATGGCCAGCGGTGTGTCTTCCTGGCCTTGCTGGAAGCCGGGCAGGCTGTTGACCGGCGCATCGTTGAGTTCGACGTAACCGGAGTTGGCTTGCTGCGTGGCGCCCTCGCCGAGGGTTACCCGGACCTGGCCTAGGGTGCTGCCATCGGTGTCGATGCGAATGCGCAGTTCACCGAACTGGGCAATGCTGTTCACCGTGGTCGGCGCGTCGATGCGATACAGGCCGGACGGCAATACGCCAAAGCTGAAGCGGCCGTTGGCGTTGGTGGTGGTGGTGAAGGTCTTGTCGTCGCCATTGCCGAGCACGCCATCGTTGCCGGCCCAGATCAGGTTGATGGTCTGGTTGGCGATCGCCAGCTCATAGGCCGGCGTGCCGGGGACCGGGTCGGCGTCCGGGGTGGCGTCGTTGGGTGCCGTGGCGGCCGTGCCGGTATCGTTCCAGAGTGTGCCGCTGATGATCCCCAGGCCGGCACCTTCCCGAAGCACGTAATTGTTCAGGGTCGTGCCATCCGGGCCGGGGCCGTTGGAGCCGTTGCGCTCGCCGGTAGCGGTGCCATCGGCGCCGACCGGAGTGCCACCCCAGCTGGTGAAGGTTTCCGGCAGGCTGCTCCAGGTCAGGTTGGCGTCGGTACTGGCGATGCTTGCATTGTTGGGCACCTGGACGCTGTAGACCACGCTCACCTGGGCGCCGGGGTCGATCCGGGCAATGTCGACGGTCAGTCCGCCCGTGGTGCTGAAGCTGACGCCCGCCGGCAGGTTGCCCGGGGCATAGGTGGTGCCGCCAATGGTGAGGCTGAGCAGGGTGTAGTTGCTGCCGGTGGGGAAGCCGTCCGTCAGGCGGACATCGTAGGCCGGCAGGCCGCCGTTGGCGGTGAAGTCGACGGTGACGGTGGCAGTGCCCAGGCTGCCACCCGGGTTCGCGTTGAAATCGGTGACGGTCTTGTCCAGGTTGGCGAAGCCGGGTTCGACGATGCGCTCGAACAGGGTATCGCTGGTGGTACGGATGATGCCGTTGACGCGATCATGCACCGTGACGCCGAGCTGAACGGCGGACTGGTTGCCCAGGCTGTTGTCCACGCGGGCATTGAACTCGAAGACAATCCCTTCCAGGTCGTCATCGTTACCATCGTTGCCCCCGGCGAATCCCTCGTTGGTGATGTTGCCCAGGTTGAGGGTCACCACCTGGTTGCCATTGCCGTCGGTGCTGAGCGCGACGTAGATGGGGTTCAGCACCCCGGTTAGGGCCGGTCCGGATAGGTCCGGGGTGATGAGCTGGGCTTGCGGGCTGTCTTCGTTGCCGATGATCTGCAGGGTGCCGCTGGTGATCAGGTCGCCGAGGCTGGTGACCAGCCCGCCATCGGAAACGAAACCAATACGCATGGTGCTGAGGTCATCCACCGTCAGCCCGTCGTCCAGGGTCACAACCAACTGGTAGTTGGGGTTGATGCCCTCGGGAATCAGGACGGCGGTGCGGTAACGGATGATCTCGCCAACGGCCACCACCTCGATCGGCGCATTGGTGGGGTTGGGGGCGGCCGTATCGTTCAGCCCCCCCACGCGGGACAGGCGTATGCCCTGGGCAATGGGGAAAATCAGGATGCTGTCGCGCTGGTAGTCGTTGAGCACGCCGGTGTTGATCAGGCCGTCCTGGCCGGTGCGCTCGCCGACCGGATTGGCGGCACCGTTGGTGTTGTTGCCGTTGAGGCTGGTCCAGCGCACATCGGCGAGGTTGTCGAAGCGGGCCACCGAGGCGCCGGTGGCGTTCACCACGCCACTGATGCGGATGGAGATGGTGCCCCCTTTGGCGATATCGACATTGCCGGTGTTCACCAGTGTGCGGCCCGTCGGGTCCAGGGTGAAACTGGCGCTGATATCGGTGCTGACGCCGCCCACGGTGTAGGTCACGCTGACCAGGGTCAGTTGATCCAGTTCGGTGGGCAGTTGGCTGGAGAAGGCGATGTCGAAGGCGTCGAAGTCGTTTCCACTGTTGCCATTGGCGATGGTGATGCTGAAGTCGACCGGGTCGCCTTCATCGAAGCCCAGGCCCGGGTTGGTGATCAATTGCTGGCTGAGCTGCAGGGTCGGTTCCTGAATGGTGATCGCGGGCTTGGTGCCGGTCAGGTTGACATCGCGATTCAGCGGCGCGCTGCCGTTCGGGGTGTTGCCATCGGGGTCGCTGTAGCTCAACCGGGCGTCGTTCTGGCGTACGCCACCGGCCTGGTTGCCAATCACGTTGCTGGCTACCAGGCGCACACGAATCACGAAGCTGTTGTTGCCGGTGTTGTTGTCGCCAGTGGCGCTGGCGACGGTAAAGGTGAAACGTGAATCGACGCCATCGGCGCCCAGGGTGCCGCTGGGTGCGGTCATGCTGGCGATGTTGACGGCACCGGCGAAGTTCGCCGTCAGCGCACCGCCAGCGGTGGTGATCAACTGATACCCCTGGTTGCCGTTGAAGCTGGTGTCCAGTCGCAGGCCAGGAGGAATCAGGTCGTCGATGCGCAGATTCTGCGTGGTGCCTTCGGGCAGGGTGACGATGATGTCGTAGAGCATGCTCTCGCCGACCACCAGGTTCGCGCCGGTGGTGTGGGGGGCGCTGGAGTCGCCATTGTCCAGGCTGCCGCCGGCGAAGCTCTTGCGGATATCCGGCGCGCTGACCTGCTGGCTGGCGATATCCGAAAGCGGCACCGGCACGAAGTTCTGTCCGCCTTCGGCGCTGGCGTAGTGGGTCAGCTCGGCCGTGCTTTGCCGCGTGGCGCTGGCCCCGATGGCCGCCGCCACCTGCACGTCATAGGTAATGACCACGACGTTGGCGCCGCTGTTATCCGCAGCGGTCCCGGGGCGGCCGGCCAGCAGGGCGCCGGCGCCGGGTGAATCGATGAAGGTGATGGTGTTGGTGGCGTTGTTCACGGTGAAGTGGGTGCCGGCGACCAGCCGGGTGCCATCGCCGCGATAGATCAGCAGGTTGGCGGCGGACAGGTTGCCGCCGACGAAGGACAGCCCTGGCGGCAGGGTGATGCGGGTGCTGACGTCGTAGGCGGTGCCGCCGCCGTTGTTCTCGATGGCGGTGGCAAGGCGCAGGCGGTCGCTGGCATCGATTCCGGTGACGTTACCGTTGACCGCAAGGATATCGGTGATGCTGCCGCTGAACGGTACACCCGTGGTGCCCGGTGCGTTCCAGGTGCCGGTGGTGCCAGTGACCGTGCCATGGCTGGTGGAGACCACGCCGTGGCCAATGGTCAGCACCGGCTCGGCGACCGAAGCGATCAGGGTGACGTCATCGGTGGTGACCAGGACGCTCTTGTCCAGGGTTCGGGTCTGGTTCGATTCGCCCAGCACGTTGAAGGCGCGCTGGTCGGCGAAGGGCTGGTCGCTGACGGTCAGGGTGAAATCGATGGCGATGCGGCTGCCGTTGACGCCGGTATTGACGTAGTCGGCGAAGGTGAATACCAGCGAGTTGCCGGGGCCAAGGGTGACCGAAGTGGGGCTGTTGGGGTTGGTGTTGCCGGTGGCCAGGCGCCAGATGGCGTTCGGATCGAGGCCCGTCAGGTCAAACAGGGGCAGCGGCAGGTAGGCGGTGAGCGTGAAGTTCTCGTAGTCCCCGGTAATCAGGTCGTAGCTGATGCGGAAGGTGACAACGTCGCCCGGGCGCAGCTCGGTGCCCGGCGCCGGCGCGCCACCGCCATTGAGGCCCGCGAGGTCGATCTGCACCTGGCTGGTAGGAATGGTGCTGGTGGTGCTGGAACCGTCGCTCTCGTCGAAACCGCTCAGGTTGTTCACGTCCAGCAACACGGTCGCGGTGACCGTCGCACTGTTGCCGATGGAGTCGCCTTCGTTGATCTCGCTGTGGGGAGCGCCTGCCGGCGGCGTATAGCTTTGCCCGACACGCGCCTGGTAGGCGATCACGGCGAGGGTGGCGCCTTGCAGCAGATCATCGAACGCCAGGTCGCCATTGAGCCAATTGCGGACACCGAATGCGTTGGCCAGCGACTGGGCGATGTCGAACACCATGGACGTCGTGCCATCTGCGTTGACCACGCTGCTGTTGACCAGCGCGATGGTCTGGGTGGCGCCATTCTGGCTGAGTGTCAGCGTGGCAGTGCCGGCTACCAGGCTCTGCCCGTCACCCAATTGGTCGGAAACCAGGAAGCTGCCCTGGCCGAGGAAGGTCTTGCCGAAGGCGAAGTAGTCGGACAGTGCGATATTCAGGTGGTAGTCGAGCGTATCGCCCGGGCTCAGGCCGGTAGTGCCAACATCGGTGCGCACGCTGACTTGCTTCTGCAGCGTGATCGACTTGGCGACGAAGCTGACATCGTCGCCCTGGCCATCGAAGCGGATCAGGCCATTGGTGGCGTCGCGCGGGTCAAGGGGTTGCCAGTTGCCTGCCGCCGTCGGTGCGTCGAAGGTGATGGTGACATCGTCCCCGGTGGCCGGGTTGAGGATCGGTGCCCCCGTGGCATCGTCATCCGGAACGAAGAACTGCACGCTGGTGGTGGTGGCTGTGGTCAGCGTCGGGTAGCGGACGGTGAACTCACGGATGTACAGGTCGTTGCTGAGGTCGCCGTCATTGTTCTGCGCGAGGATCGCCTGGATCAGCGTCGGGTTGGTGACGGCGCTGCCATTGAACAGGGTGATCGAGGCGATGGTTCCGCCACCGCCGGGGCTGATGGCAGTGACGATGACGTTGCCCGGAACCGGCTGGATGAGCACCACATCGCTCAGGGTCTGCGAGTCGGCCGGGGTGATGATCACGTCCAGCTCGCGGCCGAAGTTCGGCCCGGTCGCGGTTTCCCCTTCGGGCGTCGTGATGATCTGGTCGAAGGTGATCACCGTGGGGTGCACGACGTAGCTGTCGGCGTTGGCAGATGGCTCCAGGATGCTGGGGTCGGTCGCCGGGTTGTTCAGCGAATCGTTGCCGTACTGGAAGCCGCTGCGCGCGCGAATGGTCAGGTCAGGCGTCGCCCCCGAGAAGGAAAAATCAGTGTCGGCCAGGTCGCTCAGCGAAGCCGTCACCTGCACCGTGATAGGCGGTTGGCCCTGGCTGACACTGGCGAATGGCAATTCCACCACCACCATCTGGTCGCCGGCGCGCATGCCGAAATCGGCCGCGTTGATCACCAGCGGCTGGCCGTTCGTACCCACCGCCAGCGGGTGGCTGGCCTGGCCATTGGCATCGAATGTCAGGACATGGGTGGTCAACGTCTGCCCCAGGTAAGTGGCGGAGACGAAGGTGATTCCGTCATCGATCTCGGCGCCCGCGCCATCCTTGCCGGTGGCCGGGAAGAACAGGTCGAGGAAGGGGGCGTAACCCGTGTCGGTGGTGATGTTGGTAAAGGTGACGTTGAAGTTGAAGGTTTCGCCCAGCAGCACGTCGGCGCCGCCAGTCAGGGTGGTGGTCGGGCCAGCGGCCAACAGGCGGTCATAGGCCGCCGTGGCGGTGGCGGCAAGGGCGATGGGCTTGTCGATATCGCCGCTGGTGACTTCCAGGTCCCAGTCGCCGCCCACGCGGGCACTGCCGGTGTCGTCGCTGGAGGCGGCCACATCCGCGCCGGTCCAACGCGCCAGTTCGTTGACCAGGGTGCGTCCGGCGCTGCCTTCGCCCACCTTGCAGCCGTAGAGCTGGATGTCGGCACCTTCGCTGAGGGACTTGCTCCATTCGCTGAGGGGCTGGGCGAACTGACTGATGTTGTCGGCAGTCAGGGTGGTGCTGCCGAGGGTGAATTCGCCGGAGGCACCGTGGGACAGGATCTGGATGGAGTCCACCTGGCCAAGCTGGGCCAGCGCGGCGGAAATCGCGGCCAGACCGTCCTGGCTGCTGTCCACTACCAGCGCCTCGACGTTGGAGGGCAACTGGCCCACCAGCTTCTCGCGGTCCTCGATGCGGCTGTCCAGTACCAGCAGGTGGCGCGTTGCCGATTGCTGCTGGCCCGGCTCGCTGTGGGCATCGTTCGGGGTGGCGTGGGACTGGGCTGCGTCGGCGTTGTCGCCGCTGTCCTGCTGCTGGTCGACCGTCGCAGCGGCGGCGGCGCCGTCGAAGAGAATGCGCGGTTCTAACGCCATGGCGCGGCGTTGCGGTTTGAAAACGGGCGGCACGAGGGCACCCAGCTTGGTTTTCATGTCCATATTTTCACCAAGGTCGTGCCCGCGCAGGCAGGCGCAAAGAGCAAGGCGGAATCAGCCGGGAATCAACCTCGGCCCGAATCCGGGTAAATCGGATGCCGTGGTGGCATCCAGAACGCGTGTGCTAATCCGTGCACTTGACGGTCCCTTTAATACATCAATGCGATATCTGTAGGAAATATCTGTCAGAAAAAGTAGATAGCGGATACAAAGCTCGCCAGTCCGCCCATCGTTTATGTCGATTCCGACAAAGATCGGTGTAAGCGGTGGATGGTGGGGCGCAGGGAGGGGCCGGACACCGCACTGACACAATTTTGCCAATCCGGTATCAGCCATCCTCCCGTGCGCCGGTACGGCGATGGGAGGCGCAGAAGTGGCACGAGGGCAGGGCGATTACAGGTGCCTGAACACCTCTCCAATGCTCACCACAGGCATGCTGTGGGCATGTTCCGCGGCCTGCGTGACGGCAGTATCTTGCCGGGCGGACAGCGCCAGGACGCCAATGAGGAAGGGCAGGGTAAGGACAAACAGATAAGGACGCATCGGGGTACTCCTGCATCCCGATAAACGTCGGGATGCTGCAGCTTCTTGTTGTTGGAAGCTGCAACTTGAACCCATTGCGTCTGGAATTATTCACTTTCGACGACAGGGTTTTGACATTTCGCGTCAGCGCCCTGTCATTCGTCGGCCAGCAGCCGCTCGCCGAGGCGAACGACCGCTGACGCGCCTGCTACTGCCCCTTGAGCTGCACCAGGCGCGGGTCATTCGGCGCTGCCTTCTCCAGCCGACGCGTGTAGCGCTGTGCCTGTTCGCGTTGGCCCGAGGTGCCGTGCAGGTAGATCAGCGCATAGAGCAGGTCCGCATCATCCGGCGACTGCTCCAGGCCGGCTTCCAGCGCGGCTTGCGCCTCGGCGTGGCGTTGCAATTGCAACAGCAGCAGGCCCTGGTTGTAGCGGATGCGCGAATTCTGCGGCAGCTCCTGCGCTGCGATATCCATCCACTTCAGGCCCTCGTCGGCCTGTCCACGCTCCACCAGCAGCAGCGACAGCATATAGACGAGGTTACCGTGGTCGCCCACCGGCATGTTCGGCAGCGCCACGCCTTCGCGCAGGACTTGCTCGGCCTCGTCCTGGCGCAGCATGCCGTTGGCCAGGGTGACCAGGTTGATCCGCGCCGGTGAGAAGTACGGATCGAACTTGAGCGCCTGGCGGTACTCGTCGAGCGCTTCCATCTGACGGCCGTCCCGCTCCAGGAAAACCGCGAGGTTGAGGCGATTGCCCGGCAGGTCGGCGTTGCTCCGAAGGCGTCGTTCGTAGTCCGCCTTTTGCGCCTTGAAGCCCGCGCGGCGCTCTTCCGGTAGCGCCAGGCTGGGAATGCCTGTCAGCGTGCGAACCGCTTCATCGCGTACCGCGAGGTCGGGGTCGTCGAGCAATGGCAGTAGCTGTTTCACTCGCTCCACCGGTGGCTCGCCGGCGAAACCGGAGATGGCGTAGGCGCGCACCAGCGGGCTTTCATCCTGGATGGCCTTGCGCAGGGTCGGCAGTGCCGGCGCGCCGAGGTTGGCCAACTGCTCGGCGGCGGTGGCGCGGACAATGGCCGGTTTGCCCAGGTCCTGGATAACCCCCGTCAGCAGGGCCAGGGAGTCGCCCGTGCCCTGGCGTACCTGGTGGAAGGCCTCGCCGTAATGGGGCGGGCGCTGCGGCTGGCCGAACCAGCCTTCGATGGCCTTGGCCGCCCAGGCCGGCTGCTTGTCCTGGTGGCAGGTGGTGCAGGCATCCGGGCTGCCGGCCTTGTCGGCAAGGTCAGGGCGGGGGATGCGCAAGCTGTGGTCACGACGAGGGTCGACCACCATGTAGGTCTTGGCGGGCATGTGGCAATTGACGCACTGGGCGCCGGGCGTGCCGGCCTGGTGGTGGTGATGCTCGGGGGTGTCGTAGTTCTTCGCCTGAAGGCTGGGGAAGCGCTGGGGCGGATTGGGGTTATGGCATTGCTGGCAGAGACCGTTGCCCTCGATCTTCACCTGGGTGCTGTGCGGATTGTGGCAGTCGGTACAGGTCACCCCGGCGGCAAACATCTTGCTCTGGGTGAAGGAGCCGTAGACGTAGACCTCGCCGTCAATCTGCCCGTCGGCATGGTAGAGATCAGGCCGCAGGGTGGCCGGCAGGGTGGCATCCAGTTGCGCATGCCCGTGCTGCTGGCCAACGCCCAGGCTTTGCCGGCGGCTGTGGCAATAGGCGCATTGTTCCACCAGCCCCTTGCTCCCAAGGGCCTTGAAGTCCACCGCGAGGCCGATCTCCTTCGGCGAAGCGTAGGTTTTGCCGGGCTGGGCCTGCTTCGCCCAGTCGACGTGGGCCTGGCTGGGGCCGTGGCAGGCCTGGCAGCCGACGTTCTGTTCATGCCAGGTGGTGGCGAAGCTGTCTTGCTTGTCGTTGTACTGCTTGAGCAAGTTGGTGGAATGGCAGTCGGCGCACATGGCATTCCAGTTCTGGTAGCGCCCGGTCCAGTGCAAGGGGTCGTTCGGCGCGAAGCGCTGGCCCGGATACAGGGAGAACCAGCGCTGGCCGCCCGCTGCCTTGGGGCGGCTGTCCCAGGCGATGGTCAGGGCCTGCAGCCGGCCGCCGGGGAAGGCCACCAGGTACTGCTGCAACGGGTAGTGGCCGAAGGTGTAGAGGATCTCAAAATCGGCTGGCTTGCCGTCGGCGCCCTCGGTGTTGACGAAGAATGTGTCGCCCTTGCGGAAAAAGCGCGCCGTGACGCCTGCCTCATCGAAGGTGCTGCCGGAGAAGTCACCCAGCACGCTGTCCTTGCTCGGTTCGCGCATGGCCCAGTCGTGATCGGAGTCCTTCCAGTCCTTTGCCTGTTCGGCGTGGCAACCCAGGCAACTGCTTGCGTCGGCATAGCCGGCGGGTTCCTTGGCCAGGTGAGGGGGCTGTCCTGCCTCCTGGGCCTGGGCGTTGCAACTGAGCAGCGCGCACAGCGCCAGAAACACTGATGGGATCAAACGCACTTGACGTCCTCGTCCTGGGCCAGTCCGGATACGACTCCTGCGGATGGCGACTTTACGTTGGGCGTGACGATGACAGAGATTCCACGTCCGGCAAAGAGCTTAGGCGGCGGTATCCGCCCGTGGCGCCATCACCGGGCTAAAGGCTTCGATACTCCTGCCACCCTGTCTCTGGCGCCGTGGTCAAGATGTGGTGGACAACCCGATCGCCCGCTGAGTGAGACCGAAAGGCCACCCGAAGGTGGCCTTGTCGTTTCCGGGTAGTGGGTTACCTCAGAAGGTGTACAGCATGCCCAGGTTCAGGCTGGTGATCTTGGTGTCGTAGAAGTCGATGTTGCTGTCTTCTTCGCCGTAGCTGATGGCAGCGCGAGCACGCCAGTCCTGCAGGCCGAACGGCTCCTTGTAGGTGGCGGCGAGCGACAGGCCCATGCGGTCAAGGTCCTGGCTCTTGCCGTAGATGGGGTTGTCGTCGTCGCTTTCCAGCTTGCCGGCGAGCAGGTTGACCACGAACTCCCAGTCCTGCATGCCGGTGTAGGCGTAGTTCAGCTCGGCCTGGTAACCGTCCATGGCCATGGCGTCGCCGTCCAGGTCATGGTCGATCTGCGAGAAGCTGGGCGTGAGGACGTGGCCGGGGGCGGCTTGCCAGAAGTAGCTGACCTTGAGTTCCTTGAGGTCGCCTTCACGGTCCAGCAGGTCCCGTTGTGCGGCGGTCAGGCCCAGGGCGGTGCCGCTCAGCTCGTCGTCCAGTTCCACGGAGCGCTTGGTGTAGGTCAGCTCCAGGCCGGAGCCGAAGATGTGCTCCCAGCCCAGGCGCATGCCGCCGCTCTTGACGTCGGTCTCTTCGCGGTCGGCGCCCACCAAGTAGGGGTCCTCCCAGGTTTCCATGGGGGTGGAAGCGATGAAGCTGGCGCGCAGGTTGCCGGCATCGCCGATGCCCTGGCGCACGCCGAGCCCGAAGGTGCTGTCCTGGGTCAGGAAGTCTTCCAGTTCGGTGCCGCCGAAGATCTGCGTGCGGCTGTCGGCGAAGGTGTAGCTCAGGCCGAAGTCCAGCAGCAGCTTGCCGTAGCGTTCGCTGTCCGGGCTTTGGGTCAGGGAGTCGATGCGCTCGTCCGCGACTTCGGTTCCACCGACGGTCGCGATCATGTTGGTTTCCCGTTCAGTGCTGCCGGCGCCGATAAAGGCGAAGCCGGAAAAGCCGCTTTCCTGGGGAATACGGTCATAGGCGTTCGCAGACACGGCCGCAGCCGAGCCGAGGATGGCGAGAACAATTCTGTTCACGGGGACTTGCTCCTGGTTGGTGACTCCAATGGTGGGCTGCCTGGCCTGGCCATGCAGCTGATTTTCAGTGTCCCATGCGGCTTGGCGTGAACCCCGTCGAATGCTGCGAAAAGACGGGGAAGGGTGAAGTCACGCCATTCGGTGTTCGCGGTGCTCGATGCCGTGCAAGGGCAGCATCGGGATGCATTGCCCCAACGCTGCGGGTCAGCGTAGGAGGCGACTGTGGTTTCGCAAGTCTCCAGTCAAGTTTCTGGATGTGTGGCTAGCAGCTCCGACGGATTTTTCCGGCTGCACTAAGCTCCACTCCGTAAGCCGTTGTCTGCAGGCGCTAATTGCAGCGCGGGAAGGAGCCGGAAAGACATTTGAGGCGGGAAGCATGGGGATACGCGTACAGGGGTGGCTGGCGTTTGGGTTGAGTGTCTTCCTGGGGACGCTGTCCTGGGGGGCGCAAGCGGCGGAGGAGGGGGAGGCAGACGTTGCATCGCCGCCTTCCGTTGAGCTGAAGATTGCCAATCGGAGCATCTTCACGTTCCACGGCACCCTGCTTGGTGAGACGCCGGAAGCCCGTGCCAAGCGAGCCGATGCCGTGATTGAGGAAATGCTCGAGGGCACCGAGGAACTGGATGTCACCCTGGACACCATTCAGGACAGCTACCTCGTGCTGCTCGGCGACCGCCGGGCCTTCATCGTCTCGCCTAAGGACGTGGACTCGGCTGACGGATCGGTCCGGGAAGCGGCGGAAGAGGCGGCCCAGCGGCTTCGCCAGGTCGTCGCGGAATCCCAGGAGGCCCGTAGCCTGCGCTTCCTGCTGACCGCCGGCGGGTTCACCGCCGTGGCGACCCTGTTGTACATCGCGCTGTTGCGGCTGTTCTCCTGGGCTCACGAGAAGGCGCTGTCCTGGCTGCCCAAGCGCATGCGCAAGCACACCAGCGCGTTGAAGATCGGTCAGACGCAACTGGTGGATACCAGCAACCTGTTCCCGATCGTCCGGCGCCTGCTGGCGCTGCTCTACTGGTCAGCGGTGCTGTTGCTCACCTACGAATGGCTGACTTTCGTCCTGCAGCGCTTCCCCTACACGCGGCCCTGGGGTGAAAGCCTCAACCAGTACCTGCTGGAACTGGTCCGTTACCTGCTGGATGCCATCGTCAGCGCCATTCCGGGCCTTGTGATCGCGCTGCTTATCTTCTTCATCGCGCGCGGCTTCAGCGCGTTCAGCAAGCGTGTGCTGGAGCGCTTGTCGCGCCCGGGCACCATCAGCTGGCTCAACCACGAAACCCTGCAGCCGACCACCCGCCTGACGTCCCTGGCCATCTGGCTGTTCGCACTGGCAATGGCCTATCCCTATCTGCCCGGCGCCGGGACCGAAGCGTTCAAGGGGCTCTCCGTGCTGATTGGCCTGATGATTTCCCTGGGCGCTTCCAGCGTCGTCGGCCAGGCCGCCTCCGGGTTGATCCTTACCTATACCCGCACGTTGCGCCCCGGCGAGTTTGTCCGGGTGGGCGAGCATGAAGGCACGGTAACCGAGGTCGGCATGTTCACCACCAGCATCCGCACCGGCCTGGGCGAAGTGCTGACCCTGCCCAACTCGATGATCACCGGCTCGGTGACCAAGAACTACTCTCGGGTGGTCCAGGGCGCCGGCTATGTGGTGGATACGGTGGTCACCATCGGCTACGACACACCGTGGCGCCAGGTCGAGGCGATGCTCAAGGAAGCCGCCCGCCGTACGCCAGGCATTCTGCAGACACCCGCCCCGCAGGTGTTCCAGACGGCCCTGTCCGACTTCTACCCCGAGTACCGGCTGGTGGCCCAGGCGGTACCCAGCGAACCCAGGCCGCGCGCCGAGCTGCTGACCCTGTTGCACGCCAATATCCAGGACGTGTTCAACGAGTACGGCGTGCAGATCATGTCGCCGCACTACCTGGGCGACCCCGCGCAGGAAAAATGGGTCCCCAAGGAGCGCTGGTTCACTGCACCGGCCAAGCCGTCTGACCAGGAAGGAGCGAAGCAATGATTGACTTCGTACTCGGCGCCCTGCGCTCGAACCCGGAGATCGCCGTCTTCCTGGCCATCGCCCTGGGCGTACTGATCGGCCGGATCAGGCTGGGCAGTTTCCACCTGGGTTCGGTGGCTGGCGCCTTGCTGATGGGTCTGATCATCGGCCAGATCGGCCTGGAAGTACCCCACGAGTTGAAGTCGGTGTTCTTCGTGCTGTTCATCTACGCCGTGGGCTTCAAAAGCGGCCCGGAGTTCTTCGGCAGCCTCAACCGGGGCACCCTCAAGCTCGTGCTGTTTTCCGTGGTGCTCTGCGCCACCGCCCTGGGCACCATCCTGGCGGTGAACGCCTACTACCATTTCGACGCAGGCTTCACTGCCGGTCTGGGCGCCGGCGCCCTGACCGATACCGCCATCATGGGCACCGCCGGCAGCGCCATCGCCCAGTTGCCCCTTGACGATGCGGCCAAGGCCCAGCTCAACAGCCACATGGCCATCGCCTACGCCATCACCTATCTGTTCGGCACCATCGGCCTGATCGTCTTCGTCGGCAGCATCGCGCCCAAGCTGCTGGGGGTGGACTTGCGCACTTCGGCTCGGGAACTGGAGCTGGAGCTGGGCATCGCCAGCAACGAGAACATCATCAGCATTCCCTACACCCGCATCGTGGTGCGAGCGCACCGGGTCGCCGAGGGGGCGCAGGGCAGGTCCGTCGCCGATATCGAGCGACTGCACCCGTCCCTGAGCATCGAGCGTGTGGTGCGCACGGGGCAGGTCCATGACCGTGAACCCGACCTCGTGTTGCAGGCGGGTGACATCGCTGGCGTCTATGCGCTGCGCGAAGCTGTGGGCGAGCTGGATGGCTGGATCGGCCCGGAGGTGGATCACCCGGAGTCGCTGTCGTTCCCGACGAAGTCAGCGGACATCGTGCTGACCTCCGCCGAGTTGTCCGGCAAGACCATCCACGAGATCAGGTCGCACCTGGTCGGCGCGAACCGCATGGGCTGCTTCATCAACACCATCACCCGGCAGGGGCTCGACCTGCCGCTGCTGCCCAACACCGTATTGCGCCGTGGTGACGTCATCTCCCTCACCGGGCGCTCTTCGAGCATCGATGCGCTGGCCGCCCAGTTGGGGCGCGTGCGTGAGCGCAGCTACAAGTCTGATATCGCGGTGCACAGCCTGGGCATGGTGCTGGGCGCGCTGCTGGGCATGCTCTCCACCCATATTGGGATGATCCCCATTGAACTGGGCGTTGGCGGCGGCGTATTGCTGGTGGCGCTGCTGATCGGCTGGTACAACTCCCGACACCCCGAAATCGGCGCCTTGCCGCCGGCCGCGCAATGGGCGTTTTCCGAATTCGGCCTCACCGCCTTCGGTGCCGTGGTGGGATTGCTGGCCGGGCCGGCGGCCATCGCGGCGATGCAGGAGCAGGGCGTCGCACTGCTGATTTCGGGCGTGATAGTCACCCTGGTACCGCCGCTGGTGGCGCTCTATTTCGGGCGCTATGTGCTGCGCCTGCACCCGATGATCCTGTTCGGCGCATTGGCCGGGGCGCAGACGGAAGCGGCGTCCATGAACAAGATCATCGAGCAGTCCGGCAGCAACACGCCGGTGATCGGCTTTACCGTCTGCTATGCGATTTCCAATGTGCTGCTGGCGGTGTGCGGTCCAATCATCGTGTTCGCATCCAGCTAAGGGCCGGCACGCCGTCGAGCCGTACTGGCATCAGTGACCAGAGGCAAGAATGCCCTCCGAGGAGGGCATTCAGTTTTCACGTGTTTCTAGAAACGCCAGGTCGCGCCCCCGCCAATGACGTGCAGGGAACTGTTGTCGAAGCTCCCGGAAAGGCTATTGCCCGAGCGCTGCTTGGTTTGCTCCACATCCATGTCACCCAGCCAGATGAGGGTGTACGCCATATGCAGATCCAGGCCTTCTTCCACCGCATAGTTCACGCCGGCCGCCAGGCGCCAGGACTCGGCCATCGGGTTGTCCACGGTGCGGTCTTCGTCGTCCACAGCTGAGCTGTCGTAACCCAGGCCCAGGCTCCAGCGGAGTTTCGGGCTGGCCTGGTACTGAGCTCCCACCGAGGCGTGCCAGGTGTCCTTGTACTGCCGGTCGACCGTGCGGCTGGTGCCGAGGTTATCGGCATCCACTTCCACACCGATGTTCCCGAACTCGCTCCAGTCCTGCCAGCCGAGGCTGGCAAGCAGCTTCCATTGCGAGTCCAGGTCATGGGCCACGCTCAACAGCGCGGTTTGCGGCACTTCCATGTCGATGTCGAGGTTGTCTACGTCCAGTCGCCGCAGCGCAACGTTCAGCAACGGGTTGCTGATGTCATCCACGCTGGGGCGATCCGAGAACTCCAGGTCGACCTTGCTGGTGTAGGCAAGGCCCACGCGGGTGCGCTCGTTGACGCGGTACAAAAGGCCGATGTTGAAGCCAACGCCAAAGTCGGTGTCCTTGTATTCCAGTTGGCCGTCCGGCCGGTCCGCCAGGCCCAACAGGTTGTTGTTGACGGCCACTTCGGTGCGGTAATAGCCGTACATCATGCGTGGTCCGAACCCGATGGAGAGGTCGTCGTTGATCTTGTAGGCATAGGTGGGTTGCAGCGAAACACCGATGATCGCCGCCTCCTGGGTGAAGTAGCGACCGGCCCAGTCATCGTCGTAGTCCACCGCCAGACCGAAATTCCCGTACATGCCAAAACCGATGCTCGCCTGGTCGTTGACCTGGTGACTGACGAACAGGCTGGCACCGGGCAGGTATTGGAGTGCATTGCCGCCTTCGTTGCCGTCGAACTGGTTGCTGGCATCGCGGGAGAAACTGATATCGCCAAAGATCACCTGGCCATTGGCGCTGATCTGGGTGCCTGGAAGCTCGGTCAGCCCGGCCGGATTGTTCATCAGCACGCTCGGGTCGGTCGCCAGCGCCGCAGCGCCGGCATTGGCCAGCCCCGCGCCTTCCTGGCCGGCTTCGTAGATCAGGATGCCGCCGGCCCAGCCCGCGCCGGGCAATAGCCACAGCAGCGAGCCCAGGGTTGAGAGCCTTGCGACGCGCAGTGACATGGGGTGGCTGCTGAACATGGCGCTTCCTCTGCTGGTCCTTTGCATTTCTTGTGTTGGTGCGACTCGTGCAGGCATCAGTGCCCACGGGCCAACGTTAACCAGCCTAGATGCTTGTCCTGCACACGCAACCGACCCGCAGCCTGAGCCAAGATCGGGAATCGTCTAGCGCATGGCGTGCTGGCGACTAGAGTTACCAAACCCGTAGATCGCGAATGCATCTCGTCTCGAAGGGATGAGCTTCGTTGTGCTGGCTCGCCACAAACCAATGGTTGCGCTTGCGATCGGGCAACTTCCGAGCAGGCTCTGACAGGGAATCGATCAGTGACTACACGTGAGCAGATAGCAGGGTTGGAGGCGAGTGTTTCTGAACAGGTCCTGGGCCAGTCCCAGACGATCCGGCATGTTCTGTTGGGGCTGTTGGCCAATGGTCACGTGCTTCTCGAGAGCCTGCCGGGCCTGGCCAAGACCCGCACCGTCAAGGCCCTGGCAACCCACCTGGATGCGCGGATGAGCCGCATCCAGTTCACCCCGGACCTGCTGCCGTCGGATATCACCGGCGGCGAGATCCTCCAGCAGACCGCCGAAGGCAACCAGATCAAGTTCCAGCCCGGCCCGCTGTTCGGCAACGTGATTCTCGCCGACGAGATCAACCGGGCTCCGGCCAAGGTCCAGGCGGCCTTGCTGGAGGCCATGGAGGAACGCCAGATCACCGTGGCGGGGCAGAGCTACCCCATGCCCGGTCTGTTCATGGTGCTGGCCACCCAGAACCCCATCGAACAGGAAGGCACCTATCCGCTGCCCGAGGCACAGATGGACCGCTTCCTGATGAAGCTGAAACTGGACTATCCGAAGGTGGAGGACGAGAGCCAGGTCCTGCGCCTGGTACGTGGCGAGGAACAGCGGCAGCAGGACGGCAGCGCTGCCCAGGAGCCTGCGCGCCTGCCCCAGGAGGTGCTCTTTGCGGCTCGCCGCGAAATGTCTGGCGTGCACGTGTCCGAGGCCATCGACCGCTACTTCATGGGCCTGATCACCGCAACCCGCAAGCCGGCGGATTACGACGCGGACCTCGCGCGCTGGATCAACATCGGCGCGAGCCCGCGCGGCGGCATCGCCCTGGACCGTGTGTCCCGCGCCCATGCCTGGCTGTCCGGCAATGAGTTCGTCTCGCCAGACGATGTGCGCGCCGTGGTGCATCCCGTGCTGCGTCACCGCTTGCAGCTTTCCTACGATGCGATCGCCGATGGCGTGAATGCAGACCAGGTCATCGACCGCCTGCTGGACAAGGTAGCGATCCCGGCCTGAGCGGAGCCAAGCCCATGCAACAGACACAACCGGCTCCGGATGGCTTCGTCCACGCCTCGCTCGCCCAGATGATGGCGTTGGAGCATCGCGTGCGCGGCCTGAGCTTCCTGTCGCGACAGCCGCTGTCGAGCATCCTTTCCGGCAACCATGCCTCGCGCCTTCGGGGGCGAGGGCTCAGCTTCGACGAACTGCGCCACTACATCCCCGGCGACGACCTGCGTCACCTCGACTGGCGCGCCTCCCTGCGCTACGGCAAGCCCTTCGTGCGCACCTTCACCGAGGAGCGCGATCGACCGACGCTGTTGCTGGTGGACCAGCGCATGAACATGTATTTCGGCTCCCAACGCTGCTTCAAGTCCGTGACGGCGGCGGAGCTGGCGGCGCTGTCCGCCTGGATCGCCTTTCACGCCGGTGACCGCGTTGGGGGGCTGGTGTTCGGTGATCATCAGGTCGAGTACATCCGCCCGTTGCGCAGCCGGGCGAGGGTGGAAGCGCTGTGTGCCGCGGTGGTACGCGCCAACCACAGGCTGAGCGCAACCGGCCCGGACGCCGAGCATCACGACCAGCTCGACATCGCGCTGCGCAGTTGCATTGGTGCTGCTGGCCACGACCATCTGGTGTGCATCATCAGCGACTTCGCCGGTGTCACCCCGAAGACGTTGCAACTGCTTCGCCAGCTCAGCGCCCACAACGACGTGATCGCCATGCAGGTCTATGACCCCATCGCGTTGCAGGTGCCGGACAAGGGCCGCATCACCGTCACCCAGGGCGCCTTGCAGGTAGAGCTGGAGGTCGAGCGCCGCCAGGTGCACCGGCCCCTTGGCGAGTTCCTATCCGGCCGGCTGCGTGATGTCGCCGAGCTGCTGCGGCGCAGTCAGGTACCGGTGATGATGATCAGCACCGGCGAAGACACCCTGGAACAACTTCGTCGGGAACTGGGACGGCTGACGGGGATAGCGCGATGACGACCCGGAACGTGCCCAGCATCGACCAACTCAAGGAGCTGGCCATTCCCGCACCGCCTTTCAGCTATTTCCCCCAGACCTGGGGCTGGCTGGCCCTGCTGCTGATTCTGCTGGCCATTGCGGTGGTCTGGGGTGCGCTGCGTTGGCGACGCTGGCAGCGTGATCGTTACCGCCGCGAGGCCCTGGCCCGTCTGGACTCCCTTGGGCAGGCCCTGGCCGATGGCGAGCAACGCCTGCCGGCACTGCGCGAGATGCCGGAGCTGCTCAAGCGCGTGGCCCTGTCCATGCCGGACGCGCCGCCGGTAGCGCGCCTGGGGGGAGCCGAGTGGCAGGCATTCCTCACGCAACGTTCGAAGGCGCCGCTGCCGGAGGGGTTTGCCGCGCGGCTGTTCACCCTGGCCTATGCACCGGATGCCCAGGTGCTGGCGATTCCCGAGGAGGAGGCGAGGGCGCTTCTGGCTGGCTGCCGGCAATGGATCGAGGCTCACCATGTGGCAGTTTGACTACCCGTGGGTACTTTTCCTGCTGCCGGTGGTGTGGCTGGGATGGCGCTACCTGCGCGAGTACCGGGAAGGGCGCAGCGCCTTGCGGGTGCCATTCTTCGCTGCAATGAGTCGCGCCGTGGGGCAATCGCCGGGAACCGCCGGGGCCGGAGGAGGCCGTTGGCAACGGGTGCTGAACCTGCTGGTCTGGGCGCTGCTGGTAACGGCCTGCGCTCGCCCGGTCTTCGTCGAACAGGCTATCGAACACGAGCAGCCGATTCGCGACATGATGCTTGCCATCGATATTTCCCAGTCCATGCAGACCACCGACTACACCGATGCCAGCGGCCAGCGTGTGGACCGCCTGACGGCGGTGAAGGCCGTGGTGCGCGACTTCATCGACCGGCGCAAGGACGATCGCATCGGCCTGATCGTGTTCGGTACTGGCGCCTATCCGCAGGCGCCGCTCACCCTCGACCATGCCAGCTTGCGGGTATTGCTCGATGAAGTCGGCATCGGCATGGCCGGCCCCAATACCGCTCTGGGAGACGCCATCGGGCTCTCGATCAAACTGCTGGAGAGCGCCCGTGAGCAGGAGAAGGTCCTGATCCTGCTCACTGATGGTAACGACACCGGCAGCGCCATTACTCCCGGGCATGCGGCTCAGATGGCAGGTGCCCGGGGCGTTGTCGTGCATACAATCGGCATTGGTGATCCGCAGGCCAGTGGCGATGCCAAGGTGGACCTACAGACCCTGCAGGACATCGCTCGCGCCACGGGTGGCCGCTTCTTTCGTGCCGATGATCGCAATGCCCTGCAGCAGGTCTACGCGACCCTCGATCAACTCACGCCGCACAAGGTGAAGACCTTCAGCCACCAGCCCAAGCGCGACCTGTTCTGGTGGCCGCTGGGAGGGGCACTGCTGCTCCTTGCTGTCGCTCATGGACTCGCGGCGCTGGCGAGTCGACTGAAACCGGCCGGGATCGCTCGGCCGCAAGAGGAGCGCTGAGATGGACATCGACCTCAGTGCCTTCCACTTCCTGCGACCGCTCTGGTTGCTACTGATCGTGCCGGGAGTGCTCCTGCCGTTGGCGTGGCTGCGTCGCCATGACCTCAAGCGCCAGTTGGACGGCATCATCGCGCCTCACCTGGTCGAACACCTGGTCATCACCCCGCACGACGACCAGCGCCTGCGCCCGGTTCACTTGCTCGGTGCCTTGCTGGTGCTGGGTGGCATCGCCGCTGCTGGGCCAACCTGGCAGCAGGACATTCCCGACTTCCTCGATAACCGGGCGCCGCTGATCCTCGCTGTAGACCTGTCACCCTCCATGGATGCCGACGACGTTCCGCCCACCCGGCTGGCCGCCGCCCGACACAAACTGCACGACCTCATCCAGCGTCGAGCCGGGACCCGTACCGCACTGATCGCCTATGCCGGAAGCGCACACCTGGTGTTGCCGGCGACCGAGGACCCGGTGCTGCTGGATACCTTCCTCCAGGCGCTGGACACCGGTCTCATGACGCAACCCGGCAAGGATGTACTGGGCGTGATCGACCAGGCGAGGGCATTGCTGGATGCCGAGAAAGCCCCCGGAACCTTGGTGCTGGTGACCGATGGCGCCGATCCCGACCAGTTCGAGGCCATCAGCAAGCGGCTGGAGGGGGGCGACTTGCAGGTACTGGTGCTGGCAGTCGGTAGCCAGGACGGCGGGCTGGTGCGTGATGCCAAGGGGCAGCCCCGGGTCGCTGCCGATGGCCGGCCCGTGCAGGCCAGTTTCGATGAGGATGCGCTGAAGCGACTCGCCGATGCGGCCAACGCTCCCCTCGGCAGCCTGACCCTGAACGACGACGACCTCGACTGGATCGAACTGCATGCCCAGCGGCATTTCCAGGCGGTGCAAGGTGACGGCCAGCAAGTCCACTGGAAAGACGCCGGCTACTGGCTGTGCTGGCCGTTGGCACTGATTGCGTTCTTCTGCGTGCGACGGGGCTGGCAGGTTCACTGGCTGGGCGGGTTGCTCCTGGCGGTGCTGCTGGGAACAGCACCGGCGCCAGCCCGTGCCGGTGCACTGGCGGATGCCTTCTTCACGCCGGACCAGCAAGGGCGCTGGGCCTTCGAACATGGGCATTTCCCACAGGCTGCTGCGCGCTTCGCCGATCCTTACTGGAAGGGCGTGGCGGCCTATCAGGCAGCTGACTACGATGCGGCCCTGGCAAGCTTTGCGCGGCTCGACACGGCGCCGGCCTATTTCTTCCTCGGCAACATCTACGTTCACCACTTCAAGTTCCCTGAGGCCATCGCCGCCTACAAACAGGCCCTCGCCAGGCAGGCGGACTTCCCTGAAGCCACGGCCAACCTCGCCCTGGCCGAGGCACTGCTGAAGGACTACGAAGACCAGCAGGACGCGGGCACGCCAGACGAAAAGGCCGACAAGGTGGTGGAGGACCAGACGCCCACCAAGGGCGGCCAGGAAAGGCAGCAGAACACCCCCCAGGCCGCCTCCGACCAACTCTGGTTGAACAACCTCACCACCTCGCCAGCGCAATTCCTCAAGCGCAAGTTCATGCTTCAGGAGGCTGCTCGCCAGCAGGCTGTGGAGGTAACGCCATGAAACGGCTGCTGGTGTGTCTGTTGCTCTGCCTGCCGCTGCTGACGATGGCCGAGGAACCCGAAGTACGGATGCAGAACCGTCTGGCTCCCACCGACTCGGTGATGGTGGGCGGCACAATCAATCTGGAGGTGGACCTGCTCGTAGACACCTGGTTCACCGCAGCCCCCATCCTGCCGAAGCTGGAGCTGCCGGGGGCGGTTGTGAACCCGCCCAGTGGCGAGGCGCAGCACCTGACCGAGCAGCAGGATGGCAAGACCTTCTTCGGCCTGCGCTTCACCTATCAGATCACCCCGCAGGCGGCGCAGCGCTTCGAGATTCCTGCGCTGGAATTCCAGGTGCAACCCGGCCAGGCCAGCGGCCCGGTCAAGGTGCGCAGTCAGCCCCTGGCCTTCGCCGCCAAGGAGTTGGCCGGTGAGTCGGACGGCCATCGGCTGGTTGCGACGAGCGTCACCTTCACCCAGGAAATCGAGCGCTCCCATGACCCATTGCGGGTTGGCGACAGCATCACCCGCCGGGTCAAGGTGCAAGCAGAAGGTGCCCAGGCCATGCTGCTGCCACCACCCGAGTTCGTCGAGGTGAACGGGCTCAAGCGCTACGTGCAAACGCCACGCGTGACGCCGCTCAGCGATGGCCGGGGCGGTACCCTGGGTGGCGTCCGCGAGGACTCGGTCACCTACGTGATCGGCGAGGCCGGGGAGATCGACTTGCCCGCCATCGAGCTCAAGTGGTGGGACGTCGCGACAGGTGAGGGCCACAGCGCCGCGGTGCCGACGGTCGAGCTGAAGGCCGCCAAGGGCGACTACCAGGCGCCGTTTTCCATCAGCGAAGACTTGCGAGCCCTGGGTCAGAAAACCCGCCTCCGGCTTTCCGGCCACGGGGTGTTGCTGGGGATGTTCCTGGTGCTGGGCGGCGGCCTGGCCTATCTCGGCCGGCCCTGGGGCAGGGTGGCACTGGCGTCGCTGCGGCGCTGGAGAGCGGCACGAAAAAGGGCCTGGCTGGAGTCCCCCGACTATGCCTGGAAGCTCGCCCGCCAGCAGTTGAAGGGGCGCCCCACACAATTGGGCGGCCTTTACCTCTGGGTTCGGCGGAGCACGGGAAATCGGACCCTGTCTGAATTTTCCGACACATCATGCGACGCATTCTCAGATCGTTTGCTAGGCTTCTTCAAATCTCGCTACGGGGCGGCTTCGGCGCCGAGTCAAGCACCTGCCGACCTGAGGCGGGTCCTGCCGGATGTACGGCGAGCGGTATCGGTACGGAAGAAGGTGCGCCCTGAAGGACACGGGCTCAAACCCCTCAACCCCTGACTCGGGCGAGCCAGGCAAACCGGAACTCAGCAAGGACGTCACATGCATCAGCCTCATGCTCTGTACAGGCTTCGTTGGTGGTTCACCTTGTTTCTGCTCCTGCCCGTGCTGGCCCGGGCGCAGGACCCTTTGCCCTCGTGGAAGGACGGCCCCTCGCGCACGGCCATCGAGGCCTTCGTTACAGCCGTGACCACCGAGGGCGGCAAGGACTTCGTGCCGCCAGCCGAACGCATTGCGGTGTTCGACAACGACGGCACCCTGTGGAGCGAGCAGCCGATGTACTTCGAGGTGCTGTTCGCAATGGACGAGGTTCGGCGCCTGGCCCCGCAACATCCCGAATGGAAGGAGCAGCAGCCCTTCAAGGCAGTGCTGGAAGGCGACCAGAAATCCCTGGCTGAAAGCGGCATGGAAGGGTTGATGAAAATCATCGCCGCCACCCATTCCGGCATGAGCACCGAGGACTTCATCGGCCA
This sequence comes from Pseudomonas sp. D(2018), assembly GCF_005502555.1. NCBI lineage: Bacteria > Pseudomonadati > Pseudomonadota > Gammaproteobacteria > Pseudomonadales > Pseudomonadaceae > Pseudomonas > Pseudomonas sp. D(2018). Next base: position 97,426 of record NZ_SCOK01000011.1, read on the forward strand.
GTCCCGCAGCTGGCTGGCCAGTTCGGTACACCCGCGCAGCAAGAAGCCCTACACCGAGATGGTCTTCCAGCCAATGCTGGAGCTACTCGCCTATCTGCGCGCCAATGGCTTCAGGACCTACATCGTCTCCGGCGGTGAAGTGGCGTTCATGCGCGCCTTCGCCGAAGAGGTGTACGGCATTCCACCGGAGCAGGTGATCGGTACCACCTTCCAATCCCAGTTCCAGGACAAGGACGGCAAGCTGTCGATCCAGCGCTTGCCGAAGCTGGCCCACAACGATGACGGGCCAGGCAAGCCGGTCAGCATCGACGCCATCATCGGCCGGCGGCCGATCTTCGCCTTCGGCAATTCCGACGGCGACCTGCAGATGCTCCAGTGGACCATGGCCGGAACGGGCAAGCGCTTTGCCGGACTGGTGCATCACACCGATGCCCAGCGTGAGTGGGCCTACGACCGGGACAGCAAGGTCGGCCGGCTGGACAAGGCGCTGGAGGCCGCCAAAAGCGGCAATTGGACAGTGGTCGACATGGCGAAGGAGTGGAGCCGTGTCTATCCCTTCGAGCAGAACTGACCACCCCTAACGAAAGACCGCAGGAACACAGGGACCCCCAGCCAGGCAGTCGGCCTCTCTCGTGTACGTAGTCGTGGCAACGACAGAAACGTGAAACGGAGAAGTGACCTTATGAAGCGCAGCGGAAAATGGTTAACCAGGGTCGCACTAGCTGCGACGGCGGTCATGGGGGCGGGTATCGCCTCCGCCGCGGACAAACCGAACATCCTGGTGATCTTCGGTGACGACATCGGGCAGACCAACATCAGCGCCTATTCCAAGGGCGTGGTGGGCTACCAGACGCCGAACATCGACCGGATCGCCAAGGAAGGCATGATGTTCACCGACTACTACGCGGAGAACAGCTGCACGGCGGGCCGCTCGACCTTCATTACCGGGCAGTCGATCCTGCGTACAGGTCTGTCCAAGGTCGGCATGCCGGGCGTGCCGGTGGGGCTGCAGGCGAGGGACGTCACCATCGCCCAAGCGCTCAAGTCCCATGGTTATGCCACGGGTCAGTTCGGCAAGAACCACCTGGGTGACCGGGACGAGTACCTGCCCACCAACCATGGTTTTGACGAATTCTTCGGCAACCTCTATCACCTCAATGCCGAGGAAGAGCCCGAGCGCCCCTACTGGCCGAAGGACGACGAGGCCTTCGTCAAGTCTGCCTCGCCGCGCGGTGTGATCAAATCCAGCGCTGATGGCAAGATCGAAGACACCGGCGCGCTGACCAGCAAGCGCATGGAAACCATCGACGACGAAACCACCCAAGCCGCCATCGACTTCATTAACAAGCAGGCAAAGGCCGACAAACCCTTCTTCGTCTGGATGAACACCACCCGCATGCACGCCTTCACCCATGTGCGGGAATCCATGCAGGGCCAGAGTGGGATGCCTGGGAACGATTACGCCGACGGCATGCTGGAGCATGACGGCGACGTGGGCAAACTGCTCAAGACCCTCGATGACCTGAAAATCACCGACAACACCATCGTCCTCTACACCACCGACAACGGACCGAACCAGTGGTCCTGGCCGGACGCTGCGACCACACCGTTCCGTAACGAGAAGAACTCCAACTGGGAAGGCGCCTACCGGGTACCGGCGATAATCCGCTGGCCAGGCAAGGTCAAGCCTGACAGCGTTTCCACGCAGATGCTCTCGGGCCTCGACTGGTTCCCCACGCTGCTGGCGGCGGTGGGTGATACCGACATCAAAGAGCGCCTGCTCAAGGGTACTGACCTGGGTGGCAAGACCTTCAAAGTGCATCTGGATGGTTACAACCAACTGGACCTGCTGACCGGCAAGACGGACAAGAGCGCCCGCAAGGAGTTCTACTACTTCAACGATGAGGCGGAGCTGGTTGGCATGCGTTTCGCCGACTGGAAGGTCGTCTGGTGCGAACAGCGTGCGCCGGGTGGCTTGCAAGTGTGGAGCGAGCCCTTTACCTGCCTGCGGGTGCCCAAGTTGTTCAACCTGCGCATGGACCCCTACGAGCGGGCGGACGTCGTCTCCGATCAGTACTACGACTGGCTGACCAAGAACGACTACCTGCTCTTCCAGGGCACGCAGAAGGCCGCGAGATTCCTGCAGACCTTCGTCGAGTACCCGCCGAGCCAGCGCCCGGCGAGCTTCAGCATCGACCAGATCCGCGCCGACGTGGACAAGAAAATCGAAGAGAAAATGAAAAAGCAGTAGATCGGCCCGGCGCCCGCCCATGGCGGGCGCCTTTTTCCTACCTTCCTGTTGCGGGTTCAGCAATCCGATAAGGCTCGTCGATGTCCTCAGCCACCAGTTCGTCCCGTGTGCGCCCGCGTGCCACGGTTGGTGAAGATGCCCGCAAACGGCTTCCCCTGCAGATGCTCATTCCCGCCGTGCTGCTGTTCATTTCCGGCGGCGCCGCCCTGGTGTACCAGGTGCTCTGGGTCAAACAACTTTCTTTGGTGGTGGGGGTGGAGGTGTATGCCGTCACCACCGGCATCAGTGCCTTTTTCGCCGGGCTTGCCCTGGGTGGCCTGGTATTCGGCCGCTGGGCGGACCGCCTGCGCCAACCCGTCAGGCTCTACGCGATTCTGGAGGTGGCCGTGGCCGCCCTTGGCGTTGGCGCAACCCTGGCGCTCGCTCACGCGGCAGGGCCATTCGCCCGGCTGGAAGAGCGCGTCGGCCTGCTGGCCTGGGTGCTGCCTTTTGCGCTGGTCGGCCTGCCGGCCTTCCTCATGGGCGGCACGCTACCGGTGCTGGTCCGCGCACTGACGCCCGCCGACGGCCAATTGGGCGAGGCGGGAGGCCGGCTCTATGCCGCCAACACCGCCGGCGCCATTGGCGGAACCCTGCTGGCAGCCTTCGTGCTGTTGCCGCAGTTGGGCGTTACCGGCAGCGCCCTTGTTGCCGCGTCCCTCAATCTGCTGGCTGCGGCAGGTGCCTGGATTGCCCGTCGGGGCGACGACCTGGCGGCGCAGCCCGCTGAAGCCACGCGAATGCCTCGCTCAGCGCTGGCGCGGCTGGCCATCGCGCTGTATTGCGTGGCGGGCGGCGTGGCGCTTGGCTACGAGGTGGTCTGGACACAGTCCATCGTGCAATTCATGAGTACCCGGACTTTCGCGTTCGCGATGGTGCTCGCCACCTATCTGGCCGGACTGGTACTCGGCAGCGCGCTCTATGCGCGCCGGGCCGACCGTATCCGTGACCCCTGGGGCCTGTTCGGCTTGCTGATCGCCCTGGCGGGCCTGCTCGCCTTGCTGCAGATTGCCGGCCTGGGCCGCTGGCTGGTGATGGCCCAGACCCACATGGAAATGTTCGCGCTGCAGGGAACCGGCAGCGAACTGGCGGGCATGTGCGCACGCTTCGCCACCGCCGCGCTGTGTGTGGTGTTCCTGCCCACCACCCTGCTGGGTGCTGCCTTTCCCCTGGCCTTGCGGCTCTCGGTGGACAGCGCCCATGTCGGGCGTGACGTGGGCGCCGTGGTTGGGCTGAACACGCTGGGGGGCATAGTCGGGGTCATGCTCACTGGTTTTGTGCTGGTGCCGCAGGTCGGCCTGGTGCGGACATTGGCGGTGCTCGCGGTGCTGGCGGCAGGTATCGGTTGCATGGCCGCCTGGCGCGGCGCCGATGTACGCCGCCCCATGCGCGGCGCGATCGGCGTGGTGGCCGTGGTGACTCTGGTCACCGCTGTGCTGACACCGCCGGACCGGCTGGCCGAGCTGCTGCCGGGTGCGCGCAACGGGCGCATCACCTTCTATGAGGAAGGCAGGGGCGGCACGGTTGCCGTGGTCACCCAGGGGCGGCATGGCAGAGAGTTCAATCGTCTCTACATCCAGGGCGTGTCCAATACCGGGGATGCCATGCCGTCGTTGCGCTACATGCGCCTGCAGGCCCTGTTGCCGTTGCTGATCCATGGCGGCGAACCGCGCTCGGCCCTGGTGATCGGCTTTGGCACCGGCATTACCGCCGGTGCGATGCTGCGCTATCCCGGCCTGCAACGACCCGTGGTCGCCGAACTGCTGCCGGAAGTGCTCGCGGCTGCGCCGCTATTCCATGGCAACTACGACGCGGTGCACGACCCGCGCCTGGACATCCGCCTGCGCGACGGCCGCCGCGAACTGCTGCGCAGCGCCGAGCGCTATGACCTGATCACGTTGGAGCCGCCGCCGCCGTCAGCGGCCGGTGTGGTCAACCTCTACTCGCGAGACTTCTACCAGTTGGCCGCCTCCCGTCTGGAGGAGGGCGGTATCGTCGCCCAGTGGTTGCCGCTACCGACCCAGAACGATGAGGACAGCCGGTCGCTGGTGCGCAGCTTCCTCGATGCCTTCCCCCATGCATCGCTCTGGACCACCGAGTTCCATGAGATGTTGCTGATCGGCTCCCCGCAGCCACTGGTGCTCGACGCCGAGCGCATTCGCCAGCGCTTCGAGCAGCCGGACGTGGCGGTGGCGCTGGGCGAAGTCGGGGTGGACTCGGTTTCTACCTTGCTTGCCACCTGGGTGACCGACCGGGCAGGACTGGAGCAGTACGCGGCAAACGCCAAGCCAGTGACCGATGACCGGCCACGGATCGAATACGCCGCCTGGGTTCGGCCCAAGGAGATCACGCGGGTTCTGCCCGAGTTGCTGGCCTTGCGGACGCCGCCACCACTTCTGAATGCCGATGCCGGCTTGCGCGGGGCGGTCGAGGACGACTGGCAAGCCCTCGGCCGCTTCTACGCCGTGACGCTCCACGCCTACAACGGCAATCGCCAGGCCTGGGCGCGTGGAATGCAGCATCTGGTCCAGCAGGACGGCGACAATCCTTACTACCGCTGGTTTATCGGGGGAGGGCAGCAGTAAGGAGAGCGAAGCCTGCTCCATGCGGGCCGCTGCCCCACCTCGCCCGCCCGTTTTCAGGCCCGTCTGGGCTTCAGGATCGCTCAAGCCTCGCTGGCGCGAGTCACCCCTCTCCTCTTTAGGGAGAGGGGCGGGGGAGAGGGTTACGTCAGGCTGGTGCGCAAATCTGGAAGCCCCGTGCTAAATCGCCTCCTTCAACGTTGCAACAGCTAACGGAGACATAGCCAAAGCCGGAGTCGGTTGCGAAAGCCGCCCGTAGCCCTCAGCGCTGCGCCAGCAGCGCCTTCCTGCGCGCGCCGGGTGTCATGTCGAACCAGCGGCGGCAGGCGCGGTTGAATACGCTCTGTTCGCTGTAGCCGAGCATGCCGGCGATCTGCGACAGGGGAATGTCGCGCTCGGCCAAATAGAAGTCGGCCCGTTCACGGCGTATTTCCTCGACCAGCTCCTCGAATGTGCGGGCCTGTTCGGCCAGATGGCGTTGCAGGGTGCGCTCGTGCAGGCCGAGTTGCTCGGCCACCAGAAGCAAGCGGCATTGTTGCGTCGGCAAGAGGCGCAGCACCAGGCGACGGACTTGCTCAAGCAGGTCCGTGGAGCCTTGCAGGTGAACCTGGCTGAGGTACTGCACCAGGGTCCGGTGGAGGGACGGGTCGTGCCGCTCGATGTGCTGTTCCAGGTGCCTTCCCGTCAGAACCAGGGCATTGCAGGCCTGTCCGGTATAGGCCTCGCTGGCGAAGTAGCGGCGGTAACGGGCCAGCGGAAGCGGACTGGTGCCGGACAGCAACACCGCCCTGGCACTGAAGGTCGGTCCGCACAGCATCTTCATCGTGTTGTGCGCCACGCCCAGGGCCAGCTCGACCATCTGCCGCTGGGGACCGGGCATGCGCAGTTCGATGACCAGGCGCGGAGCCTCCGGCTCGCTGCGGTCCAGGTCCAGCTGGATGCCGGAGCTGTGGTAGCCGATGAATCGGATGATTTCGGAGAGCGCATGGCCCACCGTCTCCGCGTTGCGGGCAATCAGTGCGATCGGGCCCAGTACGGCCAGGTTCTGGTACTCGGCCATGCGCAGGCCGAAGTCGGCGCAGTCCAGCTCGTCGGCTGCGCATTCCAGCAGGCCGATGAGCGAGCGAAAGGGGACGCGGGCATCTTCGTCGTCCAGCAATTCCGGGCGGACACGAAAACGGGCGAGGAGGGGCGCTGGGTCGTGTCCGAGCTGGCCGACGAGTTCGCGAAAGCCGCCGAATGAAGTGGTTCTGATGAAAGGTTCCATGTCGTGCAGAATCAAATAACTGTCATGAAAGATCAATATCAGTCGGTCGATTGCGGAGAAGAATTCCAGGGCCACTCCCCACTTCGGAGCTTCCCATGGAGTTCGACTACATCATCGTCGGCGCCGGTTCTGCCGGTTGCGTACTGGCCAACCGTCTGAGCGCTGACCCGGCCGTCTCCGTGTGCTTGCTCGAAGCGGGCCCCCGGGACTGGTCGCCGCTGGTCCATGCGCCGGCGGGCGTTGCTGCCATCCTGCCGACCCGCCACGTGAACTGGGCGTTCGATACGGTGCCGCAGCCCGGATTGGCCGGCCGCCGGGGTTACCAGCCGCGCGGCAAGGTGCTCGGCGGGAGTAGCTCGATCAACGGGATGATCTATATCCGCGGCCATCAGAGCGATTACGACGAATGGGCGGCCCTCGGTAATTCCGGCTGGTCGTTCGCCGACGTACTGCCCTATTTCCGCAAGAGCCAGATGCACCATCGCGGCGCCAGCGAGTTCCATGGCGGTGAGGGCGAACTCTACGTCGGCCAGATCGAGGCCCATGCCGCCACTCATGCCTTCATCGAGGCGGGGCAGAAAGCGGGGCATCGCTACAACGCCGATTTCAACGGGGCCGAGCAGGAGGGGATTGGTCAGTACGACGTGACCATTCGCGGCGGTCGCCGCTGGAGCACGGCCACCGCCTTCCTCAAACCCATACGCGGCGCGCGCCGCAACCTCACCGTACTGACGGGCGCCACTGCCGAGCGCGTGCTGTTGCAAGGCAAGCAGGCCAGTGGCGTGCAGGTGCAGATCAAGGGCGAGTCCCTCACCCTGAAGGCGCGCCGTGAGGTGCTGCTCAGCGCGGGCGCGTTCGGTACCCCGCAATTGCTGATGCTCTCCGGCATTGGCCCGGAATCCGAACTCAAGCCCCAAGGCATCGCCGTCACGCATGAAATGCCTGGCGTTGGGCAGAACCTGCAGGACCACCCGGATGTGGTGCTGGGCTACCAGAGCACCGACAACTCGCTCCTCGGCTATTCGCTGGGCGGCAGCCTGAAGATGGGTTCGGCCCTGGCACAGTACCTGGCCCGCAAGCGCGGCCCGCTGGCAAGCAACTTCGCCGAGGGTGGCGGCTTCCTGAAGACCCGCGCCGAGCTGGTCCGCCCGGACATCCAGCTGCATTCTGTGGTGAGCCTGCTCGACGACCACAATCGCAAGCTGCATTGGGGACACGGCTTCAGCTGCCACGTCTGCGTGCTGCGGCCGAAGAGCATCGGCAGCGTCGGCCTGCAGTCGGTGAACCCGAAGGCGCCGCCGCGCATCGATCCCGCTTTCCTCAGCCATGACGATGACGTGCAGACCCTGCTCAAGGGCTACCGCATGGCCCGCGAGATCATCGCGCAGGCGCCCATGGCGCGTTTCGGCCTCAAGGACAAATTCAGCGACGGCCTGCACAGCGACGAGCAACTGATCGACCTGCTGCGTCGGCGCACCGATTCCATCTACCACCCGGTAGGCACCTGCCGCATGGGCAACGACGAACTCGCTGTGGTGGACAGCCAGTTGCGCGTTCACGGCATCCAGGGGCTGCGTGTGGTCGACGCCTCCATCATGCCGACCCTGGTCGGCGGCAACACCAACGCGCCCACCATCATGATCGCCGAGCGCGCGGCGGAATGGATCGCGAACACCCGATAACAACAACGAGGAAGCATTACATGCACCACGCACTTAAGCATCTGACCGTTGCCGGCCTGAGCCTGACGCTGCTGGCCAGTACGATTGCCCAGGCCGCGCCGGTACCTGCCAAACCCGCCAGCGAAGTGACCCGCGCCGCCAACGAGGCCGTGCTGAAGCAGCTGCCCTTCGCCGACCGCCAGGACTTCGCCAATGCCGAGCGTGGCTTCATCGCCAAGCCGGACACCCTGACCATCAAGGACGCCAACGGCAAGGTGGTCTGGGATCTGGAGAGCTACAAGCAGTACATCACGCTGGACAAGCCTGCCCCGGACACGGTCAACCCCAGCCTCTGGCGCAATGCCCAGTTGAACGTGCAGTACGGCCTGTACAAGGTCACCGACCGTATCTATCAGGTGCGTGGCTACGACATCTCCAACATCACCTTCATCCAGGGCGACACGGGCTGGATCGTTTTCGACCCGCTGCTCAGCCAGGAAACCGCCAAGGCCGCCTATGACCTGGTCAGCCAGCATCTGGGCAAGAAGCCCGTGGTTGGCGTGGTCTATAGCCACTCCCACATCGACCACTTCGGCGGCGTGCGCGGCATCGTCGACGAAGCGGACGTGAAGGCCGGCAAGGTCAGGATCGTCGCCCCGGAAGGTTTCTCCGAAGAGGCGGTAAGCGAAAACGTTATCGCCGGCAACGCCATGGCCCGTCGTGCCGTCTACATGTTTGGCGCCTTGCTGCCGCGCAATCCCCAGGGCGGCGTTGGCGCCGGTCTCGGCCAGACCGTATCTGCCGGTACCACGACCCTGATCCAGCCCACCGAGTTCGTCGAGAAGACCGGCCAGGAAGTCACCATCGACGGGGTCAAGATGGTGTTCCAGATGACGCCGGGCACCGAGGCGCCGGTGGAGATGCACACCTGGTTCCCGCAGTTCAAGGCGCTGTGGATGGCCGAGAACACCACCAACACCATGCACAACGTGCTGACCCTGCGCGGGGCGCAGGTCCGCGACGCCTTGCAGTGGTCGAAGTACATTGGCGAAGCCCTTGCACTGTATGGCGACAAGGCCGAAGTGAAGTTCCAGAGCCACCACTGGCCGGTGTGGGGCAAGGCCGAGATCGAGGACTACCTGAAGAAGCAGCGTGCGCTGTACAAGTACATCCACGACCAGACCGTGCACATGATGAACCAGGGCATGACCGGCGAAGAGATCGCCGAGGCGATCAAACTGCCGCCGGAGCTGGAGGCTTTCTGGCCGGGGCGCGGTTACTACGGCACGCTCAAGCACAACGCCAAGGCTGTCTACCAGCGCTACATGGGCTGGTATGACGGCAACCCGGCCAACCTCGACAAGCTGCCGCCGCAGCCGGCGGCAAAGAAGTACGTCGAATACATGGGTGGCTCGGCTGCGGTACTGGACAAGGCCCGAGCCGACTTCGCCAAGGGCGAGTACCGCTGGGTGGCCGAAGCGACCAAGCAGGTGGTGTTCGCCGAACCGGATAACGCCGCGGCGAAGAGTCTGATGGCCGATGCCTTCGAACAACTGGGCTACCAGGCCGAGGCCGGCCCCTGGCGCTCGATCTACCTGCAGGGCGCGTACGAACTGCGCAATGGCGTTCCGACCCTGGGCAATACGGTCACCGCCAGCCCCGACGTGATTCACGCGATGACGCCGGAAATGCTCTTCGACTACCTGGCGGTACGCCTGAACGGCGAGCGCGCGGCGGGCAAGAAACTGGTGCTGAACTTCAACTTCACCGACCTGGGCAAGCGCTACGCCCTGACCGTGGAGAACGCCGTGCTCACCTATGAGCCGAAGGCGAGCGACAAGGCCGATGTCGGACTGACCATGAAGAAGGGCACCCTGGAAGACATCCAGTTGGGCAGGGCCACCCTGGAGCAGAAGGTGGCTTCCGGCGAGCTGAAGTTCGACGGTCGCCAGCAAGCCTTCGGCGAATTCATGGGGCTGCTCGACACGTTCGACTTCTGGTTCGACATCGTCACGCCATGAGAGCCGTGATACTTGGCCTGGCGGTGCTGCTGTGCAGCGCCGCCCCGGCCTCTCTGGCCTGTGGCTATGACGGCATGGCGATGGATCTGGCCCTGGCACATCCGGCATCCCTGGATGTGTCCCTGGCCATCCACCAGGCCTACCAGGACGAACTGATCGCCAAGCCGCTGCCATTACCCGGCGGCTTCGGTATGCGTCGCGCACTGACCGCGATGGATCGCCTGGCCAGCCGCCTGCCACCCAGTGGCAACGATTTCAGCTTGTTATTGGTGGAGCCCGGCTTGTGGACGCGCTTCGAGCTGCGCGATGGCCAGTGGCATCTGACCCCGCATGCGCCGGCCCCTGCCAAGGGAGAGAGCCTGGTGATAGTGGGCGAGGGCGTGCTGCTGGCCATGCTGGCGAATCGGGTGACTGCCACCCAGGCGCTGGAGCATGGGCTCGTGCATACCGAAGGTGACGATCAGCTGGCAGGGCAGTGGCGGACGGCCTTCGATGACTGACGGCCTTCGCTCGACGCGTCGGCTCGCACTCACGCAACCCTATTGAGGTGTAAACCACATGCAGCTGAACGACAGCTGCGGAGAAGCGGTACACGCCGTGTGTCTACCCGAAGCCCACTGCGCGGGCCAGCGAAGAGGAACTGCGGGCACATTGCCGGGAGCGCGTAGCTGGCTACAAATGCCCGAAGACGGTGGAGATTCGCGAAACATTGCCCATGTCAGCGGCGGGCAAGATCCTCAAGCGCGATCTTCGTGAGCCGTATTGGCAAACCCGCGAGTAAACGCGCTTGCATGCAGGCGGTTACCGGAAGGCTTCAGGGGAGGGTGGGGGAAGTAAGCGTTCTCCTACAGGATTCGTCCTGCGATAAGTCGTTGTGCCGACAGCAAGGTTTCCTACGCAGCTTTAACCTTGAGCGCCTACAAACGCGCTGGATAGAGTGCCGGCCGTCACGGTTAATCCGTGGCCGGGTTTAGCGACCCGAACTAATAGGTGCGATTGCGCCATCAAGATGCTTGCGACTCTCGCAGGCATCGGCACTCGGGCAGTTCTGGACTGCACCGCTCTATGGCAGATCGCGTGGGGAGATCCTCAGGGTCTGCCGGGTCCTATTAGCCGGTTCGCTAACCCCACGCGATCTGCCACCTTCTTGTTTAGCGACAACGGTGGCAGCTCTTCTGCTAATAGGAGCCGTTCCATGCATGACGCATATACCCCCGTCGTATTCCAGCGCCATACCCATCAACTGCGGGCCGTGATGATCGACAACCAGCCCTGGTTCGTCGCCTACGATTTCGCCCTGCTGATCGGCGCCCATCGCCCTTACCGCCTGCCCAAGCGCATGGACCCGCACCAGAAGCGCAGCGTGATGCTGCAGTACGCCAGCGGCTTTCGCGAAGAGGTCGAGGTGATCAGCGATGCCGGGGCCTACAAGGCGCTGTACCGCTTCGGGCACCCGGAACACCGGGTGATCAGCCAGTGGCTGAGCGAAGTGCTGGTGCCGACGCTGCACGACTATCACCGCGCGCCGGACGCCACGCCGCATCGGGCATTCATGACCTGGGCCAATCAGCGGATCGGCGTGGTGAAGTGGCAGGGGGAAATCTGGATCGCCCGGACGGACCTGCCGAGATTCATGGCTGCGACCGATGACCCGGTGTTGCGGGATGAGCCGAGCTGGAGGCGAATGCCGGAGTAGGGCGATTTCATCTGTGAAAGGCAGGTGTCATTGCACAGTACTCACCGTGGCGCGGTTAGTGCGGAAGGACCATTCCGGCCCCGTGATGCGTTGCACTCAGCGTTTCCAGAAAAGGCCAGCGCGTCCGTGTGTGTACTGGACCGGCATCCAGACCCGGCCCCCCAATGAGTGAGCTGCCAGCCAAGGCCAACGGGGGGCGTTCAGGAGCGTGTGCGTCATGGCGATAAGGTCCGCTGTGCCCTGGGAGACAAGCGCTTCGACCTGCTGGTAACCGGTGAGGGGGCTGGTCATCGCCACGGGAACTGCCACTGCCGCCTTCAATGCTCGAGCAAGCGACTCCAGGTTTTCGCGCTCTGCCGGAGCAGAGTCGCGGGGCTGGATTCCACCTGAGGACACCTGAATGGCACTGCAGCCTCTGGCCTCCAGTTCCTTGGCGAGAATCAGGGCTTGCTCAAGCGTCCAACCGACTTCGACATCATCCGACGCGCAGAGGTGCGCGAAAATGGGGCGACTGGCTGGAAAGGCATTGCGCACCTGGTCGAAGACTTCGAGGGGGAATCGCATCCGCCCGGGCAGCGATCCGCCGTACCGATCGGCGCGCTGGTTAGTGAGCGGAGATAGAAACTGATGAAGCAGATATCCCTGGGCAATGTTGATCTGGACGGCGTCGATACCGGCGCGCGAGGCGCGCATGGCGGCCTTGGCAAACCCTTCGCGGATGCGCTGCAGGTCGAAGCGGTCCAGCGCCTTCGGGGCAATCTGGCCAGGCCTGCAGGACAGCGAGGACGGTGCCTTGGCCTGCCAGCCCCTCTCCCGGCCCGGGGGGCGTTGCATGCCGCCCCTCCAGGGGACGTCCATGGAGGCCTTGCGGCCAGCGTGGCTAAGTTCAATGGCGATGGGGATGTCCGACCAGCGCCGGATACTCTCCAGCGTCAAGGCGATTGCTGCCTGGGTCCTGTCATTCCAGAGACCGACGTCGGCATGACTGATGCGTCCCTCCCGTGACACGGCCGTCGTCTCGATGACCAGCAAGGCTGCACCCGAGAGTGCGAGCTGGCCGAGGTGAATAAGGTGCCAATCGCTCATGCATCCGTCCTCCGCGGAGTACTGGCACATGGGGCCGACCATGATGCGATTGGCCAGCTGCAGACGTCCGAGATGAAGCGGCTCGAAAAGCCTGGAACGCGGCACGACGCTTCCTCCTCACACTCGAACGCATGACGGAAGACCCCATGGGCACCGGTGCGAGAGACTGTCACCCTGCATGACAGGGCGGCAGTGCGCCGTCAGGCCAGCTTCAGCGTCCCGGCTGGCCTTGGGTACCGGTCCAGATCCGTACGATCAGATAGGGTGGCACGCCGGTGTCCCCGGCCCCCGTGAAGATGGGATTTCGATGCAGTTGGTTGACCGCTACGTAGAGCCAGGAGTCGGGCCCGAAGTGGGCATTGTCGGCCCAGAGAAAGCGCTCATCCCGCACCAGCGGTTTCAGCTCGCCCTTGGCGGTCAGGACGTCAACGCCATTGTCCGGCAGGTTGGTGATGAAGTGATTGCCTTCGGCATCCGTCGCGGCGCCATCGGAAATGGGCTTGGCACCTACACGCGTGATGGCCGAGGCAATCTGCGCATCAGCAGCACCTTCGCGGAACAGACGGGCGGGCACGGCGTACCAGCTGGTGCCGTTCATCGCACCGAAGTAAAGCGTCTCGCCATCGGCCGACAGCGTGATGGGGTTGATCCCGACCCGCGCCGGCGCCATGCGACCGCCTTCACCCGGGAAGAGCAGTGGCTTGCCTTCCACGACCAGTTCGACGTCTTCGGCCGCCAGGGACGGATGTCCGCGGAAGCGGCGAGCGGTGCCTTTTTTCGTATCGACAACCACGATGGCCGGGTCCAGGCCGCAGTCCGCGACGTAGACGAATCCCCGCTCACCATCGACCGCCAGGTCCTGGAGGATCTGCCCTGCCGGTGCCACCCAGCCATTGAAGTCGTGGCGGTACGCAAGTTCACGCGTGTTGATATCGAATGCCAGGAGTTTCGGCGGCTGCGGCTTGTCCATCCAGTTGCCGTGGTCGATCACCCACAGGCGATCCTGGCCATCGATCACTACCCCGTGGGGGGTGTTCAGAACGTCCTGCCCGCTGCCGGGCTTGGCATTCCAGGCGTCATTCGGGAACGGCGCATAGGCGTTGTTGCCGGTGATTTCCACCAGCTGCACGGGGCCCCGGCGCATGCCGTGGACGCTGGCGAACACCCGCCCATCCTTGGAAGCGGTGACATTGCCGGGGGTGATTTCGAGTTCGGCCACCAGTTCCACCTTGCCCACTTCAGGTTGTGCGGCATTGGCAGTCAGGGTGAAGGCGGAGGCCGCCAGTAGGGTGGCAAGCAAGGGGGAGTAGAGCGGTTTCATCATGATGTCTCCTGTTCAACCGGTACCTCGCATCCATTAACGCGTGCGGAGCAAGGTCCGGGGCGGCTTTCATGAGGCGCGCCCACGCCGTGCCCAGGGGCGCAGGTGGGCGATAGTGGTTCGGTTACTCCCGGAACCAGGCTGCGACCACGTCTGGATTGGCTGCCATCCAGTCACGAGCGACCTGCTCGGCGGGTCTCCCTTCCACCATCATCTGGCGTTCGAGTTCGGTGGCCACCGGGATGCCCAGGTGTATGCGTTTCAAGACCACCTGCGTGCGCTCGGGGAGTTGCTGCCAGACCTCCTTGCGCACCACGACCACCGCGCGATCGACACCGAAGATCCCACGCGGGTCGTCGAGTATTCGCACGGGGTAGAGGGCGTTGAGGTACTGCGGTTGCCATAGCGGCATCACCATCCAGCGGCCGCTTTCAGATGCATCGGCCAACCGAAGGGACCACTCCAGGGCGGGCGCAACCTTGAGGCTGTAGCCAGCAGCCTGCAGGCCGTAGCGCTGCATGATCCGCTCGGACCCGTTCATCAGGCCCGACCCTGGACCGACGCCGACGATGACCCGGTCCATGCGTTCGAGCACGTCGGGTTTCTTCAGGTCGTCGATGGATCGCACGGCCTCCTGCGGAACGTGGGCCGGTACCGCCCAGTACAGGCGAGCGTCTTCGTACAGGGTCGAGGCCTCCACCAGTTGGTCCGCCAGGGGCGCCTGAAGATGGCCGTGGGCATTGGGCAGCCAGGATGCGATGAGCAGATCGGCCTCGCCACGCCCCAGTCGACCGTAGATGTCGGGATGGTTGCCTTCCACCACCTGCACGGGGTGTCCGAGCTGGCCCAGTACTTCTTTCACGACGGCAGCGCTCGCGGTATAGAAGCTCAAATTGATCTGGCCCACCACCAACGCCTGAGGCTCGGCCCGGCCCGGTTGAGCGAAGGCGAGCGAGAGCAGCAGCAGTGTGGTTGCGAATGTCTTCATGGTGCTATCCGCGTCGTCGCAAAGGCGTGCACAGGGGAGGGCGGGTTACCCGCCGAGCTGCTTGCGACGGGATTCATAGGCCCCGTCGAAGGTCTGCTTGGCTTGGCCCTGAACCTGGACGAACTCCAGTTGTTCGCCTTCGGACCCCTTGCAGTAGATCAGCGACCAGCCCGACGAGGCCCCCTCGGTGATCCTGTTGGTGTTGCTGTCGAGTGCCGCGTCGAGCCGCTGCTGTTCGGTGGTTGCCCTGACGATCCGGTTGGCCTTGACCTGGGTCATGCCGCGCCGGGCGGACTCCGCTTCGAGGTCGCGGACGAACTGATTGAAGTCGACATCGTCGCGGATGTAGAAGCACACGTGCATGGAGCGGGGGAAGGCCGGGCTGGTCAGTTCCCGCGCCGGGGCGAAGCTGTCGCCCTTGCCGGCCGGTTCTTCCTTGTCCCGGTACTGGAGGAGCTCGATCACCACGTTGTCGAACTGGATGAACCTGACATCCAGGCGCTGGGCGCCGCCACGAAGGTCGGGAATGCCGAGTGTGCTTGGGTTGACGCCATCCGCTACCGCTTGCACCTCCTCCGTGAGCAGGAGAGTGTTCTGGATCCGATCCCCGAAGAAGTCACCGTCCCGCATGATCTCCGTCCCACCGAGGACCTCGGTGTAGAACTCGTATGCGCGGTCCATGTTCTGCACCGTAATGCCGAAGTGCTGCACGCCGCGAAGGCGGGAGCCCAGGCTTGTTGCCCCTGTGGCGCTGGCGGCTTCGGCCCGGGATGGCAGGGTCAACCCTAGGGAAGAGCCCAGGACTCCTCCGAGAGTGACGATTCCCGTAGCCCGCAGCAGCTCCCGGCGCAGGGGATCATCAAGTTCGCTTGCACGCTCACATTCACGAGTTTTCATGGCGGCTCCCAGGGTTCGGCGATGCGCTCTGGACAGGCCTCCATCCTAGGACTGTGATCCGAATGAGGGGTGTTAGGTGTTGTTAATCTTCGTGAAGCCGCCTTCCGGAACATCCGCAGCGATGGGCCATGTAGAACACAAGTCGCCCCTATGAGCAGGCATCACAGCTGGTGTGATATTGCAGCTATTTTCTAGGAAATGACCAATTCTGAACCGTCCGGGCGTGTCGTTTGCCGTCGTCGATCTCGAGATTGAAGACGTTCTCGGCTGGGGCGGCGGTCGATTCTTCAGCCGTCTTATCAGCTGTTACTTCTATTGGCTGGCGCGACAGCAGGTACTGCAGTAAAACCGGCAGAGATGAGGGAGCTGTCCGGCAGGGTGCTTCGACGATCACATTCTCCTTGGCTGCCCTCAGGAGCGCAGACTATGCGCGATGCGTTCGCTTTCGGACCTTTCCGCCTTTACCCAGGTATCCGCGTCCTCCATAAGGACGGCGTGGAAGTACCCTTGGGGAGCCGTGCATTTGACATCCTCACCGCGCTGGTGGAGGGCAATGGCAGGGTGCTGACGCACCGGGAACTGACAACGCTCGCCTGGCCGGGGCTGATTGTCGAGGACTCCAATGTGCGCGTGCAGGTCGCGAACATTCGTCGCGCCCTGGCGTGTGATCAGCACAAGACCCGGTACATCGCCAGCGTCGCGGGGCGTGGGTACTGCTTCGTCGCTGCGGTCGTGCGGATCGAGGCCACGGAACCGTCCACGCCGGCAGTGCCTGAAGCCAGTTCGGTCGCCGCGGTCCTGCATCCCTTGAGGACGGATCAAACCCCACAAGCGCTCCCGAGTCTCCCGATGCCACTGAAGTCCGCGGTGGGGCGGGAAGACTGCGTGACGGAACTCTCGCAGGTGGTGCTGGACAGGCGGCTGGTCACCGTGGTCGGAGCGGCAGGTGCGGGTAAGACGACCCTGGCCGTGCTGGTTGCCCACGATCTGCTCGGTGCATTCGATGGCGCGATTCATTTCGTTGACCTGAGTGCCCTGGAATGTGGCGAGATGGTCGCGGAAGCCGTGGCCGCAGCGGTGGGTTACCACGCCTCGGGCGCCGATATCCTGCCGGGACTTCTGGATGTTCTCTCGACGACAAGGACCTTGATCGTTCTCGATAATTGCGAGCATCTGATCGCCGCAGTTGCAGCCTTGTGCCTGCAGATTGTCGATGGGACCGGGAGCGTGTCGTTCCTGAATACCAGCCGGGAGGCGTTCAGGGTCAATGACGAATTCATCTACCTGCTGCGTCCCTTGGCGTCCCCGCCCAATACGGGCCGCCTAACGGCGAAGCAGGCCCTGTTCTGGCCGGCCGTGCAGCTGTTCATGGAACGAGCCCGGGAAGGGGGCGCCAGGAACGACCTGCGTGACGAGGATGCGCCTACCGTTGCGGCCCTCTGTCGCCGCTTGGATGGGAATCCCCATGCTATCGGCCTGGTGGCCAGTCGGGTCGGGACCTATGGCGTGCAGGGCGTTGCCGACCTGCTCGCCAACCAGTTCGCCCTGCATTGGCAGGGCCGCCGTGATGCCTGTCCCCGCCAGCAGACGGTCGAGACGATGATCGACTGGAGCCACAACCTTCTGGTTGAGCGGGATCGCCAGGTGCTCTACCGGCTGTCCGTCTTCTGGGGAGTCTTCACGCTCGATGCTGCGGTGGCCGTGGCGGCGGATCGGGAGATCGACGCCATCCAGGTGGGGGAGGCCGTCAGTGATCTGGTCGACAAGTCGCTGGTGGCCATCGCGCGAGTGAGCGGAGCGCTTCAGTTCAGGTTGTTCGAGACCACCCGTGCCTATGCCGCTTCCCGGCTCGCGAGGCTTGAAAAGCGGAACGAATACGCCCGCCGCCACGCCCTCTATTACGCAGGCCAGCTTCGACGGCTGAAGGAGGCTCGCGTTGCGTCGTCTATCGCTTCGAGCGAGCAGTCGGGTCCACTGGATGTCGGTAACTTGCGCGCGGCCATCGACTGGGCGTTTTCCGAGCAGGGGGCGTTACCGCTGGCGGTGGAGATCAGTTGCCTGGCCGCTCCGTTGTTTCTGGAGCGGGGGTTGCTCATGGAGTGCAAGCGCTGCTGCGAACGGGCACTGAGGCTGCTACCGGAGGCGTTCCGCACGACGAAGACGGAACTCGAATTACTGGAATCGGCGGCGGTTACCTACTACTCCGCCGGTGACTACGACGGCGAGATGACGCCCGTCGTGGAGCGTGGATTGGAGCTTTCGCGACAAATGGGCGATGTTCGCTCCATGTTCCATTTCCTCGCCGGCCTCCACCTGGCGATGATGGCGAACGGCAGGTTCCAGGAGTCGCGGGTGGTCAGCGAGCGGTACGCCAGCGCGGCCGCGACCCATGGCGGCCCTTGCGAGGCGATCATCGCGCGCTGGATGGAAGGGTCGTCCTGGCATTTCTCGGGGCACCAGGCGGAGGCTGACGAAAGCTACTCCGCAGGTGCCGGGCTTCTGGCAGGGCACCCCTTGCGTCCCCTCCAGTACTTCGAGACCAAGGAGCAGGTCGTCGCAAGCCTTGGCCAGGCACGCGTGAAATGGATTCGAGGTATGCCGCTGCAGGCGCTCCAGCTCGCAACCAGCGCCATTGCCGAAAGCAGGCGGAACCCGGATTCGTTCTACCTGTGCGCAACCTTGTGTTTCCCCATCCTGCTCAGCAATGGCCTGCTGGACCGGGCACAGGACCTGATCCATGAGCTCGAGAGCGTCGCTGTGGACTACAAGGTGGCAGTGCGCCGTCAGGTCATCTTCTTCCTCAACGGCTTGCTGATGCTGCAGAGAGGGCACCACCAGGTCGCCGCTGACCAACTTCAGCAGTGCCTGGCGCTGCTGCCGCCGCCCAAGATGAGCGTCGTGAGGACGGATGCACTCCAGGCCCTTGCGCAAGCGCAACGGGAATGCGGAGAGGGCGCAGAAGCCCTGGCTTCTATCGAGGAAGCGATCGAACTGGCTGAAATCACAAGCGGCAACTTCAACTTTCCTGACCTGCTGAGAACCAAGGCCGAGGTGATTTTGAGCCTGCCGCCGATCGAGAAGCAGCAGGTTGAGGATCTGCTTTCGCGGGCCTTGGCGAGCGCGAGGGAGCAGTCCGCGCTGTCCTGGGAGCTGAGAGTCGCGTTGCTCATTTCGCGCGTGCGGGCAGGCGAGGGCAAGAGCAGGGAGGCCAGGGAGCAATTGGAGGCGGTCTACTCGCGCTTCACCGAAGGCTTCGAAACCCGTGAACTCAAGATTTCGGCTGAGGTGCTACGAGCGATGGGGTAGGGGAGCCGTGCGTGGCCAACCTGGTCACGCACAGCTCCACGCGACCTATACGCGGGCAAACTCGGTGTAGCCTTCCGCACCGCCACCGAAGTAGGTCTCCACCGGCGCGTCGTACAGGGGCGCCTGGGATTGAAACCGCTCGACGAGGTCGGGGTTGCCAATGAAGGGTTTGCCGAAGGCGATCATGTCCGCGTGACCGGAAGCGGTGGCATCAATGGCTCGCTGTCGGTCATAGCCGTTGTTGGCGATGTAGGCACCGCCGAAGGCCGCACGAAGGGCCTGCACGTCAAACAGGTCGGCGCCATTGCCACCGTGCAGCTGGCCTTCGACGACATGCAGATAGGCGAGCCCCATTTCACCGAGTCGGCGAGCCAGGTAGCTGTGGGTCTCCATCGGCGCGCTGTCCAGCGGCGTGTCGCCGATTGCCGTGGAGAGGGGCGATAGGCGCAGTCCCACGCGGTCGGCGCCCCAGATATCGGCGACAGCTTCCACGACTTCCAATGGGAAACGGGCGCGGTTCTCCAGGGAGCCACCGTAGCGGTCGTCGCGGTGGTTGGTGCTGTCGCGCAGGAACTGCTCCAGCAGATAACCATTGGCCGCGTGCACTTCCACGCCATCGAACCCGGCTTCCTTCGCAAGGCGCGCGGCGTGACGATAGTCCTCCAGGATGCCGGCGATCTCTTCGGTCGCCAGCGCGCGCGGCATTGACGGGGGCAGGTAGCCGGCTTCGGTGAAGACGTTGCCACCGGCCTGGATAGCGGACGGTGCCACAGGTGCAGCGCCTCCTTCCTGCAGGCTGATGTGGGACATCCGACCCACGTGCCAGAGCTGGACCACGATGCGGCCGCCGGCGGCGTGGACGGCCTCTGTCACGGGCGCCCAGGCGGCCACCTGCGCGTCGGTGTAGATCCCGGGGGTGTATGCGTAGCCGCGCCCCTGGCGAGAGATGTTGGTGGCCTCGGTGATGATCAGGCCTGCCGAGGCACGTTGCCCGTAGTAATCGATCGCCAGGGGCGTCTGAACACCGTTCATGTCGGCGCGGGAGCGGGTCAGCGGTGCCATGGCGATCTTGTTACGGACGTCGATGGCACCGAGGCGGGTAGGGGAGAAGAGCGATTCGGAAGACATGGCGGCTCCAGTTCGAATACAGGGGTAAGGGGCACGGGGTAACGGCCGGGAAGGACCAGTAATTCGTCAACGAGGCTCAGATTGCGCGCCAGGAAGTCATTCAGCCAATTTATCTGTTGAATTCCAGTTATGTCCTAATCAATATGACTGGATGCGCTACGACATGAACCTGCTGCCCGTTTTCCTGACGCTGATGGAAGAGCGCAATGTCACGCGGGCGGCCGAACGCCTGGGGATGACGCAGCCAGCGCTTTCCAACGCCCTGGCGCGACTGCGCGACATGCTTCAGGACCCGCTGTTCATTCGTGAGCGATACGGGATGCAGCCGACCGAGAAGGCCGAAGCGCTGGCTCCCGGTATTGCCGCTGCCGTTTCGAGCCTGGACGAACTGGTGCTTGGCCAGCAGGGCTTCGACCCGGCCAAGGCAGAGCGCCTGTTCACCTTGGCACCGAACAGCTACGTCGAGTTCGTGCTACTGCCGGGCATCGTCGCGCGTCTGCGCGAACGGGCGCCGGGCATCCGGCTGCGGATGGTGCCGTTCGGCGCCGATCTGGCAGAGACCGGAGTCATCTCCGGAACAACGGCGATGGTGTTGGGGCGCATCACTGACCCGCCCGACAATCTGGTCGTGCAGCACCTGATGGAAGACGGCCTGGCCTGTGTGGTTCGCGCCGACCATCCACGTATCAGCAAACGGATATCCAGGCAGCAGTACGAACAGCTTCGGCACGTCACCGTACTTCCTCCGGGGCGCTTGCGAGCAGGCCTGTTTCAGGCGCTCCAGCGGCAGGGACTGCAGCGCGAGGTGGCGGTATCGGTAACGCACTTCCTGGCCATCCCGGAACTCATAGCCGCGACGGATTATTGCGCGACCCTGCCCAGACTGATCTGCCAGCATCTGGCCCGCGACCCGCGGTTGAAGGTGCTGGCTGCGCCCGTCGACCTGGGCACATTTCCGGTAGAGATGGCGTGGCACGTTCGCTACCGCCATGACCCCGCGCATCAGTGGCTGCGTGACCTCGTTGGTGAGGTCGCACGCGAAGCCGTGCTTAATCAGTCGTAATCCACCCGCGCCTTCGATCACTGCAGGTTCTGCCCGCGTTGTGAAGCGCAAGCCTGGTACCTCGGGCACCGGCTTTACGAGGCTTCACAATGATTTACTCACGGCGCGCCGACCGCGAGCCCTAGACTCGAATCATCAAGGCAGACAGCTCTTTCGTTACTTCCCGATGCCATGGGCCTGGCGATACCCCGCGCGCACCTATCTGGCGTGAATCGGCGAAAACAGGCGTTCGCCGCCGGATCAGGACTCATCGGAGAATCACAAGCGCAAGACGAGAGGTGAATGACATGAGACTTAAAGATAAAGTCGTTCTGGTCACCGGCGCGTCCGGAGGCATCGGGTTTTCGGTGTCGGAGCTGTTTGCCAGGGAGGGAGCCATCGTGGTGGCGACCGACATTACAGCACCGCCATCTCCATACCCGGCAGGCATCGAGTCCATGCACCTCGACGTGACCAGCGAGAGCGAATGGAAGAGCGTCGTCAGCGACATCGTCAAGAAGCACGACCGTATCGACGTGCTGGTCAATAACGCCGGCATCATTGCCTACGAGCCATTGCACGAACTGCAAATGAAGGAGTGGCTGCAGATGATTGCCGTCGACCAGACGGGCGTCTTCCTCGGCATGCGGGAGGTCATTCCCGTGATGCGCAAGCAGAGGAGGGGATCGATAATCAACATCTCATCTATCTGGGGCAGCGCCGCGGTTGCAGGCGCGCACTCTTACCATGCGGCCAAAGGCGCCGTTCGCAACATGTCGAAGAACGCGGCAATGACGTACGTCGCCGACGGAATCCGCGTCAACTCGGTGCATCCAGGCTTCATCCACACAGCGCTCACCGACGCACAGGCGCCTGAGCTCAACGAGGTGGTGATCGCCTCCACGCCAATGAGACGAGGAGGCCAACCGATCGAGGTCGCCTACGGCTGTCTGTTCCTGGCATCCGATGAATCGAGCTACGTCACCGGGACGGAGCTGGTCATCGATGGCGGCTACCTGGCCCAATAGCGGATCGACTTCCTGGGTCTTGCCAACACTCGCCGGCTCTGTGCCAGAGCCGGCGACGCAACGCGTCCTCCCGGCGTGCCTCCACCCGTTTACAGCGGTCAATCGGCGATCTGAACACTTCCTGGGCCAACGCCAGGGCGCAATATCTGACGGCGCTCACCGTCCATCCCACGCCAGAGGGCGTGACCGTGGACGAGATTCAGATGGGAAGCGTGCCGGCCACCCTGGTTACTCCCGAGAACATCGAGGACGGCAGGGTAATGCTCTACATACACGGTGGTGGGTATGTGGCGGGAAACCCTGCGGGCTATCACGGAATCGCGGGAAACTACGCAAAATTGTTGTTCCCTATCCAAATACGGTCACAGCACAAACGCTGGATAAAGGCACGGCCACGGTATTTATCAAGAACAGTATGGTTGCTAAAGAAGACTGTTCCTAGATCTGGCTGCTGATGGTCAGGATATGCTGGCGGCCATTAACCCTTGTCCCCGTGCCAGAAAATGTAATCTCGTTCCTTACGGCGCTAAAAATACGCTCACTGGTTCCAGACAACGCTCTAAAATCGAAACCGCGACGGGAAAAGGCTGCTGTAAAGGGCAAGCGGGACACCACCTGCTCAATAATAAAATGGTTGAGGATACCTGCCCTAAGTGGACGGAAAAACAGGCCGCTCTGGCACCAACGGTTTGCGTTGAGGGAACCTCCTGGCATAAAGGGAGCCACAAGCGTGTGCATGGTGCAATGGCAGATATTCTCGATAAAATGTCTAAGGATAGTAAAAACACGATCAGCCTTGATCAGGCAATGAATGCTGCAGCGGCTTCACATATGACAGCATTTCCCTATGCGGGCTGTAGTTATAAATGTATCCGGGAGCAACTAGCAGAATTTTATAAAATATGCCGGGGCAGTCGGGCGAAAGTAGTTAATGAGCAGGGTAAAGAAGCCAGAAAAGAAGATAGCCGTGGAAGCGATAAATGACTTTTTAGGAATAGTGTTATGAATACATATATCAACAATGAATTATGGCAAGAAATATTTTCAAATTGGATTATTACAGGTTGTGCAGTAAGAGATAAAAATATTATTTATTGCTGCCTCAGAAAAGATTTACCTCATGAGCAAATGAAGGATATGTGGGATAGTGAAATTCCTAGTCGGTTAGTGGCACTGTATCTTGATACACCAGACGATCCTTATGGATGGAAAGGATTGGCAGGTTTTGCTCGACCTATTGTTGGGATATCTCATAAACCTGTATCTCAGGGATTATTGATTTCCCGAGGATTAGCAGATAGCACAGTTAGTGTAATGGGAAAGGGTAAATGGCCGCTAGAGCATATTATCGAAGGGCAAGGTGCAGGCACAGCGAACTTACGATGCATTGACGGCTACACATATGCCGCCAGCGTACATCGAAAAATTTATAAGCGGGTTGACATCGGACAATGGGTATCTATAAGCCATGGGATCCCTACTTTATCTGAGGAAGAGTGGACCTTAGAAAAATCAATAGCTGAAGGTTTTCTGGATATTGACGGCTTCAGCGAACAGGACATGTATGCGGTGGGCGGTCGTGGCGACGTTTGGCGCTATAACGGCGAACGATGGTCACAGTGCGCTTTTCCTTCCAATGAACAGATTAATACTGTGCTATGTGCCCCGGACGGCAACGTTTATATCGGCGGCGAAGGTTGTAGCCTGTGGGTCGGTAAAGAACATACCTGGACGAAGGTTTATCAGGGAAACTCCACCATTTTATGGAACCAGTTACGCTGGTTTAACAATCAGGTGTGGCTATGCTCGGATTACCAGCTTCGGGTATGGGATGGCAAAGCAATGCAGTATGTAATGGACGGCGATAAAAAAGTGGTTTTCAACGGCCATATGGATGCTTATGACGGCATACTGGTTATTGCCGGCTCTTACCGGGTAGATAGGTTCGACGGTCAACAGTGGCACTCTATAGTGAAAAGCTATTCGTAAGAGTGGAGAGCGTATTCAGGATGCATGAAATAAACGGAGTGATTGTTCCTTTAATTCGCCAGCATGCCGTTGATGCGGCTTTTTACTGGCAACAGGTCGCTGACAGTCGATTTTCCATTCTTCAGAGCAGAGAAGATATTAAAGAATTTTGCCATTATTTAGATGCTCATCTTAACTGCTAAAGGCCAGGGTCTACATGCCTGACTATCGCCTGGCACCAGAACATCCATTCCCGGCCGCCGCTGGCCTCGTAGCAATGGCTTCTGGATCAAGGCACTCCCGCACGCTCGATAGTGTTCTCGGGCGATTCCGCCGGCGGCTCAATGGTGGTGACGGTGATGGTCGCCGAGCGAGCTGCCGGTTTGCCGCTTCCAGCTGCTGGCGTGGCGCTCTCGCCTTGGGCCAACCTGGAGCACACGGGTTCGTCAATGATGACCCGCGATGGCATCGATCCCACCGTAAACCTGGCGGGCCTCAACTTGATGGCCAAGACGCTCTTATTTGCGGATGTTCGGGGGTTGCCTCCGATCGCGATTCATATCGGCGAAAGCGAGGTAATGCTCAGCGATGCGCTGCGGCTTGCCACGCACCTGGCCGAGAATCGTGTGCGGGTGACCCCGGAAGTCTGGCCACGCATGTTCCATGTCTGGCACCTGTTCGCCGCGATTTTGCCCGAGGGACGACGCGCGCTGGAGAATGCAGCAGCATTCCTTGAAGACGCTGTTGGTGTTTGTTAAAAGTCGCAATTTCGTATGTCTATGTTTTACAAAGAATTAAATAAAAAAAACTTTTAAAAGTCGCACAAAAATTCGATTTTATTAGTTTCTTGTCATTTTTAAAAAGCAATCTACGCTCTCTGGGACGCATGCCTTTAGGAGCGCTCCATGAGTCGAGTAGAGCTGAGGCCTGGCCTTGTCGTAGTCGCGCAAGGAAAGGCGGCCACGATCCAAGAGTGCCTTCCTGATTCGAAGATAAGGGTGACTTTGAGCGGGACGGGGGAGAGTCTCGTTACTGACCTTGAAGATATAGAGGTACTTCCTGCAGCAGAAGATGTTAAAGCCGGTCAGGCGTCTGAGAGCGTGTTCGCCAGAGTGGAGGAGGCGTCGCAGAAGGAGTGGGAAAATGCCACGATTTTATGTGAGTTAATTACGCGGCACAGTGATGGGGAACTTAGCTTAGAGCAGGCAGCGCTTGAGGCGGGAATTTCTACTAGTACATTCTACAGAAAACTTAGGCAGTTCGAAAAAAACAGCGGCCCAGCATCCTTGTTGAGGATAACGCGGGGGAGAAAGCGAGGCGAAAAAGTTATTTCAAGCAAGACTGAAGAGATTATTCAGGCGGCTATAGAGGAGGTGTACAAAGGAAAGTCGGCAACAATATCAGCAGTGTGGAGAAAAGTTGAGCTTCTCTGTGTTAAGGAAGCAATTAAGGTTCCATCGCGCACTGCGGTTGCAGCAAGGATCAAGGCGATACCAGAGCGCGAACGGCACTTGCGTGTCCATGGCGCCGAGTCGGCCAATCAGTTGTATGGAGCTAAGCCCGGGAAGAAACAAGTCGAAGCTCCGCTAGAGTGGGTCCAAATGGATCACACGAAAGTTGACGTCATTCTAGTGGATGAGAAGTTGCGCCGCCCGATAGGTCGTCCGTGGCTGACACTTCTGGTTGACCTTAGAACTAGAGTGATTCTTGGGTACTACATAAGTATGTATCCCCCTTCTACTGTGTCTGTGGCGAGCGCTCTTGCTCATGCCGCTTTGCCAAAGAATTCGTTTCTCAGGCGCCTCGGTCTGAATCCACAGATTCATCCGTTTTATGGTATTCCAGTCACGCTTCACTTAGATAATGCAAAAGAGTTTCGTACTGTTAAGTTGGTAAAGGCTTGTTCTGCCCGCGGTATAAAAGTCGAGTGGCGGCCGAAGGGGAGGAAACATTACGGTGGGCATATAGAGAGCCTGATCGGCACCATGATGACCCAGTATGTGCATTTTCTTCCTGGTACAACTTATTCCAATACTCAGCAGCGCAAAAATTATGATAGCGAAAAACACGCGGCGTTAACCTTTAAGGAGTTCTGTAAGTGGTTTGCTGGGCAGGTCGCTATCTATCATGCACGCCACCACTCCGGTTTGAAGCGCTCTCCAAGTGCAGAGTGGAAAATGCTTTTTACGACGGCTGGCGGGGAAGTTTGGCATCCGCCACTGGTTTCAAATCCTTGGGAGCTCAAGCTTGACTTCATGCCGGAAGAGAAAAGAATCATTCACCCCCAAGGGATTACTCTGAATCGTAAGTGGTACTGGAGTAATGCTCTTAGATCCTATGTGGGAAGGCGGAATGTGACAGTTAAATTCGATCCGTACTCGATGGCTACGATATGGGCGAAGTTGGATGGTTCCTATTTGCCGATAAATTTCTCTGATGCAACAACCGCAGATTTTGCATATGAAGAGTACAGAGCGAGAATTATAGGTGATCACCTGCCAGGCTCCGTTCAAGTGGGAGGGCTTGAAGATCCCGCCGTCGTGCCGATCATTGACCAGTGCGACGAAATAGTTACTGATGCGCAGAGGGAGACAAAAAGGCAACGAAGAAGTCAGGCAGCTGCGCATGAGCACAAGAGTAGTGCATGGGCTGATAGTGCTTCTGGGTCTGAAGTAATTGGTGTAACACAGCAACAGGAAAAGCCTGACTACTCCAAGCGTGCAACACCCTATTCTCGGAGGCCATAATGAGTGAGGGAAATCATCTTTCGCCACAGACGGAAGAGCTCTTGAGGTTGCCGGCTGCGCAGAGAATAGCGGCAATTCAAAGTGACCGATTCTACATTGATAACCCCCAGTCTTTAGATGTTCTCAACATAATTGAAAATATTATCAAGGTGCCGCAGCGAACTCAGGCTCCTTGTCTCATCGTTACAGGGGCGGGAGGCTCAGGAAAAACCAGCATAGTGCAGCAGGTTAGATTGAATCGAGCTTTGGCTGAGCAGATTGTTTACATAGATATGGCTGCAAATCCTTTTAACTTGAAGTTTGGCGAGCTACTGGTTTCCGCGTTAGGGCTCCCGGTGGAGCTCATGCCTAAATTCCCTGCCAAACGAGTGCAAATGCCAAAGGAGTTAATCGAGGTCATACGCCTGAGGCGGATAAGGGGTATTATCATTGATGAGTTACAGGACGCGATGCTCGTTGCGCGCCTAGAGCAGCAGAAAAATCTCTCGATACTGAAATGGTTCACCAATCCAGATGTGGCTATTCCCATACTAGGATTTGGAGTGAGTGAGGCAAAAAATGCATTAAAGCTTGATCCGCAACTTGAGCGTCGTTTTTTCAGCTTTGAGATGAGTGATTGGAAAGAGGATGAGTCGTTTCGCTCATTTTTGGCTGGTGTTGAGCAAAACATACCGCTAAAGCACGCCTCGCAACTTGATGGCGCCGAATTGGTGGGGTGCTTGTTGCAGTACACGTCCGGCAGGATGGGTGGCGTTATGCAGGCTTTGAAATCTGCCGCATGCTATGCAGTCTCTTCTGGTGAAGAAAGAATAACACCCCGTAATATACATAAAGCTATTTTGTCGCCGTGGGGGTATTAGCAAAGGTGGAGAAGTTTCTGTGTCCGGTTTTTGATGAGGCTTTTTCGTCTTGGATATATCGATGCATTAAGGGCAGCCCAGTAGTTGGCTTGATGCTTGGTAATATTCACGTACGCAGTGCACCCGCAAAGTTTATTGGGGAGGTTCGCTACGAGGACCCGGATTTCGATCTGCGATCGAAATTTATAAGGTTTTGCCGTAAAGAGTTGAGTATTGATGATGATGTTCTTGTTGCCACGACCAGCCGGATGGGTGGCTCGCTGCTGCCTTGGTCGGCAAGGCGCTTGTACTGCTCCGAATGCCTAAGTCGCGATATTGCCGATGGGTTACTTCCGGCATGGCGTAAGAGTTGGTGTTATGTCACTTCTGCATATTGCAGCGTGCATCATATAGAACTTTCATATTTCCTTGGTCATGAAGGTTTGAACAAGGGTTGGGCTGCCTTCGCAGTCGAAGCAAATAGAATTAAAGAGCCGCCTTCTTCTAAGGTCTTCAGGATATGGCAGAGCGATCCTGTACATTCTACGAAAAACGAAATACTAAAGAAAGTGTCCCTTTGGTTGGATGAGTCCTTCAGTCAGTCGGATAATTTGGCTCTGCGTCAAAGACTCGAATGCTTCGAATTTGTCTTGAGAATGTTCCTGCAATCGCCGACTACGCAGCATGTCGGTGGAGTCGCCTGGCATATAACTCACTGGGGGAGAGGTGGTTCTCGACTTGGGCGATATCGTTACTCATTCATTCACTCGTTACGAATGGGGGTAATAGAGGCAAAGATTAACGAAAGAGTATGTGCGTTCGTTCTTGCTGCAAAGGTATTTTCGATTGTTTCTGATGAAGATGTTGGTGTAATGGCGGAGGCGATGAGAGATTTTTATTATTATTTTTCACTTTCCCGTTTTGAGCTGGGCAGGCGCAGTGCTACATTCGGTTGCAGGCAGGATTACGCCTACGTGATTCGTAAACTTAAGTCCTATCCGTTAGCCAGATCTCCGGGATTTATGGATTTTTTGATGGGAATACAAAGCGAAGAAGTCCGGTAGGGTGCTAGCCTTGTATTGATTGGTCGATGGCCCCGTATTCTGCAAATGTCTATTCTGTTGGTGGGCTTGACAGGGGCGGATGGAACTTCCTTTGGCAAGTTGCGTGCACAGCTGTTGAGAAAAGTGCCGGCTTGCTTGGAGACACGTCGCAATGTCCGGATCGACACGCTTGGTGAATTCCGTGAAAAAAGTTCGTCGTAATGCACCTTGCCCCTGCAGCAGTGGCAAGAAGTACAAGAAGTGCCATGGCGATAGCGCTCACGGGGATCGCCTTGCCCAGGCGATGGCGGCAGTGCCCCGCATGCACCCGAGCCAGGGTGCAAAGGAGCATCAGCGTATCGAGCAACAGGGACTGGGAAAACCCGTACTCGCGGCCAAGACGGACAGCGGCTATCAGTTTGTAGCGGTCAGAAATCGCCTCTTCCATTCGAAAAAATGGAGGACCTTCCATGATTTCCTGGTCGATTACCTAAGTCATGCCCTAGGGATGGTCTGAAGTAGCCCTGTGTTTCCGGCCGACTTCTGCCCTTACCAGTTTTAGAAGCGGCGATTCGACCAAAATCGATCAAGTAACCCGCTCATTTCTGTGTTTTTAGCCACCGCGAGCACCGCACAGCGGCCATTTCCCACATTACAGGCGCACGTCTCCTGCATTCGTCAGCAAATGTCGGCGCGCCATCCAGTATCCGCTCCATAAACCCCGTCTTCCGTTGACGAGGCTTTGTTATCAGGATGCGCTCGTCGGCGGGCAGTTCCACGGCAGCAGGGCTTCGAAGTCTTCGATGCTATTGGCCAAGGGCAGGCGTTCGAGGATATAGCGCAGCCAGGCATAGGGCTCCTGCCCATTAGTCTTGGCGGTCTCGATCAGACTGTAGAGCTGCGCGCTGGCTGTGGCGCCCTTGGGCGTGTCGCTGAACAGCCAGTTCGAGCGATTATGCCGAGCTTGGCATAAGCGTTCGAACTGGTTGTTTGCCGGGTCGCTACGCAGCGGCAAACGGGCGGCGGCAATCATGAGCCTGATCCAGTCGGCGCGCATGAATGGGCATGATCCCTATGCCTATCTCAAGGATGTGCTGACACGACTGCCGACGCAGAAGGCCAGCGCTCTGGCCGAGCTGCTGCCGCACAACTGGGTATCCGCCGGCAAGGTGTAATGCCCGTTCGCTTACCTTGTACCTACTGCGGCGGGCCGCGATCTGCCAGATCACCTCCCGGCCTTCATGTTCCGGGCGCTTCTCGACGCCGGTGTAACCCGCGTCGGCACCCACCATGTTTTCCTCACCGTGCAGCAGTTTGTCGACCTGGGTAACGTCTGCAACGTTGGCTGCCGTCCCCACCACGCTGTGCACCAGGCCGGACTCGGCATCGGCGCCGATGTGCGCCTTCAGTCGGGTAAAGCAGGGGTGTTACCACCCCTGCCTCCCCCTGAGAACCGTACTTGAGAGTCTCCCCTCATACGGCTCAAGCCTTCCAACAGCCTGAATAAGACCGGGCTACCAAACGACGCGCTCTTCGGCGCTCAAGGTAAAACGTCCATGCCGGATCAAACGGGTTCGCTGCGCTGCGTATCTTGATATGCCGCACAATCGAAACACTGGCGGCGGCAAAGAGCCAAACCGGTTGGTTCATGCCGCGTGCTTTTTCCCTGGAAGCAAAAGCCCAGTGCCGTTGACCCACGGTACGAAAGTATCGCTGTTTCACCCAATGGGCACTTTTCATGGGGTGCCGGCGGACAGCCCAGCGCCATAGCACCTGCCAAATTCGATGGTCGATCCACGCGAAGCGCTTAGCCGCGACCACATGACGATGATACATGGCCCATCCCCGGATCACCGGGTTGAGGGTCAAGATGAGGTTCGTCTGCGTAGCCGCCTTGTTTCCGTTCGTGATCTCCCGAACCTTATCCAACAGCGCTTTCACACTCTTGCGAGCCGGAGTGATGAGCAGCTTGCCGGCGTACTTGCGTACGTTCTGGCCGAGAAAATCGAAGCCTTGTGAGATATGCGTGATGTGAGTCTTTTCATCTGAGAGCTCCAGGCCACGCTGATTCAGGAAGGCCTCGATGGCGGGGCGAACCTGATGTTGCAGTACAGCTTGCGTGGCGCCGGTCACGATGAAGTCATCCGCATACCGTACAACGTGTATTTTGAATGGCTGACGCTGGCGTGCTGTTGCAGCCACGCTTGCGTAGACGACCTCTTCCAGTCCATCCAACGTCCAGTTCGCCAGTACCGGAGAGATGATTCCCCCTTGCGGGGTTCCCGCCTCCGTTGCGAACAAGGCTCCCTGATCGACATACCCCGCTCGAAGCCATTTACGCAGAATCACTTTATCCATGGGTACGTTCGCAAGCAGCCAGTCGTGACTGATGTTGTCGAAACAGCCGCGAATATCACCTTCGAGCACCCAGGATGCTGAGCTGCGCTTCGCCAGAACGTCGAAGCAATAAGCAATAAGCAATGGCGTCGGCCGTTGACCGGTGCGGTCGGAATCCATATGAGTTGGGGTCTGCACGCGTTTCGGCAACAGGCTCAAGAGCCAGTTTCCATAGCGCCTGCATGGCGCGATCCCCCATCGTCGGAATTCCCAGCGGACGCTGCTTGCCATTGCTTTTGGGTATGTAGATGCGCCTCAGCGGTTGAGGACGGTAGCCCCGATGCTGTAACGCGTGTGCTCCCTTGAATTTGGCCTCTGGCGTTGACCATATCTTGCCGTCAACACCCGGTGTTCTCTTGCCTCTATTCTCCGTCACTCGTTTCACGGCCTGCGGACTCCACGCTGACTCGGACACCCATTCCACGCACATCCGGACAGTGATTCCACGCTGATCCGGACACTCATTCCACGAGCATCCGGACACCGATTCCACGGCCATCC